>CAUVMZ010000142.1:0-7865 GCA_963552855.1 uncultured Corynebacterium sp. | reverse complement strand
GCACCCTATTTAGGCAGCTATTAGATGGTTGTGGCGGCGGTGGGTCATATCCGCGACCTGCCGCGGGGGGCTGCTGATGTGCCGCCGAAATATAAGAAGGAGCCATGGGCGCGACTCGGGGTGAATGTGGATAAGAACTTCACCCCGTTATATGTGGTGAGCCCGGATAAGAAGAAAAAGGTGGCGGATCTTAAGGCCAAGCTCAAGGATGTGGATGAGCTGTTGTTGGCCACCGACCCGGACCGGGAGGGCGAGGCGATTGCCTGGCATTTGCTGCAAACTTTAAAGCCGAAGGTGCCGGTGCGGCGCATGGTGTTTCATGAGATCACCAAGCCGGCGATTGTAGCGGCGGCCCAAAACACCCGGGAGTTGGACAATAACCTGGTGGATGCGCAGGAAACCCGCCGGATTTTGGACCGGTTGTATGGTTATGAGGTTTCCCCGGTGCTGTGGAAGAAGGTGATGCCCCGGCTGAGCGCGGGCCGGGTGCAGTCGGTGGCGACCCGGGTGATTGTGGATCGGGAACGCAACCGCATGGTGTTTGTGCCGGCCGAGTATTGGGATTTGGCGGCCGAGTTCACGGCCCCCGCGTCGGCGGGCACGACGCCGCAAGGCTCGTCGACAAGCACGGACGGTGGGGACGATCGGAAGTTTGCGGGCCGGTTGAGCAGGGTCAACGGCAAGCGGGTGGCTGCGGGCCGGGATTTCAACGACCGCGGCGAGCTCACAAGCGACGCGGTGGTGGTGACCAAGGCGCAGGCCGAACAATTGGCTACCCAATTGCAGCACGTGACCCTGCCGGTCATAAACGTGGAGGAGAAGCCATACACCCGGAAACCGTCGGCGCCGTTTATGACTTCAACGCTGCAGCAGGAGGCGGGCCGGAAGCTGCACTACACGTCGGAGCGCACCATGCGGGTGGCGCAGCGACTGTACGAAAACGGGCACATCACCTACATGCGTACCGACTCCACAACCCTATCTGAGCAGGGGTTACAGGCCGCCCGGCAGCAGGCGATCGCCCTGTTCGGCAAGGATCATGTGGCGGATGCGCCGCGCCGCTACGACCGTAAGGTGAAGAATTCGCAGGAGGCCCACGAGGCTATCCGCCCGGCCGGGGAGCAGTTTTCCACCCCGGCGGAGCTCCGGTCGCAGCTGGATGCGGAGGAATATAAGCTGTACGAACTGATTTGGCAGCGCACGATCGCCTCGCAAATGGCGGATGTGAAGGGCGTGTCCATGAAGGTCACGATCGGCAACGAGGATGTGGAGTTCACCACGACGGGCCGCACGGTCACGTTCGCCGGGTTCCTGCGTGCCTATTCGGATGCGATTGCCGACGCCGCCGCGAGTTCCGACGCGAACCAAAGTCGGCTGCCGCACCTGAAGGTCGGCGATGAGGTGGCGATTTCCGATGTTGCCGCCGACGAGCACACCACGAACCCGCCCGCCCGCTACACCGAGGCATCGCTGGTGAAAAAGATGGAGGATTTAGGCATCGGCCGCCCCTCCACATACGCCAGCATCATTAAAACCATTCAGGACCGCGGCTACGTGTATTCGCGTGGCAATGCGCTGGTGCCCAGCTGGGTGGCGTTCGCCGTGGTGGGGTTGATGGAGAAATCGTTCGCCGCCCTGGTGGACTATGATTTCACGTCCTCCATGGAGGACGAGCTCGACGACATTGCCGCAGGGAACGAGGTTGGTGCGAACTGGCTCAAGGGGTTCTATTTCGGCGACAAGCACGCCTCCGACGCCACCGCCGAAACCATTGCCCGCCAGGGCGGTCTGAAGGCGCTGGTGCGCAATAACCTAGAGCAGATTGATGCGCGGGTGGTCAACTCCCTACCGCTTTTCGACGACGACCAGGGTCGACCCATTTATGTGCGGGTGGGCCGGTACGGCCCCTACCTGGAACGCCAAATCGGGGTGAAGCCGGACGGGGAACCCGAATTCCAGCGCGCTAACCTTTCCGACACCACCACCCCGGACGAGCTCACGCTGGAGTTCGCCGAGAAACTCTTCGCCACTCCCCAATCGGGCCGAGAGCTGGGCGTCAACCCCGCTAATGGCCGGGTTATTGTGGTCAAAGAGGGCAGGTTTGGCCCCTACGTCACCGAGATCATGGGCGCGGACGAGAAGGAAAAAGTGGCGGTGTCCGCGGAACAGATTGTTGCCGAGGAGCGGGCCGCGGAGGACGCCCAACGCGCCGCCGAGGGCAAGCGGGCCAAAAACTGGGAGACCAAAACCGCGATTGCCGCGAAGGAAAAACGCATCAACCAGATCATTGAGGAAACCCTGAAACCGGCCACCGCCTCCTTGTTCTCCAGCATGGACCCGTCCACGGTGACCCTGGATGAAGCCCTGCAATTGATCGCCCTGCCCCGGGAGGTGGGGGTGGATCCCATCGACGGCCAGATGATTACCGCCCAAAACGGCCGCTACGGCCCCTATCTGAAGAAGGGCACGGATTCCCGATCCCTGAGCAGTGAGGAACAAATCTTCACCATCACCCTGGATGAGGCCCGCCGCATTTATGCGGAGCCGAAACGCCGGGGTCGGGGTGCCGCTACCCAGCAGGCCATTAAGGAACTGGGCGATAATGACGTGTCTGGCAAACCCATGAGCGTGAAGGACGGCAGGTTCGGCCCTTATGTGACGGATGGGGAAACCAATGCGTCGCTACGCAAGGGGGATGACCCGCTCACCCTGACGGATGCGCGGGCCAACGAACTCTTGTCCGAGCGGCGCGCCAAAGAGGCCGCAGACGGCGGGCCGAAAAAGAAGGCCACGAAGAAGACCGCGGCAAAGAAGAAAACCACGACGAAGAAGGCGGTGAAGAAACCGGCGAAAACCACCAAGCGGGTGGTGAAGGCCGGCAGTCGCAGTAAATAATCACCCGATTATGTGAAACACGGCATGAAACGTCTGGTTTCATGCCCTAATCTCCGATAGGATTTGTATTACAAACATTTTATCGGCAACTATCGGATATGGGGTTTGTGATGAAACTGCGCGCGGCACTGGCGGTAACAGCGACCATACTGGCCGGTGCCGTGGGCGTGGGCGGACTGTCCGGTTGCGCCCTACTAACCGGCATGGCGGGTCTCGGCAGCGGCGCCGGCACCGGGCTGATCGGCACACAGGTGGCGGACACCGAATGCCACCCCCAACTCGACCTGGCCGAAACCGCCTTCGGACTGTGGGCAACCGCCAAGAAAATCCCCATCCAGGGCGGCAGCCACCAGTTTTATTTCACAATACAGGACAACCACTTCGACCCCTGCGCCGACCTCAGCTGGGTGACCCTCCAGGGCGTGGAACAAGATCCAGCGCACTACGATCCCATGGCGATGGAATCCGCACAACGCACCCTCATATTTTTTCATCGTGACCAATTGATTACCGACGCGAGTTTTCTCCTTGCCTATGATGCGCGCGACATTACGGTCGCCGATAACCAGCTGGAAGTCACCTACGAGGCTCTGGCCTACCCGCGCGTGACCGAGGGGCCCACCCAGAAAATCACCTATAAATATGCGGATGGGGCGCTGCGGCAGGAAACTAACCCCACCATCGACGTGAAATCTCTGAAGCTGGACTTTCACACCAACCCGCCCGCGAGCGACGCCATCACCATCCCCCTGGGTAACGCGAATTACTCGCCCGCAATTAAAACATATGAGGGTAATGTGCTTGCTGACGTCCCCATGGGCGACGGAAAAATCCTCTGCGATTTCTACCTGACCCAGAAAACTAGTGGCCCGAGCTGTACGAACCGGCAGAAAGCCACCTGGCCAATCGTCAATGAGGGCCCCGCGCAGGCACCAACCAATAGCGACAGCAAGAGCAACAGTGAGGGCAAAACCAATTTCGCAGCCTTCTCGTTCAGCCCACCACCATCATTGCGCACATCCTATTTCCCGTCGGGGAATATCAACCCCGAGGATACGTTCCCGGACGAGTCCGTGGTGCAAGTGGGCCCCTATTTTGTGGATACCCGCGGCGATACCGTCAAGATTTCGAATAATTCCAGCACCGTGGTGCTTGGCGACGGCGTGGCGGAGCTCCGGGACGAGCCACTATTCACTCTGGACAAATCCCGGTGGCCGCAGGACCTCAAGTCGAACCGGTAGCCCTATTTTGGTTGGGTTTTTGGCTTCAATTTTATGAGCTCAGTAATCAGGTGGGGCATCGCTGTGCTAGTAGTTTCTCGGTTGACCTCATCAAAGGCACAATGTGTGACTTGCTTCACAGCCTGTTCATAATCTTCCACTGGGAAGTTATCTGAAACGTTTTTCCCGCTTGGCCCATTGAGCATTTCTCTATCCTGTAATTTTTCGCCCATAGTTTTTCGAGAAAAGTTTTTGTTTCGAATATCTTCGAAATGTGCTAGGAGCCAGGCTTCAAAACTTTCATGGGATACCACAAAGTGGTATTCGGTTTCACAGCAATTAGTTGCATCTTTTGCTGCCTTGAATGCTTGATGGAACTGCCCAACACTAGTGTCATCAACATCAACAACATAATATATTGCGGAAAAGGGTGCGTCATTCTCTCTGCTAATGGTGGTTTTTGTCTGCTTAATGAGGTTTTCTGGTGATTGTGATTCTGTTCTTATGGTAAGGCTCTGCAACCTTAAGCGACGTTTTAAAAGTTTGAAATAGTCTTTTTCGGTGCATTCTCCCTGCACAAAGAGGAGAATGGGCTCAGACGTGGAGCGCGTTCCTGGACGTCCACGCCCGTGTGATTTTATGTTTTTGCCTTTGCTCCTTTTGGCCATGTTCTATGCTTTCGTTTCCGTTGTCGCTGCACGCAATCCATCTAGGGCCTCGGCAATGCCTCGTGAGGAAGTGATAGGAACAGCGCCAAAGACGCCCTGGAGATAGCGCTTTTCAATATTATGATTATCGCGTGATGAAAATTCACTCAAAGCAATGAGTTCGGAAATTGATTGCTGTTTTTCCACAAACCATACCTCGTTGCGATCCAGGGCTTCCGTGGGGTGGTTGCCTAGGAGCGTAAGGTCATGGGTCGTGAAAATCAACTGCGCACCCTGGGTATTGATCTCTTCATCCTGGAAATAGTGAATGAATTCACGCAGCAATGTGGGGTGCAAGCTGCTATCTAGTTCATCAACGATAAGGAGTGCACCACGGTAAAGCGCATAAAGCGCCGGGAAAATAGTATCAATCCATACCTGTGTGCCTCGTGATCATCCTCTTCTTTGAGAACAAAGCCATCTGATTCGCCTTCGTGATGGAACTCAATATACTGCTGGAGGTATTCAGCAAAGGACATACCTTGTGGTTGATTACCTGAAACTTCTGTCTGCGTTTTTTCTAAATTGATGAGGAATTCTCGTAAGTTTTCCGGTAATGCTTCTTCCTTCTTAACGGAGACGTCTGTTATTCCCACATCTGCGGCGGTCATTATGAGTTTGAGCAGGTTCAGCCAATTAATATTTTTTGAGGTAAGCTTCATGACCCAATAATGGCGAGCTGCCCGATTTGAATCAGAGACATGGATTGGAGGACGCATCTTCTTTTTCCACCAGTACACTGCGCCAATAAACCTACCCGGATTTTTTATTGTTGACCAGGCACTAAAGCATAATGCGGTTGGCTTGAGAAATTGATTAATGTTCTCTTGTGCGGCGTTAGGGATTTGTGCGCCTTTGCCGAAAACGATTGTGTCACGTTCGCGCTCAAAAATGAGCTGCCAAATTCGTTTGGCATTGGCATATAAGCTTTCTTCAACGATGCCGGCTTTATCTAGCACTAATGTCCACCGATACCGAATGCCCTTATACTCATATTCAGTGATGAATGTGGTGGGATCGTCTTTATAAAGTTTGTGTGGATCATATAAATCTTTTACCAAGTCTTCGTCTCGTATTGACGATGTAATGGCCTTGCGCAGTATTCCCAGTGGTTTGATTATGTTGGTTTTACCGGAAGCATTAGCGCCAAAAATTGCTGCTCGCTTAAGAACAAGATCATTCCATGACTCGTTCTCGCGGGGTCGTAGTGTTTGAAACTTTGGGGACTGCATGTCCAAAGTAGCTTCATAAGCAAA
Organism: uncultured Corynebacterium sp.; assembly: GCA_963552855.1. Taxonomy (GTDB): domain Bacteria; phylum Actinomycetota; class Actinomycetes; order Mycobacteriales; family Mycobacteriaceae; genus Corynebacterium. The sequence continues at coordinate 1,787 of CAUVMZ010000142.1, read as the reverse complement.
TGATCGGTAGTTCTCGACCGTGAATGAAAGTAACATACCCATATTCTAGGCCGAAATTTGCACTTTTTGTGCATTATGGCGCTTATTGAGTGTGTTTTTGCTTATGTTCTTCCCCGTGAGAGTTCGTCGTCAAGTACTGTGGAGATAATGCTTGCGATTGCGCGCGGTTACCAATCATCTTCTTCGTCTTCGCTTGTGGCGGGGCTGGCGTATTCATTGAGGAAGTGATCGAGGACTTCTTTGCCTGTTTGGGGTTTTCTGCCATTTTCATCGGTCCATCGTCCGGTGCAGACTTCTAGCACTTCAGCGAGTTCATCCCAGGAACAACCATAGTAATGTGCGTCGAGGGTTGCATCAGCGGAGTCCTCGAAATCATCATTAGTCATGAGGTATTTCCGCAACGCGGGAAGAATATTCTCCACTGGGGTGCTATCAATCAGGGACCAATCCGTAGGTTGGATATGATCATCAACAATGAATTCACTAACGCCCTCGGTGGTATCGGCATAAGCCATAAGCTCTGGTGGAGCAACGACATATATTGGGTCACCACTGCCAATCCGGCCAATCTCCCGGATATCAAGTGCTGCGCTACCTGCCATATAGGGCATAGGGTTCCGCTTTTCCGGGGGAATCGTGGGAAATGCTAGCAGCCATGCCCAATAGTAAATATCGCTGGTCGAGTATCCGCTGAGCTGAGTTTCAAAAGCTTGCTTGGTATGCAATAAATGCTCATTAACAATAAACCCGGTATCCCGTGCTTCCTTGATTTCCTCTTCGGTGAGTTGAGACCGGAGTAAGAACCCACGCTGCCGAGCAGCTATTTCCCGATAGCCCATGAAAGTCTCCTTGCGGTTTGTCCAGAGGGATGCGCGGGAAGCAACCCATTATTACGATTGCTTCCCCAGCTGATTTATCCGAATACCGATACTATTTTTTCAGCAAGGTATTTTTCTACGTTGATTAATTTTATTGTGGTGGTAGCACGCGATTCTACCAACGGGTTTTTGATCTGCATCTCCTCGGTATCCTCGTACTCTACATCAACACCCCTGGTGGCTTGCATCTTGATCCAACCATATTCATTCTCATCATCTAAAACCCGAATCGAGTAAATTTTACCTGGTCGGCTTGCCATGTCTTTTGTTCTGAAGATTTTGTATGTGAAGGGATCGCTGTCATCTTGTGACATGGTTTCTTCGAGAAGTCGCCTCATATCATGAGGGTTAATGGAGGTGATGATTTCTAAACTTCGGTAGACGCGGGCATGAGGAACACGGAACGAGAGGGAGGTTTCTCCACTGATAACAACCCTACCGAGTCGTTTTCTTGTGCTCGTGGGTTGGGCTGCATAATAGGATAGTTGTGCAGCAAGATGTTGGGAGAGAACCTGCTGCTTAGCGTCTTCCTGGAGTTTATGAACATCTGCGCTATATGCCATGGTTATTTCCTTCTGTAGTTGTATGGTTGCTATGTGGCCTGACTATGACCACCAAGTATCATCTTCGTCTTCGGTGAAATCCTCATAATCATCGTCTTCTGGGTTAGGGTCGGGAAGCGCATATTCTTGGAAGAAATGTTCGAGGACTTCTTTGCCAGTTTGAGGTGTTTTCCCGGTCTCCCGGTTCGGCCATAGTCCAGTACACACTTCCAAAACACTGGTGAGATCTTCCCAGGAGCAGCCTTTATCATGCGCGTCAAAAACTGCATCGGCAGCGTTTTCAAAATCATCGAAGCTTATTCAGCCGCTGGGGAAATGGGATTCGGCTGGTGGTTGGTAGAACATT
>CAUVMZ010000141.1:0-8003 GCA_963552855.1 uncultured Corynebacterium sp. | reverse complement strand
GATTATCTGCCGTTTTTAACCATTTCTGATGATCAAATTTTTCTCGGAATATACTTTCATCACGATACAGCAGAGGGTCACCTGGGTTTTTTGCGAGCAATAATTCACATATTCTTGTACGAAATCCCACTTCAACACGCTCAATACCATCGTAGATCAATGTGCGAAGTTTACGATCTGCCTCATATAAAGCCACAGCATCAGCAAAATTCGTGTCTGGCATAAATTTATTTAATCTTTTCTTGCTACCATCAGACGCTTCACCCCATTTACGACATGGATACCAATAAGCAGATAATCTATAATAGAACACATTGCGCAACCATTGTTGTGCGAGTTCTTCATCAACGTGCATGCCACGCTCTTGCAGCAAGATAATATGTTCAGCAGTGGTCATTGCAGGTTTTAATGGCACATCATTCATTAAAATAGCCTAAATCAGTAATAAAGAGATCCAGCCCACTCCCAACCATAATGGTTGAGGCGGGCTGAACGATTAGCTTCATTCTAAATAAAATCTTGCTCTAAGTCAATGCTGAGGTGGTTAAATGTAATGAACGCAACAAAGGGCCTAACACATGATAGAAAAACGCTGCAGCTTATTCAGCTTCCCCACGCATGACTAGTTTCTGGAGGCAAGGAAAGACAAGCTAGATGGCATGTCCTTTCTGATTTTCCACCTATTGATGAAGACGAGTTCTCCCAGCTGAATAAGCTTCGTTAAACACCACGTTTTATCTCCAAGGTACGTGCACCCCAAGTTTTCCTGTCACAGATCAAGACGGAGGGCGTCAGTAAAACCGTCGTAAAGCTCGGCAATGCCACATTACCTCTACACTGGAAATCACCGCGGGTTAACACCAATGGAGGTTATGATGGATATATTCGCTAGACAACAGGCCAAGCCATTCTTTCTGGTGCTCATCCGGCTGGTGGTCATGGCGGCGTTGGCGCTTGCAACTTACGGCGTCCTCAGGGTGACCGGTATGAGCAGGGATTTTCCGCCGACCGACACTATCTATTTTCCGTTTGTCACTATTATCTGCGGTGTCGTTATTTGGCACACGTTTCGTCAATATAACGTCTCTTTCTGGGCGTATCTTGGTTTTGAGAGGCATCGGATAGGGAAAGATATTGCGTGGGGGCTGCTTTGGCTGGTTGTCACATATATCCCATTGATTATCACCTTGATGGGGGCAATGTACCTCATGTTTGGTGCCGACATGTTCAACCATTTTGAGCAGATATTCAGCAAGTCAAGCCCGCAACTACCTGGCGGCATCATCGCAACAATAAGCATATTGAGCGCAATTATATTTCTTGCCAATGCGCCGATCGAAGAAATCATTTATCGCGGTTGGTTGCAAACCGGTCTCACGCACCGCTATGGCGTTGTGGTTGCCATTATTGTTCAGGGGCTGCTGTTTGGGTTGCAGCACACCATGTTTGCTATCGACGTTCGGGGCATGGTGGTTTATGGATTCGCGTTCTTTGCGTGGGGTGTTACCGCCGGCATCATTGTGCATAAGCAAAGGCGTCTGGCGCCCATGGTTATTGCGCACTGGATTGTCAACCTGGCGTTTTTGGGGTAGGGCCAATGCTCGCGGTCGGATTCGCGGCGCTGTGAGCTGCTAAAACAACCAAAGCAGGGATACGAACCCCGATTACGCAAGGAGATATGTCAGCATCATGTACCATGCCCGGCCAGAAGTCGCTGAGGAACGATTCGATCAGCTGGTGAAATTTCTGGAAGAGCATGGCGAAACAGACATTGCAGACCAGGCACAGAGTGTGAAGGAATCCGGTGGCATCCGCGAGGCGCTGCATTTCATTACCGACAAAGCTGCCGAGGGGTTTGTCACCAAGGCCTGCCAGGAGGCTACACCGCTTATCCTGCTCACCGCCATCGGGATCATGCAGACGCTCCCACCCCATTAGGTTGTGGCCCACAGGCCAAGACGAAGGTCGTGGGGACAGCGGGGCTCGGGCAAGGACGGTACTGGAAGAAAGCAACCATCACTCCCCTACCGCATTGGTCAGCAGACGGTGTATAGTCACTGTATGCTGACTATTGCTTCTCGGCTGGACGTCATGAATCGCCTGGGGCGGGCCATGGCGGACGGCACTCGATCACGTATTCTCCTATCGCTCCTAGAGAAACCCGGATACCCGGCCCAACTAGCCCGGGACCTGGAGCTTACTCGAACAAACGTTTCTAACCATTTGGCGTGCCTGCGTGCCTGTGGAATCGTGGTCGCCATCCCGGAGGGCCGGCGGACCCGCTACGAAATTGCGGACCCACACATCACACGGGCACTGGAATCACTCATGGATGCGGTGCTGATGGTCGACGAATCACAACCATGCGTCGACGACTGCTGTGCCCCCGCACCGGCAAAGGAGAAGGCATGAGCGGCGAAGAAACCAGCGCGTGCGGCTGCTCCTGCGGCACCCCCAAGCCCCTGTTTGACGAGCCGGAAGAGCACGGACCCTGGTGGAAAGACACCGAACTCATGTTCCCCATCACCGCCGGCGTGTTCTGCATTACGGCGTTTATCCTAGACCACATGGTCTCCCCCACCGCTGCCCTCATCTGCTACTGGGTGGCGCTCATTGCTGGTGGGTGGACGTTCATCCCCGGCTCCCTCCGGCAGCTCATGGTCGGCAAGGGGCGGTCGCGGATGGGGGTGGGTCTGCTCATGACCATTGCCGCCGTCGGGGCCGTACTGTTGGGGCACGTCGGGGAGGCCGCGGCCCTGGCATTCCTCTTCTCGATTTCGGAAACCCTGGAGGATCGGGCCATGGACCGCGCCCAACAGGGCCTGCGGGCACTATTGTCGCTCATGCCCAACACCGCCCGGGTGATCCGCGACGATACGGAAACCACGGTGCCGGCATCGGAGGTACAGACGTCGGATGTGCTGGTCGTGGGCGCCGGGGAGCGGGCGGCCACGGACGGCACGGTGATTGCGGGGCAGTCGTGGTTGGACACGTCCGCAATCACAGGCGAATCCATTCCGGTCGGTATTTCCCCTGGTAGTAGCGTTTCGGCTGGTTCGGTGAACGGTTCGGGAACGCTGCGGATTCGGGCTACGTCGGATGGTCGGGATAATTCGTTGACGCAGATTGTGCGCCTGGTGGAACAGGCCCAGTCGGCGAAGGGAGAGCGGGCGCGGTTCGCGGATCGGGTTGCCCGGCCCCTGGTGCCGGCGGTGCTGGTGGCGTCGCTGCTGATCGTGCTGTTTGGGTTCCTGGTTGGCGATCCCGCGACGTGGACGCAGCGGGCGCTGGTGGTGTTGGTGGCGGCGTCGCCATGCGCGATGGCGATTGCGGTACCGGTGACGGTGATTTCGGCGGTAGGGGCCGCGAGCAAATTGGGGGTGGTCATCAAGTCCGGGGTGGCATTTGAGCAGTTAGGCACGATTCAGACGGTGGCCTTTGACAAGACGGGCACGCTGACCGAGAACAACCCACGGGTTGTTGCCACCCACTTTGTGGTCGATGATGCCCTGCCCATGGCTGCGGCAGTGGAGTCGGCGTCGTCGCACCCGTTGTCGCGGGCGATCGTGACCGCGGCCACCGAACCCGGCACCAATAATGCCACCGATGTCGCCTTGACAGCGCACGAGGTGCAGGAACAGCCAGGTCAGGGTCTCATTGGCGTGGTCGAGGGAAAACGTGTTCGGGTGGGCAGCCCCCGGTGGATTCCCACGGATGGGGCTAGTGGGTTGGCTGACCGGGTGACGGAGATGTCCCAGGCCGGCATGAGCGTGGTCGTGGTAGAGGTCGACGGAACGCCTGCGGGTGTCCTGGGGATTCGGGACGAGTTGCGCCCGGAGGCAGCGGCCGCGGTTCAGGCATTGGCGGATCAGGGCATGCGGTCGGTCATGCTCACCGGTGACCAGGAGGTGACCGCCCAGGCGATCGCCGCACAGGCGGGTATTCCTTCGGATCGGGTGTGGGCGGGGCAATTGCCTGCGGATAAGGCCCGGGTCGTTGCGGAGCTCGTCGATAAGTCCCCCACCGCCATGATTGGGGATGGTATCAATGATGCGCCAGCGTTGGCAGCGGCAACCGTGGGGATTGCCATGGGCGTGACCGGCAGCGATGCGGCGATTGAGTCGGCGGATGTGGCGTTTACCGGGTCGGATGTGCGGCTCATTCCGGTGGCGTTGGCGCATGCACGGCGGGGTCGGCGGATCATGACCGGCAATATTGGGCTGGCGTTGGCGATCATTGTGGGGTTGTTCCCGCTGGCGTTGTTTGGCGTTTTGGGGTTAGCCGCGGTGGTGTTGGTGCACGAGGTTGCGGAGGTCATTGTTATTGGCAATGGGTTGCGGGCCGGCCGGATGCCGCGGCAGCTGACCACGCTTCCCGAGCCTACCCCTGCCACACCCCCGCAAGTTATTACTGCATAATAGCTACACGCTTGGTAGGCGGGCGTGTACACTGGGGTGCCACACCCGAACGAGAGATGAAAGTGTGATTACTATGTCCCTGGTTTTTGTTACCGGTGCAGCAAGTGGCGTGGGGTTATTGACCGCCCGTGAGCTTATCGACGATGGTCACGATGTGGTGATTCATGCCCGCAACCCGGAGCGGCTCACCGGTGAGGTCACCGAGATTGTCGATAAGGTGCGGGGTGTGGTGTACGGCGACCTCGATAATGTCACCGGTGTGGAGACGGTGGCGGCCTCCGCCAATGAATATGGCACGTTCGATGCGGTGATTCATAATGCCGGTTCGGACAACGAGCAGAAAACCTTTGCGGTGAATGTGGTCACCCCCTACGTGCTATCGGCCTTGATGACGCGGCCGAAGCGAATCGTGACAGTGAGCAGCGTCATGCATGTGAATGGGTCGCCGGAGGCCCTACCGAACGCATTTGCGACCGGTGTTATCGACTACTCGAATTCGAAACTGTTTGTGACTGCATTGATGATGGGGCTTGCTCGGCATTGGCCGGAGGTTATGGTGCATAGTGTGCATCCCGGCTGGGTGCCGACCCGCATGGGTGGCTCATCGGCTACCGACGACCTGGATTTGAGCTATCGCACCCAAACCTGGTTGGCCACCGCCCCGGAGTCGGATATTATGCCGCGGACCGGGGGTTATTGGTTCCATAAACAGGTACAAAACCCGCACTCGGCAACGTTGGATCCGGCGTTTCAGGATGAGGTGCTGCACGGGTTGAAGGAATATACCGGGGTGGAGTTACCGCTGTAGCGCCTGTCACAGGTGTTGGTATTTTCGCCGCCATTTGCGGTCGGCCCGCCGCACCAACCGGTGTTTGTGGGCGCGGGTCACGTAGGGGGCATGGCCGCGTGGCGGGTTGAAGTCGCCAGTTTCATTACGCTTCAATGCTAATTGCCTGCGGCATTCTTCCCGCAGGTAAGGGTACTCTTCGGCAATCCGATTGAGCGCCTGCCAAAGGATGAACACGTAGAAATCCCGACGCCCCTCGGTGGCGCTAACCAGCTGCTCGTAATTGGTGCCCATGTGACGGAGATAGTTCACCATGAGGCGTTCTTTGGTGCTGGTGGGGCAGTCGCCGAGCAGGCCAACCTGGTATTTTTGGATTTCGGGGCTTTCGTCAGAGTATTCGCGTTCCACATAATGCCAGAGGGCGGCGCGGAGTAATCCGACTTTGGACAGGCCGATAAAGTTGGGGTCGACGTAGAATTGCTGCAAGATGTGGGTGAGGGTTTCCCCGTCGCGGTGTAACCCTCGGCGTCGCCAAGTATCAACCTTGAATTCGAATGAATCTTCGATTTCTTTGACGCGGTCGCGCCGATATAGCACATCGGCCGCCCCACCACTATGGGGCATCACCCTATCGGGGATGGGCAAAAATTTTTCGATGGCAATACTATCCCAGCCGCGACTAACACAGATCCACCCGCGAGAAAAATATTGCGGTACGGTTTCTCTAGAAATTTTCGGCGTTGTGTCCTTGCTCATGTTCCACACCTCACTTTTCTCCCCATAGTAGCGTCGTGGCACGAAGCCAGGCCGCCAGTCGCCCCCATTACCCCCTAGCTGCAAATATGCTATTTTGCCGTGGGCTGGGGAATAAGGAAACGGCGCCACCTGATGATGGCGCCGTGTTTTTATGAGCGAGATTGTGGCTCACGTCATGAACGATTCGCTTTAGGGAGCCTCGTTGGCGTTACCCTTCTTCCAGGTTGCCCAGTCCAAGTTCCAGTCACCCAAACCGTCATACACGCTTAGCTGTTCCCCAGCAGTGTTCTTCACGGTAACAATGTCGCCGCGCTTCACAAAGTTTTGGAACCATGCTGCGTTTTCTTCGCTGACGTTCACGCAACCGTGTGAGGTGTTGGTATTGCCCTGTGCCCACACCGACCAGGGGGCGGCGTGCACGAAAATGCCGGAGTACGACATTTGGGTAGCGTACTGCACCGGAGTGCGGTAACCACCATTTTCCAGGGACAGACCATAAGAGGTGGAGTCCATCACGATTGATGGGTAAGAATCACCAATCATGTAAATGCCCTTCGGGGTCGGCCATGCTGGCGAACCCAACGACACCGGCATGGATTTCACTTCCTTACCATCCTCGTACACGGTCATCATCTTGGTGTTGTCATCCACGACGGCTTCCACCTTATTACCAATGGTAAACGAGGCTTTATTACCGTTAGATGCATATGAACTATCACCAATTTTGACACCATAAAGATCGGCATCAACCTTCACCTTGGTGCCGGGTTCCCAGAATTTTTCTGGACGCCACCGAACTTCCTGGTTGGAAATCCAATAGAACGCACCCTCAACCTTGGGTTCGGTTTCGATCTTAATGGCCTTCTCCACAGCCTTGCGGTCACGGACGATGGAATCAAACCGTACCCCGATAGTTTGAGCCACCCCAACAGTGGACCCATCTAAGGGGGAGAGAGAGTTTTCCGCTAAATTATTCGCCTCAATGGTGGAGAACTTCGTAGTACTCTTTTTGCCATTCTTATCTTCAGCAGTAATGGTGTAATTACGGTTAAAACCTAATTCCTCCGCGGTGGACCAGGACATTTTGTCGTCGGAAAGCTTGCCTTTAACCTCATTGCCTTCCTCATTGGTCATGGAGACCTTTTTTAAACCTTTGTCCTGCGATTTTACCTCAACGGTATCCCGTGGAGAAACACCAGTCGCGCCGTCTTTCACACTAGCCTTAGGGGCATTGACCTTCGGAGCTTCCGAGGCTTTTGCCGCGCTAGACTTGTCGCCCACATCGGTGGCCGACCCCTGCTCAACTGTGCATGCACCCAGCAATAACGCCGAGCTACACAGAAACGCCACAATCGTCTTCTTCGCAGACCTGCGCGAGACCTTCATTTTCTTCAGATTTCCTGCCTTCTAGTGACTAAAGCCGAACCGACCAAAAATCAGTTCGGTTTGTGCGTCATATTCTAAACCCAAATTCTAGCCATAACGCGATTTATTAAGGAACTGTTGCCAGATCGTAACCGGAAGCGGACACGTCCACAACAACGGCACAGGTAAACGGGGATTTTTTCAGACTCCCCCACGGGGGTCTGTCTGAGAGAGGAATCCACCCCCATGTATTCTGACCACAGGCTCCACCTTAGCATCGCCCTCGGACACAAAACCCTATGATGCACCACCTTGGCGGACACAGGTTAACCCCGATAGCCCCGTTTCCCTTTCCCTTTCTACCGCAAACCCACCCCGAACTCACCATGAGCTTCCTCATCCTAACCCACTTTGGAAAATAGGTGGTGAGCAGGCGATATTCGGCTGGTTTTGCAAAAATTCGAAAGTGCTGTTATTGTTTTCTTCGTTGCCCCGGAAGTTCAACATTCCAGGTAATACAACAAGCGCCATTAGCTCAATTGGTAGAGCAACTGACTCTTAATCAGTGAGTTCGGGGTTCGAGTCCCTGATGGCGCACAAATTGATTTTTACCCCCGTTAGGTCATATGACCAGCGGGGTTTTCTTTTACCATTATCTATTTTCACCCCCGTTTCTG
>CAUVMZ010000140.1:0-8017 GCA_963552855.1 uncultured Corynebacterium sp. | reverse complement strand
GGGGGCGCAGCATTATTATAGATCAGGCCCTACGATGGCTCCGTTCCCAGAAACATCTCGAAGTGGAGATCCTGCCATGACCCAACTTTTCGACACCAATGTCACCATCGACCAATACACCAAGGCCTTCACGGAAACCGTGTACATGGTCTCCATCTCCCTGTTCATTGGGGCGCTTCTAGGGATCCCGCTGGCAATCATCCTGGTGGTGACCCGGCCCGGGGGTTTAAAGCCCAACAAGTGGGTGTACAGCATCCTCAATGTGGTGGTGAATATCATCCGGTCAGTGCCGTTTATCATCCTCATGGTGGCTATCGTCCCACTCACCCGCCTGATTTCCGGCACGTCCATTGGCACGACCGCCGCCCTGGTGCCGCTCACGATTTTTATCGCTCCTTATATATCCCGGCTTATCGAGGCCTCCCTGTTGGAGGTGCGGTCTGGCATCCTGGAGGCGGCGGATTCCATGGGGGCGACCATGTGGCAAACGATTCGGATTTTCCTGCTGCCCGAGGCCAAAAGCTCCATCATTTTGGCCCTGACCACCGCCACCATTGGGCTGATTGGGGCCACCGCCATGGCCGGCACCATTGGGGGTGGCGGCGTTGGCGACCTGGCAGTTTCCTACGGGTATCAACAGTTTGATACCTCGGCCATTGTGATTACCGTGCTGATTCTGGTTGTGGTGGTGCAGGGGATTCAGTCGCTCGGTAATTTTTTGGCGCATCGCACCCGCGTTGCGTAATGCGTCGTAAAGCTGGCTAGCGGTTATCCAGGTACATCGAATCAATGGCGCCGTGGCGAGAGCAGCGGGCATCCCACCCGTCGGGACGCACCTGCACCACCATGCGCCGGCCGCACAGCTGACAATAGCGGGGCGCCTCCAGGCCAGCACGCGCGGATGGGGAAAGCTTCAACGATCCATCTTCAGCGAGATTCTGGCCGGTATTGGGGTGGAACCGGGGTGCGTCACCGGCGAGCAAGGCTTCTAACAGTTCCGTGGATTCCTTAGACACTGGTGGTCAGCACCTTCAGGGGAATGCGCAGCTTATCCAACATATCGAGGTCGTTTTCCATCGGGCGACCCAACGTGGTTAAGTAATTGCCCACAATCATTGCGTTGATGCCGCCGAGCAGGCCCTGCTCCGTGCCCAGGTCACCCAGGGTGAGCTCCCGGCCGCCGGCAAACCGCAGGATCGTCTTGGGCAGCGCCAACCGAAACGCACCGATTGCCCGCAATGCATCGGTGGTGGCCATGACCTCTTTGTCGGCAAACGGCGTGCCGGGGCGGGGATCCAGGAAGTTCATCGGCACCTCCGTGGGGTTTAATTCCGCCAGGTCGGACGCGAATTCGGCCCGCTGCTCCAGGGACTCCCCCATGCCCAAAATGCCGCCGGAACACACCTCTATGCCGGCCGCCGCAACCATGCGCAGCGTCTCACGGCGGGACTCCCACGTGTGGGTGGTCACCACATTCGGGAAAAACGACCGGGCGGTTTCCAGGTTATGGTTATAGCGGTGCACGCCGGCGGCCTTGAGCCGGTCCACCTGCTCCTGGGTGAGAATCCCCACCGAGGCGGCAACCTCGATATCAACCTCGGCCTTGATGGCGGCCACGGCCTGCTCCAGCTGGTTCATGAGCCGATCGTCCGGGCCCTTGACCGCGGCAACAATACAAAACTCGGTGGCGCCTGACTTTTGGGTTTGTTTGGCGGCCTCGACGAGTCCGGCAATGTCTAGCCAGGCAGATCGCACCGGGGATTCGAACAGGCCAGACTGGGAGCAGAAGTGGCAGTCCTCGGGGCAGCCACCGGTTTTAAGCGAAATAATGCCCTCGACCCCAACCTCCTCGCCGCACCACTTCAGGCGTACCTGGTGGGCTAATTCCAGGATTTCCGTGATGCGGTCGTCGCCGAGTTGTAGGACTTGGAGGGTTTCGCCCTGGTCGAGGCCGATTCCTTGGTCTAAGACTTTGGTGCGGGCAAGCTCTAAAATATCCGTTGGTTTCGCGGATTCTGTGAGGGGCATGGGGGTGAGTCTCCATTCTTGATCGGTGTTCAAGCGATTGTAGTTGAATAGTGTTCAAGTATGTGTCATTTCCGGCCAACAATTTGAATTTAATCACCCCCAAATGTGCAGGATTGTGCTATCAATGGGTTTCATGACCTCCTCCCACATCCCCTCGGACAACCCGCTCTACCACGACACCCTGGAGCTGCTCATAGCCCTGATCCAGAACGCCTGCGTCAACGACTTCACCCCCGGCAGCGGCCAGGAGGTCCGCAACGCCGACACCCTCACCGAATTCTTTGCCGACACCCGCGGGATCAACATCCAGCGCTTTGAGCCGGAACCCGGACGAACATCCCTGGTGGTCACCGTTCCCGGCACCAACCCCCAAGATGCCGAACCGCTCACATTCCTGGCGCACACCGACGTGGTGCCCGTCGATAAGCAGCATTGGACCAAGCCACCGTTCGAAGGAATGATCGAAGACGGGAAAATATACGGTCGCGGCACCGTTGACATGCTGTTTATCACCGCAGCCATGGCCGTGGTCACGCGCGAGGTGGCGCGCAAGGGCGGGAACCTCGGAACGCTGCACTTCGTGGCGGTCGCCGATGAGGAAGCGCGGGGCGGGCTAGGCGCCAAATGGCTCGCGGAGCACCACCCCAACGCGTTCTCCTGGGCAAACTGCGTCGGCGAAACCGGCGGCTCCCATATCCACGGGCAAGACGTGTCGAATTCTACCATCGTTTACGTGGGTGAAAAGGGTGCGGCGCAACGTCGAATCCACGTGTATGGCGACCCTGGGCATGGTTCCGCGCCCTACGGCAAGGACCTGGCAACCGTCAAAATTGGCGAGATAGCCCGCCGACTCGCCGCCGCCCAACCAGCGGTCACCGACTCCGACACCTGGCGGCAATTCGTCGCGGCCTTCCGCTTCGACCCCGACACCGCCGCCCTCATCGAGCAAGGCAAAGGATACGAACATTTAGGCGAATTAGCCGCCTACGGTGATGCGATTTCCCACCTGACCATCGCCCAAACCGTGCTGCGCGCCGGCCAAGCCATCAACGTGCTGCCGTCCCACGCCTGGTTAGAGCTGGATATCCGCACCCTGCCCGGACAGTCCCAAGACTACGTTGATTCCGTGCTTTACGACGCCCTCGGCACCGACATCGAATACACAATCGAACACCTCATCACCGAAGACGCCACCATCTCCCCCACCGACCACCCCCTCTATCGGGCCATATCCGCCGTATTCACGGACTTCTTCCCGGACACCACCGTGGTGCCCACCATTGCCGCCGGCGGTTCCGACCTGCGCTTCGCCCGCCAACTCGGCGGCGTCGGCTACGGTTTTGCCGTGCACAGTCCCGAACGCACCCTGGGGGAAATCCACCGGCAGCTTCACTCCCACGACGAACACCTCTACCTGGAAGACCTGGAGTCCACGCTCGCCGGCTATCTCGCACTCGTGGCCACATTCCTGTACCCATCCAACCCGGAGATGTTCCAGCAGCACTTCTGATAGCTGCGAAACCGGGTTTAGCGGAGCCTCAAGCACGGCGCCACGGGGGTTTCGCAGCTACCAAACTTGCTACCGGGGCTACATGGGCCACCGGCAGCTGAGGATGGGGGGAAACGGCGCGGGCCGGCGTCGACAAGCAAGCAACAGCAAAACCGATAGCTGCGAAACCCCTGTGCTGTCCCGCTTTTAGGCCCTGCTGAACCGGGTTATGCAGCTACCAAACCTGCTACTGCTGCTCGCGGGCAAAAACCAACGGTGATACCGCCTGCTCCGCCTCATGATCCGGGCCCAAGGGAATACCCGTTCGGTCCTTAAACAGGCAGATAGCGACAAGCCCAGCCACCGCCATAGCAATGAGATAATAAGTAACACCGCTGGTAGAACCGGTTTTTTCAATCACCCACGCCGCAATCATTGGGCTAAACGCACCACCCAAAATCGCGCCAATGGCATACGACACGGACACCCCGGAAAACCGCATCGAAGCGGGAAACAGCTCGGTATAAAACGCGGACTGCTGGCCATAAGTAAAACCCAAACCCACGGTCAGCAGGGCCAGGGCCAAAAACAGCTTCGCAATATCACCGGTATTCACCAGCGGGAACAGCACCGCGATACCAATGATCTGCGCAATAAACCCAAGAATATAGGTGTTTCGCCGACCAATCTTATCCGAAATAATGCCGGCAAGCAGGGTAAACACCAACCATGTTGCGGCAGAACCCGTCACAGCCCACAGCACCGGACCCCGCTCTAACCCCATATTCCCGGTAGCATATTTCTGGATAAACCCGCCCGCGGTCATATACCCCGAAGCCCCATTGCCGGCAAACACGATGGCCGCCAACAGCACCACCGAAAAACTGCGTTTCAGCACCGCACCAATAGGATTGTTAGCAACCTCTTTCCGGGCAGATATTTCCGCAAACACCGGCGACTCGGCCACCCGATGCCGAATATAGTGCCCCACAAAAATTAGGATGAAACTGAGCAGGAATGGAACCCGCCAACCCCACTGCAAAAACTGTTCCCCCGGCGTAATCATGGTCATCACCGCCAGCACCCCCGACGACATGAGCAAACCAATAGGCACCCCAATCTGCGGAAACGCCCCAAACAAGCCCCGCCGATTCTCCGGCGCATGCTCAACCGCCATGAGCACAGCCCCACCCCACTCGCCGCCGGCGGAAATCCCCTGGATAATCCGCAAAAAGATAAGCAGCAACGGCGCTATAATTCCTGCGGCAGCGTAGGTGGGCAGCACACCAATCAAGGTAGTGGCGATCCCCATGCCGAACAAGGTAATCATGAGGACCTTGCGCCGACCAATCCGGTCACCGAAATGGCCCGCCAGAAAAGCGCCGAGCGGCCGAAACAGGAACGACAGGCCCACCGTGAGAAAGGATAGGAGCGTTGCTATGGCTGGTTCGCTGGACGCGAAGAACACCTTGTTGAACACCAGCCCCGCTGCCGCAGCGTAAAGGAAAAAGTCGTACCATTCGATAGCTGTGCCGATGATAGTGGCTGCTGCCACGCGCGTTTCACTTTGTCTGTTGGTCATACATAACTCCCTGAAGGTTGTAGATACCTTATGTATCGCGTACACCGCACAATAATGTACACAAGCACCAACCTGCCGCACCATTGATAGCTGCGAAACCCCTGTGTTGTCCCGCTTTTCGGCCCTGCTGAACCCGGTTTTGCAGCTACCAAACCTGCTACCCCCGGCTTGTGGGGTGGTGACGGGCTGGCGGCTCGCGGAGATTGCCCACGGCAGCACTTCTGATAGCTGCAAAACCGGGTTTGGCGAGGGCGGAAAACACGGCGTTGTGGGGGTTCCGCAGCTACCAAACGTGCTACCTGGGGCCATGCCAGGCCATGCCGGGCCGAGGAAGCGGAAACGGCACGGGCTGGCGTCGACAAGCAAGCAATACGCTTTACGACGCTCGGCAGCACCTCTGATAGCTGCGAAACCGGGTTTGGCGGGGCATAAAAACAGGGCTGCACGAGGGTTCCGCAGCTACCAAATGTGCGGCAATGGCGCGCGGGAGGGCTGCAAACCCACGAAAAACGGTATCCCCCAGCATCCGGGCATGCCAAACCCACCCCCGCCCCCAGCACGTTCGCTATTTATTCCACCATGGCGGCCGATTATGCAAATCTAATACGCGATGCCTATTAAGCGTGGGGTGGCCGGTGAGAAACGCAATCTTCCGCAGCAGCTTCGACGCGATCTCGTCCGGATGAACCCGCAGCACATGATAGCCCGCATCCGTCAGAAATTGCTCGCGGGCAATCTGCCGCTCATAAATCACTCGCACCCGCTTATCCGAACCCCGATACTTTTCCCAGCCGTCAATCTCCAAGATTAAAAAACCCGCGATCAATAGGTCAACGCGATAATACGAGTTTGGCGTGGAAAATACCGCCTGGGGTTCGACCGTAAGGTGCGGAAGGTATTTCTCGATGAGGCAGCGCGCAAAGGTCTCGTATACGGAGTCAATACCATATAACGCCTTGGTCAAAATCTTTTGGGCTTTAGATATACCCCACCTGCCGTAATTACTATCCAGGTACTGTTGAAATCTATCTTTGGTATACCCACGCCGCAGGGCCGACTCCAGGAACACCAGGCCCTCAAGCTCACCGTTAACCGCACAAATATCCACAAAGGTGCGCTCCACCGTTGTCACCCGATACCCCCGCACCACCGTAATGTCGGATTCCGGCAGATAGGCGTTGCGGTAGTGAAAAATCTCCGGGTATCCGGAGGGCGGCCGCGCCTTGCCCGGCAGATTCAGCTCGACGCGGGTGGATCGTTCCAGGTTCAGCACCGGAATCCCATGCACCATTGCCGCAGCTAGGCAGCTAATCACCGCTTTCTTGCGCGTCACCTGCGCCGCATTAGCATGTAGGAGCAACCGCTGAAAATACGGCGCCTCCTCGTATTCGAACCGCGGGGTGCCCACCGTCGCGGTCAGGGGCAGGTAGTGGTATTCAAATTCCTCGGTCGGAAACTGCGGCCACCACACTAGTTTCAGCTCCACCATTGCTGCATTCCTCCTGGTGATAAGGTATTTCTACCTACAAGGAATACGCCACATTATGCAGGCGCGGGTGAAAACCTACTCAATTAGGGGTAAGGAAATATTTGTGTCGATGCGCCGAACATCCTGGATTGAATTCGTGGCCGCAACCTGGGCAATTATCCGCCGCCTGGTATTGCCAGTAGGTCATCGCCATGCCGCATGCTCCACATAACACCGCGGGTTCGGTCAGCGGCATGCGCCCGAATGGGTGGTCGGCAAGTTCATCGTGGCATTGGTAGCAGGCCCAATAGCGGCGACAGGTCGCACATTTATTCGCAATAATGTCGCGGTCGCTGTGGTAATGCACGCAGCGACCGCACGCGTCAACGGCAACGCCGACAATATTAATCACGGCAACTCGACAAGAACTTTGCTGCTGAGCACGCTGGGGTGGCGGTCATCGGCGGGAGCGAATTCCGTGAGCAGTTTGTGCGCCTGCGCAGCATCAGTTACCCCATCAAGCTTGACGACGGTATCCAGTTGGTAAAGTTCCAGCTTCTTCCCGCCAATGTTATAGATTTTGGCATACATTTGCAGGAGTTCTTCGTACACAGACTGATACTCAGCCGGCTTCTCCGCATCCGACAACAAGACAATGGTAACTCCCGGTTGAGCATTGATCTCGGCCAATTTTTCCAGGTAAATGGCATGTATTTCCGGGAGTTCAGATTCAGTAGCGATGAAATAGTTAGTTGCCAGTAGGTTCACAAGATGCTCCTTGATTAGTAATCATGTGTTTTCAGATCAAATGTATTCTACAATGCAACCAACCCATTATTATTGTGTCGCTACTCACTGCTTATTTGCTGCTTGGCGCGGCAGGCAGTTCAAATGACTTTTCAAATTTGGGGATTTCTTTCTTGTCCGAAGCTGACGGCATTAGGATCTCGGCAGCCTGCCGGGTATAGGTCAGGGTGTAGGAGTCGACGTTCTTACCGGCAATGACCCCATACCAGCCGACTCGTTCCCCATCACCGCTCTTCACGTCACCGATGGGAGTGTGCCCGGCCTTCTTCATGGCATCTTCGGGATAGCTAGTTGGCGAGGAACCCCGCTTGTCTTCCTTGGAGCTCAGCCTAAAGTCGCCACGGGAAATGATATTGGTATACACCTCCCCTGGAACCACCTTGACCTGCAATAACACCGTTTCCCTGCCGGTACCACGGGCATCGGACGGGAAATGACGGATGATTGACAGCACCTCAATATGGTCCTGAGTTTCCGGGTCGTCGAAGATAATATTGGTGAGGGGCATTTCGACCGGCTTGGGCTCGGCGCTGGTGGTTGTTGGGGTGGCAGCGATGGAGGTGGAGAGCTCGGTAGGCAGCTCCGTGGGGTAATTTGTAGGAAGCTCGGTCGGATAATTGGTGGGCAGGGTGGGGGTAGCAAT
>CAUVMZ010000139.1:0-8149 GCA_963552855.1 uncultured Corynebacterium sp. | reverse complement strand
TTATTGAGGCGACCGAGCTAGAGATCGACCAATACTATCGGTTGCTGCATAACACATTGGAGGCGTCCTTTTTGCCGATGCGAACGCGGATGGCATTGCGCGAACAGGTGATCGAACCCGCCTTTGCTGAGCTTGTCGACGCCACGACCGAGGCGTCCTCGTCTTCACCAGCTTCCCAACAACCGGCACAGGAGCCCCCAATCTCCCTCACCCCTGAGGAGGCCGCCGCCATTGATCCGGCTCTGCTGGCGGAATTAGGCATTACCTGGGCGGATTTAGGCCTGGAATAATGGGGCTTACCGGAACTGGCGGCGTCGACAAGCGCCGGGAGCCCCACTTACTCGTTAGAAACCTAAATGGTGCCTAAATCCTTGCTTTATTTGGCTTAAAATTTGGAGAACCGCTTGGTCAGCATATCTTCGAGTTGCTGCCAGGCCTCTGCGTGTTCGTTAAACGGCGGGGTCGGGGTGTAGCCAGCATTATTGGTGTAGCCAGTGAGGTAGGAAATGTAGTCCTGCATCCGGGGATTCGCCAGGAAGAACGAGTTGAGAGAGTCGTCACCCGCCCAGTCGGCGGCGTCGGCAAGCAGTTCGTAGGCGCGCAACAGCTGGTTGGAATCCACCTGCTCGGGACCCTTTTCTATGTCGCGGGTAATGCCATTGAAGGAATACACATTGTCCTGATGGACCGTGACTCCGAGCTCGCCAGCGTTGGCGACGGTCATGATGTCTTCCCACGTGGAAACCTTGGCGAGGTCATGATCGTCGTGTTCCACCAGCCACCGCACCAGGGCCTTGGAAGAATTGAAGGTGAAAATCTCGCCGTACTTCCCCAAGAAAACCGGTTTGGCCTGCACATATGTGCGCAGCGTGTAGACGGTACGGCCGTCGATGGAGATCTTAATGGGGTCGATGCCGGCAATGCCCCACACGGTATTGTCGTAAGGATCGACCTGTTCAGCCTCCTCCTTACGTTTTTGCTCTTCCGCCTTTTGCTTTTCCTCGTTGATCTTCTTCGTCTCTTCGATTCGCTGTTCGGCGTCCTTGATCTTGTCTTCGTCTACCTCTTTGACCGTCACCAGGTCATCGAGCTCGTCAATCACCGAATCCCAGTTGACGAGCACCACTCGGCCAATCGCGGTCCATTCGGACATGCCGGCTGGCCCGGTAAAGTGTTCCAATCCGCGTTCGGCATTTCCCAAAATAGAATGTGATGAGAAAAACACCTGAATAGGTGTCGATGCGGCCACATCGCCGAGGCTCCGTGCTATTCGGAAGCAGCGGGCTACCGCTTTCACATTGCTGCTTGAGGGATTGTCGGCGAGGAATGCTGGCACCTCAACGAGATCGAATTCTTCTTTTTCTGCAGGCACGGCGCGTAGGGCATCTCGCGCGGAAAACGCCCCCCATTTAGGGTGACTTTGTAGGTCGTGTTTCTCATCAGATTCCAAAAAAACCAAGAGTTCCGCGGGGGAGTGAAACACGAAGAGGTCATCGCCAGCGCCGAGGAAGGCTTGCCATTCGGCGCCGTGTTCGCGCCAAGAAGGTGCCCACAAGGTGTAGAAATCGCCCTTGGTGAGCGACAACTTGACAGGAACAATACCGTTATTAGCCATGGGGATACATCATAGTCTACTAATCGGGTCGGAAGTACCCCTTAAACTCCATGCCCAGATTCTCAGTGCGCATTGACCCCAATTGCACGGGATCGCCAGCCTCGATGATTTGGCCATTGCCGGCATACATGGCTACGTGCCCATTCCATACCAATAGGTCGCCGGCGATGAGCTCGTCGGGGGAAACTTGGCGCCCAATGTTTTGGTTTTCCGCCAGGCGGGGCAGCTCGACGCCAGCCTGCCGCCAGGCCCATTGGGTGAGACCGGAACAGTCAAAACCGGAGGTTGTGGTGCCACCCCACACATAGGGAGTACCAAGGGCGGTTTTTGCCGCAGCGACGGCGCGTTGACCGCGTTCTACCTGGTCGGACGATGCATGATGGGTGCCAGGTGTCATCTCCGTCGGCTTTGTGGTTCTCGATGTTCCGTCGAGGGGAATGGCAACCCGGGCGGCGGTGCTGTGAATTTTTGCGGCATCCGTTGCGGTATCTGTTGTTGCGGCATCCGTTGCGGCATGCGGCGCGGCGAGTTCCGACTGTGTCTCAGAAATTTGTTCTAATCGAGCGGTGAGAGGTGCGAGCCGTTGCTCTAGGCCCTGCAGATGGGCCACCGCCTGTTCAATATATTTATTAGGCATCACGATAAGCTGCTTGATGACGGCGACCCAATTGGCCCCACTGCTGGCGCACACCACCGACAGGGTGGCCGTGACCTCGGCTATGAATGATTGGATAAGATGTTCAAGAAAACGGCAGGTGATTTCGCACTCCGGTAATGCTTGAGCAAGCAACTGTATGAGTTCGTGGGAATCCTGGATGAGCACACGATGATCAGCCATAAACCTCGAAGGATTATTACCGAATACTTGTGCTAACTGCGGGAGCTGGGAGAAGTCGGGAACGCTGGGGGCCGCCACGGGCTGCAAGGGCGGCCTGAGGTCGGCCAATACCTGAATGGTTCGGGTGAGATCAATCATCGCCATGTTCCAGTGCTTGACCTAGGGCTGCATCATGCTCCTCCACGAGCCGCACGTAGTCGAGGGTTTTGGCCACTGCATCATCGACATAGGCGCATTGGATGCGGGCTCGTAGGGTGACACTATCGACGGCGGCGTTAAAAGCACTAATGAACTTTCCCACCCCCAGCATGGTTTCACCGGGGAGGAACGTGGATGTCACAGGGGCATCGGCAATAGTTGTGAGCTCGGTGGCAAGGTTGCGAACATGCTGCGGATCAATGTGAAGATTATCGTTCATATCTAGTTGGACTGCCCAGCCGAAATTCTGGGACAAGGAGATTCAAGATCGCTACCATAAAAATATGGATATTTTACTTGTGGATCATCCATTGGTAGCTGCTCGGCTCAGCATTATGCGTGATGAACGAACTAATAATTCCAGCTTTCGTGCTGCTTTGGCAGATCTTGGAACCATGCTGATTTACGAAGCATCACGCGACCTACGTGTTGAGCAATTCCCATTGACCACACCGGTTGCGGCAACTACCGGGACGCGATTGGCCGATCCACCAATTATCGTTCCAGTAGTTCGGGCCGGGTTAGGCATGATTGATCCGGCACTGAAAATGATCCCCGATGCCCAGGTGGGCTTTATCGGTCTGGCACGGAATGAGGTGACCCATGAGCCAGTCCCATATCTGGAGGCCTTGCCTGATGACTTGAGTGGGCGCACAGTTTTTGTGGTCGACCCAATGCTGGCGACTGGTGGCTCGTTGCTGCACGCGGTGCGGATTCTTGCGGACCGTGGTGCCACGGATATCACCGCGGTATGCATGGTTTCCGCCCAACCGGGTGTAGATGCCCTCGCCCATTCGGGGCTACCGGTACGGTTAGTGACCGCCACTATCGACCCGGAATTGAACGAAGACGCCTACATTATTCCAGGCCTGGGTGATGCCGGTGATCGACTTTACGGGCCGCGAAATATTGATTTGTAGGAACAAAATAGCAGGTCATTATGGGTAGGCCACGATCTTAATCCGAAATATGATAAGAAAATAGTAAAAGTGCTGGTAGTGAGATTTTTATGGTCACTATATGCAGGTAAGTTCGTGTGAATATTATCACCCGTGAATGTTTGCATATTTTTCTTGTGTAAATTCAAAGTCTTGGGCAAACTGAAAACATGCGACTACTTATAAGAAGTGGTCTAAGCAATAAATGGGATACGTGGCCTAGTTATGGTCGCGTGTTTGGCGCTCGCTTACGGCTGCTTCGTGATATTCGAGGTATAACCCAACAGCGCCTTGGGGAGATTTGTGGTTTGAGTAGAAACCAGATATCCAATCTGGAACGTAATGATAATAATGCTAGAACCCCAGCGGATCCTAGCTTATCAACAATCTATAAATTATCTAGCGCACTTATGGTGCCGCCGGCGGTGATGCTGCCGGCCGGTTCGGAAATCGTGGGTGGCGTGTGTGATCTTGCGGAGCTTGTCGACGGCATTATCACCTTCGAGCTCGTGTGGCCTCGCTATGCGAGCGATACCGAGCCATTCACCGATGACCAGGCCTTTGCTATAAATGCGGGCATAAACGGGTACCGCGGTTCCCGATATTAACCACATGCCATATGCGCTCGGCCATGGCTATGGATCGTCAGCGATCTGTGGCCATGGCCGAGATTATTTCGAACGTTTTGCGGCAGAGAACCGGTGGTAGGCGGCAGAGATGGGGGAATGCCTTGCTGCAACAAATTCCAGCTCAGAATTTGTACTACAAATTGTAGTTGTTGATGTCTTGATCGGTGTCTCGATATCAAGAGCCCGGTCGCTACAGGTAGCATTAAAGCTGAGCTGTACTTTCTCGATTCAGTAGGATCTGAGGCGTTGCTCTGACCCACAACTCCAGCTCAGCACTTATGCGGCACGTTTATGCAGCGCATTCATGCGGTAGTTTCACATAGCCATGTAGCGCGGACCGGCTACGGATCGTTCACAATCCTGCTTGCTGGCAACGCCGAGTGTTTTGCGGTCCGGAGCGCTATAGCTGGCGTATGTATGTGGTCACTTCCCGGGCAATCTGCTGCAATAAGTCCTCCGCCTGGGGTCGGCTTGCAGCCTCGGCGATTTCTATATACAGCTTGGCTTTTGGCTCCGTGCCCGAAGCCCGGGCCCATACCCGAATTTTTCCTGCTGGGCTTGGGCCCCGCAGCAGCAGCCCAGTAGGTGTGCGCTCTCCACCGAATACAGCTTCGAATTCCAGGTTTATCCCCGCCAAGGTCGTGGGCGGATTTTGAATACAAGCCCCAATCAAACCAGTAGGATCATTCGTTCGAATTGCGATTTGCTGGCCCACATAGATCCCATAACGCTTATACAGGGATTCGAGCTCATCCGCGAGAGTCAACCCCTGTGCTTTTAACTCCGCAGCCCAGGTGCAGGCAATAAGGGCCGTGGTAATGCCATCCTTATCGTCGACAAGCCAGGGGGCGGGCGAAATTCCTATCGCCTCTTCATAAGCGAACGCCACGGTGTGTTCCCCGCCTGCCGCATTGAGATTTTTAAACCCGGTTGGGGTGAGCCGTAAATCCCAACCCCGATCTGCGGCGATTGCTGTTAATAATTGGGACGACACCATGGTGGTGGCAACAATGGGTTGCTCGCCCTCGCCATCCCACGGTGCCACCATGCGGGTTGCCAGCAATGGCCCAGTTTCATCGCCCCGCAGCATGCGTAGTGTGCCATCCTTCAATCGAATGCCCACCGCACACCGGTCAGCATCTGGGTCCAGGGCGATCACTATGTCCGCCGACACCCTTTTCCCTAATCGCAGTAGCTCCGCTACAGCTTCGGGTTCTTCCGGGTTGGGGAATTCCACCGTGGGAAATGTTGGGTCCGGGTATTGTTGCCGTATCACCGGGAAGATTTGGGCGAATCCCGCCGACTGCAACGTTTGCACCATGGCTCGGCCCCCAACCCCATGCATAGCCGTCACCGCCACCTTAATATTTGCCCGCTCATTATTGACCCGTAATAAATCCGCTTGGCTAGGCATCACAATACTCGTTACTTCATCAATGAAACGACGTAATTGATCTGCACAGGGGCGCACTGTCACCCGGGGTATTTCCACCGCCGCTGGCACCCGTTGGGCAATGAATGCCTCAATTTCTCGGGCGGCGCTACTGGTCAACTGGCGGCCGTTATTCATGTACACCTTGTAACCATTGTCGCCGGCCGGATTATGTGAAGCTGTGATTTGCACCCCGCCATCAAGCCCCCAACTACGCACTAGCCAAGGAATCAACGGTGTCGGGGAGGGAGTGGGCAGCAGAAACACCTCAAAGCCGGCGCCCGCAAAAACCTCCGCGGTGGTCGTAGCAAATACGTGGGAACCATAACGGGCATCATAACCAACTACCACCCGGGGCACCGGGTCATCATCGTGAAAATCCAACCCGCCAAGTTCGTAAGGACTTGTGGTAGCGAACTGTTCCGCCACAGAATATGCTTCCGGTAAGTGGCGTCGTTCCGAAGAAATGATGCGATGTTTCCCCAACCACATGGCCACCCCTGAAGTGATTCGTGTTACCTGAAAAACATTCATTTGATGAGATGCTGGGCCGATTGGGGCCCGCATCCCGGCAGTACCAAATGTTAGCTGTTCACTCATATCCCTACCTGGCCTGCCCTTCTTGGAATGTTCCTGAAATGCTGAAAGTCGGAAAATATCGAAATACTTCTTAAAGCTTAGTCATCTCATTATGGGATTGGGTGGGGGATGGGCATAAACTTAAATCAGCATCAGCATTGATGAAAATAATGAGCAGTACACTTTTGGGTATTTCATGGAGAACATAGTGAAACAGCACCATTCCAGCAGCGATAATCATGACGAATATACCCCAGACGATCACATGCCAAACGGGCGCGAAACCTACGACACCACCGAAACCAATATTACGGAAACTGTAGGAGAAATGGGGGAACCAACCACACCAGTGGCGCCAACAACGTTACTGGCTGACATTGCTCATGAGTGGTTAGCAGACCACACAAACGAACTTTACCAATGGCGTTGGGACTTCCATGCCCATCCTGAACTTTCCGACCAGGAATACCGCACTACCGCTACCATCAATAGCATTCTGCGTGATCACGGGCTCACCCCCCACCTATTCCCTAACACCGGGCTCATGGTGGATATTGGCCCAGACACCCCGGAAAAAATTGCGTTTCGCGCTGACATCGATGCGCTCCCCATTCAGGAGCACACGGGCTGCGAGCATAGTTCGCAAAACGCCGGCGTCATGCACGCATGCGGCCATGACATCCATATCACGGTTGCCCTCGGGCTGGCGTGTGTACTCGCGGAGGCAGACCGTCGAGGACTGATAAAAATCGGTATTCGCATTATCTTTCAACCAGCAGAAGAGGTTATGGATTCTGGCGCCCCGGAACTCATTCAATTGGGGGTCTTGGAGCGAATCAGTAATATCTTTGCGATCCATGCAGAGCCAAAAATTCGCACCGGCATGATCGGGGTTCGGGTGGGACCGATCACGTCTGCCGGGGATGTTATTGAGGTTAAAGTCACCGGTTCTGGCGGGCATTCGTCTCGCCCACATCTCACGAATGATGTAGTGTATGCCTTAGCAAAAATAGTCACTGATCTGCCGGGATTATTGACTCGTCGGGTGGATCCGCGGACGGCAACGGTTATGGTTTTCGGGGCGATCAACGCAGGTTTTGCCCCCAATGCTATTCCTGAGGAGGGGACGATTCGGGGAACAATCCGCACGGGAGATATCCATGTGTGGCGAAAAATCCAACCGCTTTTGGAAGAACTCATTGGGGCGATTATTGCCCCAACCGGCGCGCAATACCAGATTACATACGTAAAGGGTGTGCCGCCGGTGATTAACGATGATGTGGCGACAGCTGTGCTGGCGGATGCAGCACGAATGATGGATCCTCAGGCGGTGGTGCAGGCGCCCCAGTCGTCGGGTGGGGAGGATTTTTCGTGGTATTTAGAGCATGTTGCGGGCTCAATGGCGCGGTTGGGTTGCTGGGATGGTGTGAGCGAGAAAGGCGATTTGCATAAGGCAAATATGTTGGCGGATGAGAAATGCATTCCGGTAGGGGTGCAGTTATTTGCAGGTGTCGCGGATCGGTTTAATTCTCACGCCGATCAGGTGTTTGTGGTTTAGTCGCTGCCAGGTATTGTCTGCTGTATAAGCTTTTCGACGCCCATAGCTGTGTTACCTCTGGAGGACGATTGACCACTCATTCTGTAAAGCGCATTGTCATTATTGGCGGTGGACCCGCCGGCTACGAAGCGGCACTCGTTGGTGCCCGTTATGGGGCAGACATCACTCTTATTGAAGATAATGGTCTTGGTGGCTCCGCAGTTATTGATGACTGTGTCCCATCAAAATCATTCATTGCAGGCGCCAATGTGAAGACCGATCTTCGGCGCGCCGAAGACATGGGGCTGAGTATGAAACTAGCCGGGGATGCTGCAGGTGCAGGATCTACCAAGCTCGTTACTGCCCTGAACAGTCGGGTACAG
>CAUVMZ010000138.1:0-8207 GCA_963552855.1 uncultured Corynebacterium sp. | reverse complement strand
GACTCTTCGTCCATGATTTCCGCGTACTTCGCATAAAACTGCTCAACCTTACGAATATACACAGGATCTTCGAAAGAAGATTCCGACAACTCTATTACACACTGCCATGCGTCACCATAAGTCACACCATTTTCCCGCATGTAGTGAAACATAAACCGCTTCGCTAACTCTACTGGACCATACTTAGTTACCCCGGCGTCGATAGCAGCATTCAGCTCGGAAGGAAAACCAACACGCATAATCAACAACTTTCTACCATAAAGACTGATCAGTCACTGGGAAAATAAGGTTCGAGAATAACTAGGTGAACATTACCCTGCACACCGCATTAATAGCCTAGACATTACTATGGTCAGGATCCCTTTTATCTTTTCGATAGGCAGTTGGCTATTCCACCGTGTCCCGGTTGTCCGAAAAATATTCTAAACTTTTCACCTTTTTAAGCAGCTTGCCGAAGTCCCAGCGGGAATCCAACGAGGTGTAGCAGGCATGGTAGGGGAGTTCTGCTATTGGTTTATTCAGGCCATGTAGAATGCTATCTATCACGGACATGCGTGCAACAAGCGTTTTCAGCTGTGCCGGTTCGTAGTCGATGTCCGAGGAATAATCCTCATCATATTTCTTCGACAACCGTTCAAGCCGGCCGATATACGAGGAATCTCTGCAGGAGGATTCGGACAACTCCGCTATGCAATCCCATACTTCACCACTGCGTATCCCATGATCCAGTAAATGGTTGAAGAGGAATTTTTTCGTAAACCCCAACGGGCCAAATTTTGTGGTTGCAGCATCAATTTCGGCCACCAACTCCGGTGGGAGACCATGCTGGAACCTGGACGCATAAGCGAGGTTTTCGATAGTTTCCTGGATCTGATCAAATCCCCACTGATAGTCTTTCGCGTTGTAGCAAATATGAAACGGGAGATACCTCACGGAATCCCGTAACCCATAAGACAAGCCGTCAGCAACCGTCACCGCTACGTCTGCTTCGTTCCACCGCTCGGGTTCTTTACGAGGGTCAAGCGCCCTATCCTCCGAATAAAATTCAGGAGCATACTTCTCATATAACTCATCTAACCGATCACTATAGTCGGCATCACTAAACGACGATTCCGATAACTCATGCACGCACTCCCACATTTCGTCATCAAAAATCCCCCGTTTCGACATGTAGAAATACAAAAGCTGCCTTGTTAACTCAAATGGGCCCATCTGGGCCGATGCTGCATGAATCGCCGCAATCAGCTCGGAAGAAAACACACGATGATAAAAAGCCACAGCGACCCATCCTCTCAGCTATAGCGAAATGTCTTTAAATGTGTCTCGTGGATTCAGACCAGGATGTGTTGCGTTCAAGGGTATTGAGAATAAGGCTGTTTGGCCAGGATTCATTAGTGGGAGTGTGGGCTGACATGGTCATCATGGCTGACACCCCATCCTGGTCCCAGGTGAAGGCTATCCGGGCGCCTTTGTGGAAACAAAAAATATTCGACGGGCCGAGCCACGTTCTTTACCGATACCCCTGAAAGACATGGCGGCGGTTATTGTTCCCGAAGCTGGTCCCGCTCCGAACGTTGTGGGTCGACAAACCTCGTTACCCGGGCCGGCACACCCATAGCAATCGCGTTGGCGGGAATGTCCTTCGTCACCACGCTGCCCGCACCGATCACCGCGTTATCCCCAATGGTCACCCCAGGCAGCACCGTGACGTTAGCCCCAAGCCACACACCATTGCCGATCGTAATCGGGTGGGCGATCTCCCAACCCTCCCGGCGCATCTCGTAATCATCCACCGGGTGGGTGACCGTAATCAGGTTACAGTTCGGCCCAATCTGCACCCACTCACCAATGGTGACCGTGGTGGTGTCCAAGATGGTGACCCCAAAATTAATGAACGTGTTCGGCCCAATGGTGGTGTTCACCCCATATTCGATCATCATGGGCGGCTGCACCCGGCACGGCCCGCTCGCCGGGTGAATAATCCGCCGCAACAACCGGTCCAGGGCCTCCCGGTCCGAGGGCGTGATCTTATTATATTCGTGCACCAAATCTATGGTGATTGTGGTTTGGCCCGAGCCGGGAATGTGCCACACCCCGGGCTGGGGGAGATCGGTTTTCTCATGCATGATGCCCCAGTGTACCCACCTTGGGGCGTCGTCAAGCGGAAACCTAGCCGGTGGCCTTGCCGAAATCAATGCGGGAAATCGACGACCGGCCCCGCACCTGACCCAACTCGTTCGGGGACTCGTCGTAGCTCACCACCACCGTATTCCCCACATATTGGCTGAGCGTCTGGATCAGCTTCAGGGGGGTTGCCAAAATCATGTGGAACCCGAACGCGTCAAACACGTTCATGGCTCGCTGCGTGTAGGTGGGGTCCGCCCGGTCGAACGCCTCATCGAGCACCACCGTGGCGTAGCTGGGGTATTGGGCGTCCGGCTTGGCCAACTGGTAGCGCAGGGCGGCAGCCAGGCAGAAGAACACCAGCTTTTGGGCCTGCCCGCCGGACAGCACCGACGAGTCCACATAGGTGTTGAGCACCGTGCCGTCCTCATCCACCTCGACACCGACGAAACTCACGTGCCGACGGGTGTCAAGCACGGCCTTCTGCCAGCGCACATCGCCCGCTTCCTTCGAACCCAGGCGCTTAATCAGCGTGGCAATGTTGTGGTAGCGCTGCTCCGCCTCGGCATCGTTTTGCTCGTTCATGCCGCCGCTGACGGCCTCATCAAGCTGGCGTTGGAATGTGGTCACCACCTCGCCGCGGGCATCCCGCACATCAATGCGCAGGAACCGGCCCTCCGAAAACTCCGAACTAGCGAGCGAATGATTCACCGGGGCGATCCGTTCCCGAATCTCGTTCTGTGCCTGCCGCAGCCGGTGGGAAATGTCCGCTAAATTCCGGGTCGACATGTCGTTAATGAGCGCCCGGAACTGGTTGGTGAACTCCGCTAACCGCTCACCCTTGAGCTGCTGCAGCTTCGCTAATGCCTCGGTGATGAAGTCCGGCGTGGCCTCCAGGTCGGCCCGCTCCGCTGGCCACCGCTCAATATACGACGTCAACCGGATAGTGATCTTATTATTCGCCGTGTTTAACGTCTCATTATTCTTCTTGAGGTTCGCCGAAAACTCATTCGTCAAAATGGTCATCAGCTTGTCCACATTCTTCGACGTCACCCGGCGGGTGTGCCGCAGGAACAGCTTATGCACCGTGGTGAACGTGGCATCATCCACATCAATCGTGGCCTCGGCATTCGCCTCCGCCAGGGATGCTTGAATCCCATCCAGGGTGTGCTGCGCCGCACCCACATTACGGTTGCACAACTGCATTTGCTCCTGGGCGTCCTGCAGTTTCTGCTCCGCCTGCTGCGCATTCTCCGTCAGCGTCTTCACATCCGGGTTTTCCGTCAACTGCTCCAACTGCTGGTTGAGAGATTCGATGTGCTCATCAATGATCGCGGTGTCGAGGTTCTCCCACTCCTCATCCACAATGCTGAGTGCGAACTGCACCTGGGCGTTCTCCTGGGCGATACGGGAATGAATCAGCTGATTCTCGTTCTGCCGGGCCTTCAGGGTGGTTTGCGCATCCGACAAATGCTTCCGCAGCAACTCCACTTTCGCCTGATTGTTCGATCCCAGTCGGTAGTGGACCCGGTCCCCTAGAGCGTGCACATCATTTTTCTGTAGCCGGCTTGTCGGATCCGAACGTCGAAAAGCTTGCCGCACCAAACCACTGCGCGTCACGCCCTTTTCATGCGGGTCGAGCCGATCCAAATCACCCGGATTATTCACGCACACATAGCTATAGCGGGTGGCAAGCTCGTGGCTCACCCACGCGCTAAACTCGTGGTCAACCACATCAACCTTACGAACCAGGCTCTGGGGATGTACCCGCGGATTCGGATAACTATGGGACGAATCAATACTGCTAAACCGGAGCCTCACGCCCCAATGGGTGCGGTTAATATAGTTTTGCACCGCCGGATAATACCGGACCGGCACTAAAAGCTCGTGGGCGAAATCCGCCAACAACCGTTGAATCACCGGCTCCCACTCGCCCTCGGACGGCACAATATCAATCAATTCGCCGGCGAACGGGAGTTCGGATTCCTTAATATTGAACTCGTCGCAGATCGCCTCCCGGCGGGCCAAAAACCTCGCATCAATATTGCTGTTATTGGCGGCGACAACCTCCAACTCCTGCTGTAACGTGGACACCTCATTGGTGGCCTGGTCCAAACTCACGAATGACTGCGCCAAGTCCCGATTCAGCCGCTCCATGTTCGCCGGGTGCTCCGCAATACTCACCTTCGCCGAATTAATCAGGTCGTTAAACTCCGACACCGTCGTGGGCATCACCCCACCGTGCGACTCGATGCGCTTTTGCAGGTTCGCGTACGCCTTGCGGCGCTCTGCCAACTGCTGCTTATGGTGGCCCACCAGCATTTGCAGGTTCTCCACCCGGCCCCCATCGGCACTATTCATCGCCTGGTTGGCCTGGGAAAACTCCTCCAACGCATACCGGTATTTTTCCGTCGCCTTCGTGTTGGCTACCTGCGCCTGCTCCAGGGTGATCTCCGCGGCGACCTGCGCGTCCTCCAACTCCGCAATCTTCAGCTGATTCGCCACCGACGGCAACGCCCGCTGCAACGACGTGGTGGAGGCAATCTCCGCCTGCGCCGTCAGCACCTGCTTATGCAACTGCTCCAGGGGACTGAGCGCCTCAACCTGCGCCTTCACATCCTGCACCCGCTCGTATGCGGACTCCAAGTCGGCGAACTGCTCCACCGCGGTCCGCGCATACGCGAACGTATCCGGCTCCACCAACATGAACTCCCGGAACAGATGATCCAAGTTATCCAACGACTTCGCCGACTGGGTGCGTTGTAGCAACAGCTGGGCCTCCATGCTGGAAATCCCCAATAGCGGCCGGAACATTTCCGCAAACGGCGCGTGATCCTCGAAAAAACTTGCGGAAGAAAATTCCTTTTTAATACCCCGCTTATCCAGGCCCTTTGCCAAAAACGGGATAAACGCCTGGGCCTCAACAACCTGCTCTGGGAACACCCCAAACAGCCGCACCACATTCGCCGGATTATTATCACCCGACTTCAAATAAAACAGGCCGGTGAGGCTGCGGCACAAGCCCATCCCATTCGAATAGGTCAGGACAATAATCGAAAACGTCGCCTTGGGCCGCAGGTACTGCGCCACCACCATGCCTAAATCCGGGTCCTCCGTGGTCCGCCACGCGCCCCGAATATACGACACCAGATCTCTGCCCTTGCCGCGGCGCGCCTCATGCTGGGCCGCCGCATTAAACCGAAGCCGATCCGACGGCACCAACACCGCCGAAATCGCGTCAATGAGCGTGGACTTACCGCTACCAGAACCGCCGGTGACGAGGAATCCTCGACGCGACACCGGGATATCCACGATGCCGTCGAACGTGCCCCAGTTCACTAATTGAATCCGGGATAACCGCCATTGATCGGCGTGAACTATTTCTCGATCGTATGTTGGTTGCGTTATCACTTGGATTCCTCCCTGGCTAAGAGCTCTTCGAACTCTGCTTTGATTCCCGCCACTGTCTGGGCGTCGAAAATATGTTTGAGTGCTGGTGACACTTCGTAGCGACCCTCGGTTTCGGTGTCCCCCAGCAAACTATAGTCGCGGCGCATCCGGTCTAAAGACGCATCGAACCGCCGATTAAAAGTTGCCTCATCCCGGTCATCCAATGCGCGGAATTGTGACGCATTTTCCCGTAGTTCTTCCTGGTCAACAATGACCCGTTCGCCCGGTACCGCCAGCCCCAGCCGGGTGCGGAGATCCAACAGCACAATCGTGTCGATGATGGTGAGGGTTTTCACCCGCAGGACGTGGGGCATGTCCACATAATGCTCCTTGCCCACCCGAATGGGGTTGCCGGAGTTGGCGATGCGGGTAAACGCAATGCCAGCATCCTCGTCAACGACCAGGTCGAGGAACATGTCGGCCAGGCGCTGCCGTAGTGCGGCTTCATCGCTCAAAATAGCCTTCCAAATGGGGGGATGCTGTTCCGCCCGCACAAGGGGTCCCTGGAGCAGCTGGACGAGAGCGCGCCGGGAGTCGAAGCTGAGCGTGCCGGCGTCGGAATCCCACAGGTTGTCGCCGCCAATGCTGGTGTGGACATAATCGTCCTCCATCCAATCGAAAGTATCTTCGGTTTCGACGGGGGCGGCGCTTGCTGCGCTTGTAGTGTCGTGGGCTGCGGCCGGGGCAGTGGGCTGGACTGGGGGAGTCACAAACGTGGCGGGTTCCTCCGGCGTTGTTTGGCCAGGTTCGGGCTTGTCGACGCCCTCCGCCGGCGCCTCAGCCGTCTCCGCCTCTTCCTCCTCGGATTTTTCGGATTCCTCGGCCAGGTTCGTGTGGGTCGGATCCTTGGGTTCGTCGTCGGTTTCCGCTAGCGTTTCCGCTGCTGCCGATACCGCTGCTGAAGCTGGTTCGCTGTCCTCTGACTCCTCTGCCTCCGTGGCAGCCTCGGCAACTTCGGCAGCCTCGGGCTCGGTTGCGGGGGCGGCGGCGTCGGCGCTGGTGGGGGCCTCATCGGCTATGTCCTCATTGCTCGGGTCAGCCACGTCATCATCGAGGAGTTCTTCTGGGGAATCTTCGCCTTGGGCCAGGTAGGTGTCGAAGTCTTCGTACGAGGCGGCGGTGTTGATGGAGTTCACCAACTTTCGGGCCTCCTCCTGGATCTCCAGGGGGGTGTGGCGGGCCTCCCGGACCGGGGTGGTGCCGGTGGCATCCGACTCATCTTGGAAGTCGTCGTTGTCGGCCAATTCGCCGGCATCATCGGTGTCACCATCGGCGGCATATTCGCCGGTGGTCCGGTTTCCAAAGCCTGCCCCGACAAATCCGGCGTACCCCGGGTTTCGCAACCCGGTGGTGGGCGTGGCATTCCCGCCGGCATCTGTCGTCGGCAGGGTGGCGGGGCTACCCTTCGGGTCGGTCGCGGCGGCCTCCTGGTCCAGGTCATCGTCGGTGTCAGCGTGAGTATCAACCTCAGAGGCGGCGCGGCGGGCATCGGGTTGTGCTGCCCGGTCCCGCGGCTCATCGGCATCCGCCGCATCATCCGGGGTTTCCTTAGGTGACATTTCAAGTTGTGGTTCCGATGCCTCGGTAGCTCCGGTCCCGGTGACGCGTCGACCGGTGGGTGATTCCGGTGTTGTAGCAGCCTGGTCCGGTTTGAATTCCGCCGTGGTTTCCGCCCCGGTATTGGCATCGTCAACAGCGTTACCTGTGGCATCAGCAGTATCGGCGGTGTCGGTATCCGCGTCGGCGGGGGAATGGGCGGAGTAATGCAACGCCCGGCGTGACCCATGGGTGGTTTGGGGGGCGTCGGTGGTGTCGTCGTCGAATTGCACATCGAGCACCTCGGCGTCGATGATTTCCGCCTCCACTATGTCTGCCTTGACTATGCCCGCATCATTACGGCCGGTGGCGTTTCTTCCCCCGAAATACCGGTCCGTGTACGCCAATTCCGCCCGGTGACGTGTGGGGGCGGGGGACTCGATTTCTCGTGGGGCAATGAACGGGAAGGAGTTGCGTTCTCCAGAGTTGCGGTGTTTGCCCTCGCCTTCCTCGTTCTGATCGTTGTGGTTTATGGGAGTGTTGTTAGTCATAGTGCCGTGTTTTCTGTGGTCGGGTGCTGGGTCTGGGTGAGTGGTGTGCTGCGCATAATAACCGGTTGTAATTATTGCTGGCTTCCTCGATTAAGGTTAGAGATTATTGTCGTGGGTGAACAACCAACCGGTGATGACCGCTTGCATGGGGGTGCCGTTATCATCCCAGGTGACGGTTTCCAACGATTCCAAGGCGATACCATTGGCCATGGCAAAATACAATAGCCCAACAACGCTGGCTAAACCTTGAGTTGCCGGATAATCCTGTAACACATCACCGATGGTAGCCTGGCCGCGTTTATCCACACTGCCGGTGATATGGCTGCGTAGCTCTTCGAAATCAATCTCACTGGCACGCACCGATTCGAACAGAGCTTCGGTATCAATGTGGGCTTCTTCGAGCGGTACAGGTAGGGTTTCGACCATTTCTTCACCCAGGTTCTTCATTTCCAGGGAGTCAATGGAATGAATGTTCATGCCGATCTGCGTCAGTGGGGTGTGCAGCTGCACCAGGGGGCCCAGGTGTTGGTGTTCGATGGTGCGTCC
>CAUVMZ010000137.1:0-8229 GCA_963552855.1 uncultured Corynebacterium sp. | reverse complement strand
AGTAAGTTGGGGGATTCCCTCCAGGTGGATAAGAAAACCCGGGGTTTTGAGCCGGATCGGATTCCCCAATTGGGGAGCGACCAGCTGCCAGATCTGGTGAGTGCGGGGGATCGCCTGAATGTGGAGGGTGGTCGCAGCACTACGAAGGGTGTGAATGGTTCGAAGTGGGTGTTGCCGTTTAACCTGGATCCGGCGAAGGTGCCGGTGATGGGCTCGTATACGGTGGGCCGCCAATATTATGCGCAGATCACCACGGACTGGTATGACTTGCCGAAGTCTACGCCGGAGGCGCCGCTGATTGTGGTGTCGGCGGCGGGCATTATTGAGGGTGTTGACGCTGATGGTGTCACCCAGGAGGGCCGGAAGTTGCTGTTGGAGTATGGCAAGAAGAATGCTTCTGGTGGGGTGGATAAGTTGGGGGAAACCCAGATGCTGGATATTGGTCCGAAGAAGAAGTGGCGTAACCTGCGGCTTCCTATTGATGATCTGCCGAAGGAGGCGGATGCGGTGCGTATCTATGCTGAGGATGATTCGCTCGACCCGGAGCAGTGGCTGGTGGTGACGCCGCCGCGGGTGCCGAAGCTGGATTCGTTGAATTCGGTGGTTGGTAGCACGGAGCCGGGGTTATTGGACTGGTCGGTGCCATTGCAGTTCACGTGCCAGCGACCGTTTAGCCACTATGCGGGTGTTGCAGAGATTCCTACGTTCCGTATCCTGCCGGACTATAAGGGGAAGCGTTCGGGCGCCAGCTTCGAGGATTATCATGGTGGTGGCGTGTTGGGCACCGCGGAGTCCGTGAATTATTCCTATGAGCTGCCGGGTTACGCCAAGGATGACTGGTTGCGTGACTGGGGTTCCCTGGAATTATATGCGTTGCGCCCAAATTCGCAGGGCCAGACGCCGGATGTGGCGCGCATTGACCGGACCACGAAGACCCGGTGGGGTTGGTGGTCGCCGGGGCACCAGAATATTGATACGGATAAGAAGGATTATTTGAATTAGCCCTTCGCTTGACGACGCTCACCTCCCGGTGAGCGTCGTTCCGTTTCTCCCACCAGCCACACCGCGCTCGCCCCCACACCTGCCTCCTCTGTACGCCTGCCCCCGGCGCTGCACATGTTCTAAGCTTGGTTTCCCATTTCTATGGCCACCAGCTCCTGGGGGTTTGTCGCCTTTGCATAAAACACCATGCTTAGCAAACCTGCGACCCTCTTTGAAAGCGGTAACGTCATAGCCCCACCCGGGGCTTCATATCTGCTAAGCATGGTTTTCAAAATCTACCACCCTAAACCCCCAGGAGTTGACATGCCCCCAGGGTGGAAACCATGCTTAGAACATGTGCTGCAATCAGGTACGTGGGTGGGCCAGCACCTAGCGTATGTTCTAAGCTTGGACTTCTACTGGTGGCAGTTCAACCCCCGGAGCCGGTGCGTACCTAGAGCGGAAATCATTCTTATCTAATCTGCTATCCCAAGGCGCCATGTGCAGCATACATGCTAAGCATGGTGTTCGAGTCTTGCTGTCCCAAATCCCCTGGAACCGACATGCCCTCAGGGTGGAAACCATGCTTAGAACATGTGCAGCGCCGCCCTGGGTTGTTATAGCATTTCCCCTAAGCTTGGTTTTGTTCAAAAGGGTGAACTTCCAGGGCACCTGGAGGGGGTTTGCAGCTTAGGGGTTGCACTACTGGACGGGATGAATATGGCTTCATGTCTGATAAGCATGGTTTTTAAAATCTACCGCCCTAAAATCCCAGGGGTCGATATACCCTCGGAATGGAAACCATGCTTATCTAACCTGCTGCCTCAAGGTACCGTATGCAGCGCACCTGCTAAGCATGGTGTTTGAGGGCTGCCAGCCTGAATCCCCTGGGGTTGGCGTGCCTGCTAGGGAAAGACCATGCTTAGAACATGTGCTGTCTCATCTGGGTTGTTGTAGTATTTCCTCTGAGCTTGGTTTTGTTCAAAAGGGTAGTTTTTCTGGGGTGCCTGGAGGGGGTTTGTGGTTTAGGGGTTGTGCTGCACTAATGTTGAGCTGGGGTTTGGGATAGCAAAGGATCTTATCTACTGGGAGTTAGGTGGGAAGGGGCGCGAAGTCAAGCTCAGGACTTGTGCTACCAGGCGGAATGACTGGGACTTCATGTCTGCTAAGCATGGTTTCCGTTTTTACCAGCCCGTATCCCCAGGGGCCAACACGCCCTCAGGGTGGAAACCATGCTTAGAACATGTGCGGTAGCCAAGTGGGCGGGTGGACCATCACCAGCATATGTTCTAAGCTTGGACTTCTATCGGTGGCAGTTCAATCCCCCGGGATCAATACGCCAATCAGAACAAAACCATGCTTATCGAATTTACTGCCCCAATAGCTGCGGCAGTCCACCCAAGCAGCAAACCTTCTAAGCATGGTGTTTGCTCTGGGAACGCGTCGGCTCCTAGGGGTTCAATGTGGCGGTTTCCAAACACCATGCTTAGAACATATGCAGCCCACAGCTGCATAAATGCACATACACCAGTATTCCTCCTAAGCTGCAAAACCCTCCTCCCGATAACCCTGAAACCGATCTAAGCTTGGGTTCTGGTTTTGGCGCATTGCCGCGTCCAGATCGGTGTCGCCGTGTTGCCGTGTTACCGGTCTCCCGGAACCCAAGCTTAGGGGTGGGGTGCCGGAGGTTATTGCGTCGAAAAGCCTTCGGGGGGTTGGACACCTGGCATGACCTGCGTGGCGGGGGGCACATCGGGCGTGGGTTCTTCCAGGGAGGTCAACGGCAGATGGGGGACCGTGATGGGGCCGCTGCCTTCGGTTTTGATTTGGCGGACGCAATGCACCCAGCACACCAGGAACGTGCTGTAGAGCACGATGGCGACACCAACCCACCACGCGATCTGGAGGTTTCCGGCGGAAATGATGGTGTTCCAGGCGAAGTGGAGGAGAAAACTCGTCCCCAAACCACCGAACATGTATACTAATCGCTTGCGCATGGGAATGTCGGCAAGGTAAATGGCATAGCCGATCGCTAGCCCGGAAATCGCCGTCAAACACATGTGCAGGCCAGGCCCGGCAACCGTACGATATCCCCACACGGACAGGGCGCCATCCACATCCGAATTCGGATCAATCATCGCCCCGAAGCTCCCATAGACTATGTTTTCGAAAGCCTCGAAACCCAGGCCCACCATGCCACCAACCACAAACCCATGCCATGGCCTGCTAAACCGCTGCGACACAATGAGAATGAGGGCGACACCTAAGAGTTTGGAAATTTCTTCCGGGTAGGCCCCGCCGAGGGCGGCCTCGAAAAACATCAGGTTGAGCCGCTTCAGCACCGTGCTGATGGGTGAGCCGATCACCGACACCACCCCAACCGAGGCACACCCACCCCAAAGTAGGCAGATCAGATACCATTTCCAGTTGAGTTCTTCCGGCCACATGGGTGATACCCGAAAAATTGCGGTGCCGACTATCAGGTATGCGATGAATCCGGCCAGGTTGATGAGGCTTACCGGCGCGTCCACCAGGAAGGCGCTCATGCCGATGCTGAATAGTGAGACAATCACCCCAAGGACCACGCTGACCAGCAGCACGGTTTTTCCGTAACGCAGCATTAGAATCCCAACTCCTGTTCTTCCTGCATGGGTTTGATGAGCGGCTGAAGCATGTCACCGCCGCCGCTGCCGCCATTGCCATCATCCTCACCAGCACCGCCAGGCTCACCGCCGGACCCGCCACCAGCATCAGGGTTGCCTGCCGCAATGTCTGCCGCCCCGGAGTCGGCGACGATTCGTGCCGCCGCCGTGTAATCCACATTGTCGCCCTGAAGATGCCGGTCTTCCCGCACCAGGTTTGTCATCAGTAATTCCGCCAATGGTTGGCGTTGTATTGGGGCACCGGTCACGGTCACCAGGAGGCTTTTGCCGTCTTTGTCGCCGGTGCCGGTGAGAATAAGGACCGTTTGGCTTTCGTCTTGCCCTTGCTGCGATAGTCGCTCCATTTGGCTGTACCGAATATTGCCGAGTTCTTTGATCTGGTAGTCGATATCCATGATTTCCTGCAGGTGGCCGCGGATGGCCCGCCGGAAGGTGCGTTCCGGCTCCCGCCCGGATTCAATGATTTTCGAGGTGACGGCTATCCGGTTGACTCCACAGGTCCAGGTACCGGATTGTTCGAGCAGCGAGACGGTGCCGGGGCATTCCAGTTTCGTGTCGTGTTGGTCGGTGACGGGGACAGCCCAATCGGCACTCTCAAGCCCGAGGGTGACGGGTATTGTTTCACCGTCGTTATCGGGGATTGTGAGGTAAAGTACCGCCGGCAATAGTAGCGCGCACAGTACGAGGCCGGTGAACCCCAGCCAGGTTTTGGTGGTCCCGATGGGGCTAACACGATAAAACGCCATGACTCCAAATTTACAGTGTTTTAGTAGGCTTTATAGTTTTCGGTTTGCAGTTATCATTTTTGTCTAAGCTAGACACCATGACAATTTTGATGACTGATTTGTTCCGGTTCGTCAACGAAGGTTGGCTTGCCACACACGCCATTCCCGATGATCGCCCGATTGATGGCACATTCTACCAATTGAGTGAGCAAGCGGAGTTGGATGTTTATGAGATTGTGAAGAATTCTCCAGATTCTCGCGCCGGCAAGTTGTTTCATTCGTTCATGGACACCGAGGCAATTGAGGCCGCCGGCATCGCACCGCTTGACCCCGACCTGCAGCTTATCGACGCCGTGACCAGCGTTGCTGAGCTTGTTGCGGCTTTCGTGAAGCTGTGTCGCACTGGCGTAGACGTGCCGGTAGGCGCGTATGTGGCCAAGGATTCCGGTTCCGATGACGCCATCCCCTACCTGGCCCAGGCCGGCCTGGGCCTGCCCGATGAGGCCTACTACCGGGAGCCGATGCACCAGCAAACCCTAGCCGCCTACCAGCAGCATGTGGGCACCATGCTGGCGTTTTTAGGGTTGGATGCCACCGCCGCGGAGCGGGTCGTCGCCCTGGAGAAGGATATTGCTGCCGGCCACTGGGATGTGGTTTCCGCGCGGGATGCGGTGAAAACCTATAATCCCACCGCGGTTGCGGATCTTCCGGGACCGGTGCAAGACCTGATGGCGGGAATCCTCCAGGGCACCACGGACAAGGTCATTGTCAGGATGCCGTCCTTCCTGGATCATGTGGCGGGCCTGCTCACGGCGGACCGGTTGGATGATTGGAAACTGTGGGCGAAATGGCATGTGTTGCGCGGCCGGGCCGGCCTGCTCACGGATGAGATTTCCCAGGCGAATTTCGCGTTCTATGGCACGGTGCTCACCGGCACCCCGGTGCAACGGGACCGGTGGAAGCGCGGCCTGGATCTCGCCAATGGCTATGTGGGACAGGAGATCAGCCAACTGTTTGTGGCCGAGCATTTCCCGGAAAGCTCGAAAACCGAAATGGTGGAGTTGGTGGATTACCTGGTCAAGGCCTACCACGAGCGGATCAGCCAGTTGTCGTGGATGACCCCGGCAACCCGGGAGCGGGCCCTGGAGAAGCTGGCCAAGTTCCAGGCCAAGATCGGCTACCCGGATAAATGGCGGGATTACACCGGCCTGGAGTTCGAGTCGGATGGGTCCGCCTTGGTGGAAAACGTGCGCCGGGGTTCCGCATTCCTACACGACTATGAGTTGAACAAAGTTTCG
Source organism: uncultured Corynebacterium sp. (assembly GCA_963552855.1). Taxonomy (GTDB): domain Bacteria; phylum Actinomycetota; class Actinomycetes; order Mycobacteriales; family Mycobacteriaceae; genus Corynebacterium. The sequence continues at coordinate 2,562 of CAUVMZ010000137.1, read as the reverse complement.
AAGCCTTTTGATCGTTCGGAGTGGTTTAGCACCCCGCAGACCGTGAATGCATTCTATAATCCGACGGTCAACGATATTACGTTCCCCGCCGCTATTTTACGCCCACCGTTCTACTCCCCCGACGCCGATGCGGCGGAGAATTTCGGGGCGATTGGCGCGGTGATCGGCCACGAGATCGGCCACGGGTTTGACGACCAGGGTTCCCAATATGATGGTGACGGTAATCTGCATTCCTGGTGGTCTGATGAGGATCGGGCGGCGTTCACGGAACGCACCGCGAAGCTGGTGGACCAGTTCCAGGGTCTTGTCCCCACATCGGTCCGGGAGGTAGGCATTAAAACCACCGGGGTGAATGGCGAGTTCACCCTGGGCGAGAACATTGGTGACCTGGGCGGCTTGGGCATTGCCATTGTGGCCTACCGCATGTATTTGGCCGATCGGGGTTTGACCTTGGCGGATGCCCCGATCCGCCCGTTTGTTGCCGAGGGTGGTTCGCCGGAGTTGGCGAAGCACGAGTTTTCGGGGTTGCAGCGCCTGTTTTTGGCGTGGTCACACGTGTGGCGGTCGAAGACCCGCCCGGAGTTGGATGTGCAGTTGATGGCGTCGGACCCGCATTCGCCCTCGGAGTTCCGGTGCAATGTGATTGCGGGGAATGTGGCCGAGTTATATGAGGCGTTTGAGGTGCCGGCGGATGCGCCCATGTTTATCGCCCCGGAGAACCGGGTGACCATCTGGTAACCAGCCCCAACAACCCGGTGATAGGTCCGGCCGACCAGGCTGGGCCGGCAATGCGTTCCGTGGTTGGTTTCCTTTCCCTGGGGGTGGGTATTTCGCTACCATGATGCCATGAACGAAAACGATAAGGTTTCTGATTCGTGGGAGGAAGAGGATCGGGCGGCGTTCCAGGTGGGCGGCGTCGACCGGGAGTTATCCCCCGAGCAGCAATTAGAGCAGCTTGCCACATATATTCATGCCCATTATGAGGCGCCGGCGAAGAATCCACCGTGGTCTGATGATCCGTCGGACCCGGTGGCGGCCGACACGTTTGATGCGCGGTTGCCGGACCGGCTGACGCATTCGGCGATGCTGATGTTGGGGGCGGCGGTGGATCACAGCATGCCGGGTGTGGCGTTTGCGCAGGGCGTGACGGCCCAGTCGGTGCCGGAGATCAATGCTCAGGTGTTTGTGCCGGAGTCGCCGAATGGCCGGTATGCGGTGTCGCTGCATCCGGGTGGTTGGTGGAAGGGTTCGGGCGTGGCCTTGGAGAATGCGTGGCGCCCGGAGGTCGCGGCGGTGGCCCAGCTATCGGGCGTGACCATGGTGGATGTGGATTATCCGCTGGTGCCTGAGGTGTCGCTGCCGGAGGTAATGTCGGCGGTTGCAGACGCCGCGGCGTGGGCTCGTCGTCAAGCTGACTGGGTGGGCGCGTGGGGTTATTCGTCGGGTGGCGCGTTGGCGGTCTTGTGCGCGCAGCTTTTCGACGCCCTGGCGTTGACGTTCCCCCACCTTGACCTGACCGTGCTGCCTGACGACGTGCGGGCCGGCGTCGACGAGTTCCCGACCACATTGCCGCCAACGTTTATCCAGGTGGCCGGCAATGACACGATCGCGGGCCGCTATGCGTGGGCGGAGGCGCTGGCGGTCAAAGTGACGGAATACGTGTCAGAGCATCGCGTGTCGACGCCCAAGGTTGCCCGGCAGCGAGTCATGGATGTGGCCGAATTCCTCAAGAGTGTTTAGCCTTATATGGCGGTGGGGCATTGAGGCTCCCGGTCGGGATCGTATGTGTACAGCGATCGGGAGGAATTCGCTAGTGGGAATTTGACGGGGTCAAGTATTTGATCTTCCATCACTACATAGTCATCAGGATGAGTGGTACTGGGGCTGAGCGTTATTTTGTGGGTGTCGGTGGCGTTACTGTGGGAGTCAGGCTGTTTGGATGAATAGCATTTCACAACCATGATGCTGGCAATGGCGGTTATTGCCCCATCTTGTTCCTGTTTGGTGCTGTAGAGGCTGAAGCTGCTCACAGGCACACCGGTGGTATCAGAGATGATTTGGCCTCGAAGCTCCACGTTCAAACGCTCATATCTGGTGAACATGGCTCGTTCTTGTGGCACACCGGGTAGTGATTTGCTGGAGTTGGGGCAATGTTTCAGGGAGCAGCTTTTGTCAGACCATTCTGCGTCGAGGGTTTGTAGATACGTTGTTATGGTCGTTCCTACGGACTTGTCTACGGACGTACCCGCGGATTCTTGGGGGAGCGTGGGGCCAATGAGTGCCTGTTGTTTTTCATAACGATAGTCCTCATAAACACAGGTGGTGATGGTAGAAATCACCATAATAAACATGACAACGCTGGCGAAGATCCATACTTGTTTTGAGCATTTCAGGGGCAAAACATCATTATTCGTCATGGGTTTTCTGGCCTTGAAGGAGTGTGGTCATTTTCCGCAATTCGTGCAGGATTGCATGGAGCCTGGAACCGATCCATAGCGGCACCACGAGGGGAAAGAGCATGGGGAGAATGTCTGCCATTTCATTATCATAGGAATTATTCAT
>CAUVMZ010000136.1:0-8273 GCA_963552855.1 uncultured Corynebacterium sp. | reverse complement strand
GGATGCTTCATTGAGGTTTGTTGGGAAGACTACTCTCTTGTCATTTTCGTTTCGGCAGCCGCGTCGCGCGGCACAATTACTGTAAGGAAATTTTTCCATGACTACTCCCCACCCCCCTAAGCCAGGCCCTCGTCCCGGTGTTGTTGCCGGCGGAGTTTCGCGTCCCACGGCCCCCACTCCTACGGCACAGCCTGCGGCCCGCCCAGCTGTTACTATTCCGGCGGCATCTGATCCGGCGCAGTGGGGTCGGGTTGATGAGTCGGGGAATGCGTATGTGAAGACGACCGATGGGGAGCGTCTGATTGGTTCCTGGCAAGCAGGCACGCCGGCGGAGGGGTTGGCGCATTATGGGGCCCGGTTTGATGATCTGGTGGTTGAGGTTATCAATTTGGAGACTCGATTGCAGAGTCATCCCACGGAGTCGGCGCATTTGCGGGACAAGGCCGAGCAGTTACGGGATTCATTGGATGAGGCCGCGGTGATTGGGGACGTGGAGTCGCTGCGGTCACGACTGACGAAGTTCATGGATGAGGCGATTATTGCTGGTGAGCGGGCTAAGGAGGAGAAGCAAGCTCGTCGGCAGGCAGCGATTGCCCGCAAGGAGGAGTTGGCCGCGGAGGCTGAGGATATCGCGGAGAATTCCACGGAGTGGAAGCAGGCCGGCGACCGGATTCGGGCTATTTTGGATGAGTGGCGGACGATTCGGGGGGTGGATCGGAAAACCGATGATGCGCTGTGGAAGCGGTATTCGCGGGCGCGGGATTCGTTTAACCGGCGTCGGGGGGCGCATTTTGCGGAATTGGATCGGGGTCGGGCTTCGGCGCAGCGCGTCAAGGAGGGGCTGGTGGCGCAGGCTGAGGCCATCAAGGATTCCACCGATTGGAATGAGACAGCCCGGGCGTTTCGTGAGTTGATGGATCGGTGGCGCCAGGCTGGTCGAGCGCCGCGGGACATGGATGATAAGTTATGGAATGCGTTCAAGGCTGCCCAGGATCATTTCTTTGATGCGCGAAATGCGGAGCATGAGAAGCGGGATCAGGAGTTCGCCGCGAATGCGGCGGCGAAGGAGGCGCTGCTGGCCGAGTATGGTCCGGCGATTGAGTCGGCAAGCTCGGCTGATGTGGCGCGGGCGAAGCTGCGCGAGTTGCAGGAGAAATGGGAAGAGATTGGGTTTGTGCCGCGGGGTCGGGTGCGGGAGTTTGAAGACAAGATCTTTAAGCTGGAATCGTTAGTGAGCCGGGCGGTGGAGGATCAGTGGCGGCGGACTGATCCAGAGGCACAGGCCCGGGCGGCCCAGTTTACGGCAAAGGTGAAAGAGTTCACGGCCGCGGCGGAGGCTGCGGAGGCGAAGGGTAAGACGAAGGATGCCCAGAAGTTCCGGGAGCAGGCCGCCCAATGGCAGGAATGGGCGGATGCCGCTATCAATGCAGTAGAGTCGCGGTAGGTTGCCGTAGAGAAGGCAGTTATGGTTAATGCCATGACTGTCTTTTTTCAATTTGCGCCCCCTGAGGTCGGTGTGACGCCGGCGGACTATAGTGACGCGCTGGTGAATTTTGTGTTTGCCACCAATGTTGCCCATCAGGATGTGAGCGGTGACATGGCCGATTCGGCGTCGGCGGAGGTGGTGTGCGAGTCGCTGCGACCCACCCCGGTGCGGGAGTCGGTGGTGTTGGTTGCGGTTTCGGGTGAGCCGGATCTTTCTGCTTTTCGACGCTCACCGCTCGGGTATCCGCTGATTGCCGCGGATGTGGGCTCGGCTCACCCGGGCCTGCCGGATAACGTTGAGGTGTTGGGGTATGTGGATGCGACTATGACGCCGGGCGCCCGAGGGGTGGATGCGGGCTTGGTGTTGGGGGTTGATTTTCTTCCAGAGACCCCGGGCGGGCCGGCCACCGAGTCGGAGTTGACGGCGTGGCGGGAACTCATTGCGGGGATTGAGGAATTCACACAGGCCGTGGGGCGAACTCTTATTCGCATATGGTATGGGGTGCCGCTGTCAGGTGGTGAGGGGGATTTCGAGTGGGAGCTATTAGACTGTGGCTATTACCTGGGGATGGTGGAGTTGTGTGGGGTAATTCCCACCTCATCGGAGTCGCAGTGGGAAGGACCGGTGCTGCCACCCGGATACGATTTCGTGGTGTATGAGGACCATCGGTTGCCGGAGCAACACAGAGAGCCGCTGCTACAACTTTACACAGAGGCTGAAGCGGACATGCCGGTTGGTGGGTTGACTCGGGATGCGGTGCCGTGGACGAGGAAACGGTGGGATCACCAGCTGCGCGATGGCGAACAATCGCTGATGGTGGTGTTGGTGTATTTCGGTGTGGTTGTGGGCCTGTCCGAGGTGCGGCGAGTACGGATGTCGGATTGCGCCGAGCAGCAGATAACGGTGGTGACCCGCCGGCATCGGGGACTGAACCTGTCTTCTGCGCTCAAGTATCGACTGCGCAAGGAAGTACAGGAGCGGTGGCCCGAGGTGCGGTCGATCTACACGGCTGTGGCCGAGGATAATGAGCCCATGTTGGTGGCTAATTATTCGGTGGATTTCCAGGAAACCTCCCGCACACAGTGTTTCGAAAAGGTTTTCTAGTTTTTGGTTTTCTTGGTGTGGTGGCGTTCGGCGGCACGCTTGCGCCGGTCGTCGACAAGCAAGGGGTTGGTTTCGGGTGTGTTCTGCTGCTGGCTCACAAGCGCGGCACGCTGCGCATACCCTACCTCATCAAGGTCTTCGCTTTCTGCCCGCTGCTGCGCGATTGCTTTCTGTTCGTCGCTGCGGCGCAAAATCATGACGGACAGCGCATAGGTAGTGATGATGACCGCCAGGACCTGCAGCAAAAAACCCACGCCCAGGCCGGGGCCGCCGGTGGTTTCTTTGTCTTGCAGGCGCATCCACATGCCGAACAGCGATGCGAGAAGCGCCATGCCAGTGAGCAGGTAGGTGATGTTGGCGAAGATCGTGCGTTTAGTAATGAGCAGCAGTCCCCCGCTGACCGCGAGACCCAGGGTACCCAACCACACGAACACAGATTCGACAATGCCGATGTGTATGCCATCGATGGTTTTATGCCACATGAGCACCTGCCAGCCGCTGAGCGACCCGGCGTGCGGCAGCAGTAGGCCTATGGTGAAGAGCGCCCAGGCCACAATGAGATAGCCCCGGCCGGATTTCAGCGAAATGGTGCCGGCGGCCTGTTTTTCCAGGGTTGCGAGATCAGGTTTGGGTTCCGACATGGGGCATATCCTTAAAACGCGGTGAGTGGGATAATGCCTTTTATCCTAGCAACCGCAACCGGTGGAATTGCAGTCGCTTGTCGACGTGCGTTCCGCAGGGATGGGTGCACCAATCTTCGGCATGCCCAACCCCACCCCAATGGGCGCGGTGGTGGGAACCTTACCAGCCTCGCTCATGTCGCCAGCCACCGTGCGGCGATGTGTGAGCACCCCGGCGTCGGCAATGAGGAAGTGCGGCTTCGCCTCGGTCACCGTTGTGGTGATGATGTCGCCGGGGCGAATATTTCGGTCGATGCTGCCGACCGGATGAAAGTGCACCAACCTGCCGTCGCGGGCCCGGCCGGTCATGCGATGTGTCTTGGAGTTCTTCTTCCCGCCATCGGCCTGGACAAGAAGCTCTACCTCTGTGTTCACCAGTTTCTGGTTTTCTTCCAAGCACACGCGCTCCTGTAGGGCGATGAGCCGCTCGTAGCGCTCCTGCACCACTTCCTTGGGTACCTGCTGCTCGTATTCGGCGGCGGGTGTGCCGGGCCGCGGCGAATATTGGAAGGTGAAGGCGCTGGTAAAGCGGGCTTTTTCCACCACGTCGAGGGTAGCCTGAAAGTCTTCTTCGGTCTCGCCTGGGAAGCCCACGATAATGTCCGTAGTGATGGCTGCGTGCGGGATTTTCTGCCGCACCTCGTCGAGAATAGCCAGGAATTTCTTGGTCCGGTATGACCTGCGCATTTCTTTGAGCACCTTGTCCGAACCAGATTGCAGCGGCATATGTAATTGGGGGCACACGGTGGGGGTTTCCGCCATGGCATCGATCACGTCGGAGGTGAATTCCGCCGGGTGGGGGGACGTGAACCGCACCCGCTCCAGGCCGGTAATCTCACCGCAAGCACGCAACAGCCGGGAGAAAGCCGAACGGTCCCGCGGTAGGTCGGGGTCCGCAAAGTTCACACCGTAGGCGTTCACGTTCTGGCCCAGTAGGGTGACTTCCACCACACCCTGATCGACGAGGGCCTGCACCTCGGCGAGGATATCACCGGGGCGTCGATCAATTTCCTTGCCCCGCAGGGATGGCACGATGCAGAAGGTGCAGGTGTTATTGCAGCCCACGGATACCGACACCCAGCCGGCGTAGGCGGATTCCCGTTTGGCAGGCAGCACCGATGGGAATTGCTCCAGGGCGTCGACGATCTCCACCTCGGCCTGGTGGTTATGAGAGGCGCGTTTGAGCAGTGCCGGCAGCGACCCAATGTTGTGGGTGCCGAACACCACATCGACCCAGGGTGCCTTCTTCACCACGGCATCCTTGTCTTTTTGCGCCAGGCACCCGCCGACGGCGATCTGCATACCGGGATGTCGTTCCTTGACGCTGCGGAGCGACCCTAGGGTGCCGTAGAGCCGCATGTCGGCGTTTTCCCGCACTGCACACGTATTAAATACAATGAGATCTGGGGTGTCACCCGCCGTCACGGGTTGGTAGCCGGCATCTTCTAGCAATCCTGAGAGGCGTTCCGAGTCGTGCACATTCATCTGGCAGCCAAAGGTACGTACCTCATAGGTGCGGCCGGCCACAGAATCCGTGGGGGTGGCATAATCGGTAGGATTGGCTTCGTTTTTCATGATCGGTGCTGACACGGGTTGCAATTCTAATCGGGGCCTGCCGGAAAACCCAAAGTCAGACCCCACTTCACCACGCCTTACCACGTCAAGGCGCTTGGCGCTAGTGGTTTCATCAGGATAATTCGGCAATACGCTGCTCTAACGCTTCTTTGGCGATAGTGAAACTCATTCCCGACGCGAAACCCCGGCGGGCCAGCACGCCAACAATCCGTCGCAGGCATTTCTCCTGCTCCGCATAATCGACAGGTGGCTTCGTGATCTGCCGGGCTTTTTTGGCGGCAAGCTCCCTGGCACAGTCATACTCGGCGTCATCATCGACTTGTTCCAGGGCTGCGGCACGGTGCTCCGGGCTAATGCCTTTACGTTGGAGTTCCCGGTCGAGCACGCTGCGGGATTTGCCGCGGAGTTCATGGCGTTGCCTCACCCACTCCATGGCAAAATCGTGGTCATTCACGAGCCTGGACTGTTCCAGCTCGTCAAGCACGTCCGCAATAACTCGGGGGTCGAAATCGAGTGCAACAAGGCGTTCCTGAAGTTCGTGGCGGGACCGGGCCCGCTGATCGAGCAGCAAGAGAGCACGGTGCCGCACCTGCCGTTTGGCGTCCTCGGCCTGGTGGTCAAAGAGATCACTGCCGTGGCGCTCGTAGTTGGCTAGTGCAGCCCGGAGCTGCTCCAGCTTGCGCTCTTTCGCATTATTCTGCTTGCTGCTCATCGGCGTTGTCGTCGAAGTCGACATCCGGCACGGAGTCTACGGAATCGGCGGTGGTTTCCTCATCCGGCAGGTTGGCGTATTTACCAACCTTCAGTTTCTTGAGAATCTTCTCTTCGATCTCATCGGCCAGTTCGGGAGTGTTCTTCAGCAGCATACGAACCTTCTCCTTGCCTTGGCCTAATTGGTCCCCCTCGTAGGTGAACCAGGAGCCAGATTTTTTGATGATGCCATTATCGACGCCCATGTCGATGAGGGTGGATTCCCGGGAAATGCCCTCACCGTACACAATATCGAATTCGGCGATCTTAAACGGCGGCGACACCTTGTTTTTCACAACTTTGAGTTTGGTGCGGTTGCCAATGGCATCCTGGCCATCCTTCAGGGTTTGGGTGCGTCGCACATCGCACCGCACCGTGGCATAGAATTTCAGGGCCTTACCACCGGTCGTAGTTTCGGGGGAACCAAACATGACGCCGATTTTCTCACGCAATTGGTTGATAAAAATGGCGGTAGTGCCGGAATTGTACAGGGCACCGGTCATTTTCCGAAGCGCCTGACTCATGAGACGGGCCTGCAACCCCACATGGCTGTCCCCCATGTCGCCTTCTATTTCAGCCTTCGGGGTGAGAGCAGCCACGGAGTCAACGACAATGAGATCAATGGCGCCGGAACGGATCAGCATGTCGGCAATCTCTAGGGCTTGCTCACCATGATCGGGCTGGGAGACCAGCAACGCATCGGTGTCAACTCCTAGCTTCCGGGCGTATTCCGGATCCAAGGCATGTTCAGCGTCAATAAAGGCAGCTATGCCCCCTTCGCGTTGAGCGCTGGCAATGGCGTGGAGCGCCACGGTGGTTTTACCGGATGATTCCGGGCCGTAGATTTCTACGATGCGACCCCGGGGAAACCCGCCAATGCCCAGTGCCACATCGATGGCGGTGTTACCGGAAGAAATGGCGCTGATGGGCGGCCGGCTATCGTCTCCCAGCCGCATGACCGCACCCTTACCGAAATCCTTTTCGATTTGTTCCAGGGCGGTGTCGAGTGCTTTTTGCCGATCGTTAACGGCGGCTTTGGTTGTTTTGGTGCTCTTTTTAGTAGCCATGATTCCTTCTAGAATAGACCTAGGGGCATGCCTAGGGTGGGTCGATGAGGCCGGTCATGCGGGCCACTACGATAAGTGAGTGAGACCTCAGCAGTAACCTACATGAAGGGCCATATGGTTGGACTGATCGAAGAACGGTTTTGGCTCTCGATTGTGACATTTCTCTCCCCCACATTCCGAAACCACCAGCATTTTACTGGGGTGCCGGTTTGTGATGGCGAGTATTACCCTAAAGCACGCACCGGACACGCATCATAATGCCGGCGCATGATTGTTCGAAGTGTTGATTGTTTGCGGTTTTCTTGACCATGCGCCGATATTCGATCACCACTGCACCTATTCGTCTTTTCCTAATTGTCGTTCCGGTGGGATTCGAAAATCTTCGCACAGCGCCCACCATATGTCACGGGGATCGGTACCGGCATCTATGAGTTCTTCGGCAGTTCCGCCCAGCGCGACAATCATGTGCGAGTGAACAATCCACGCCCCACGCGTATCACCAAATTCGTCGGTGATGAGTTTATGAAATTCCGTTAGCCGCATGCCGTCATTGTATCGACGTTAGAAGCATCGTGATGGACTCGTATATCAAAAACATCAAAGCCAAAATCGGCAGGCAGTAATCAGCAATTCCCCTGTTACTGCCCCAAATATCGATGCCCTCACTAAGGTGTCCCCGAAAGAGCGCACCCCATAGGTACCGTCATTCTGGGGTCACCATAGGGGTGCACCCGCATGAGTATCCCCATAACAGGACACCCATATTGGTACACCCAGCCACTCCCCCATCCTCAACCAAACAAGCGAAATCCGAAATCGCCGTACCATACTCCCGAAAATTACCCCTTTCTGTGGGTATTTTTAGGCCTTCATCATGGTTTGAACAGTGTTTAACTGTAGGGTGTGAAGCTATGACTGCATCACAGGATAACCAATCCGCAACCACTGCCGATAGTCCGCATCAGCAGGAATCTACACCTACTCCCGCAGGTAACCCACTCTTAGACGTGGCCTACATCGCGGTCTTCGCAGCCCTCATCATTGCGCTCGCATTCGTCGCCATCCCCGTCGGCGCCGCCGGCGTGCCTATCGTGTTGCAAAACGCTGCCGTTATTCTTGCCGGCCTCATATTGGGCCGCACCCGTGGTTTCCTCACCGCACTCCTATTCCTCGGCCTTGGCCTCATCGGCCTGCCTGTGCTCGCCGGCGGCAAAACCACACTCGCGGCCCTGGGCGGCCCCACTATTGGCTACCTTGTCGGCTACCTTGTATCCGCCACGGTTGCCGGCAGCATCGCCTACCTCGCCCCCCGGGGAAACCGCAAGGCACTCACCATATATCTTGCCCTTGGCGCTATCGCCGCTCTGGCCTGCCAATACCTCTGCGGCTCGGTCGGCATGATGTTCCGGGCCGACATGTCCTTTGGGCAAGCGCTCGCCGTCAATGTCCCCTTCCTCATCCCCGATCTCATTAAGGCTGCCTGCGCTGTTGCCATTGCCTCCGGTGTGCACCTGTCCCTCCCCGACATCCGTAGGAAAGCGTTCTTGAAGTAGTATTCCCGGAAGTGACATCCCCAACCCCTGGGGCAACGTCGAAAAGCATAAGTAACCA
>CAUVMZ010000135.1:0-8295 GCA_963552855.1 uncultured Corynebacterium sp. | reverse complement strand
ATACGACGACTATACGACGCGCCCCCCAAGCTCCTGCTCCACCAGGGAAATCGCAATGGTCATGGCATCACGATGGTCGTGCTCCCCCAGCTCCGTGGCCGCCTGGTGCATCATCTCGGCCTCCTCATCACCAGGCCGGTGGGGCTGGTGGTGGGGGCGCCGGTGGGATGGAGCGTTACTGGTGGGGGCGCCAGCAGTACCGGCACCAGGACCGCTTCCACTGCCGCTACCAGAGGCAGGGGTGGGGGCGGGGGCCGCGTTCTGGGATGGCCGTGCGGGGGCCGCGGATACCACAGACGCGGAGGCTGGCGACGTAGTGGGCGCCGACGCTCCAGGCAACGCCGGACCCGCGGGACCCACCTGAGCCGCAGAAACCGCTGATTCCCGCTGCTCAGGAGGCTCGGGTGCCCCCTTGGACGCAGGCGGCACCGACTGACCGGGCGCAGCTCCAGGCACCGGCGCTGCCCCAGCCCCGAACCCAGCCTCCGCTCCGGGCTCCGGTGCCGACATCTCGGGCACCTCAGCCGGCGGTGGGGGTGGTGGGGGTGCGTCCCATGGTTCCGATGGTTCCGGCGGCGCCGGGGTACCATCCGAGAAGCGGGGCGCATTTTGTTGCTCTGCCAGGAGTTTATTTCCCCGGCGCGCCCGTTCCCGCCACGTTGAGGTCGTGGGTTTTGCCGATGGCTGAGGTTGAGTTTGTGCTTGGGGCGCGGGTCGTTCGTGTGCTGGTTGGGCGGGCTGCGCCTGGTGGGTGGGTTGGTGAGTTAGCTGGTGGGTAGGCCCTCCGCCACCCCCTAGTCGTGCCGGTTGCCCCCAAATGCTGGTTGCCGATTCAGCAGGGCTGGCGGCACTGGGCGGCTGGCTAGGCTGGGCAGCAGGGCTGGGGCCAGCCTCAGAAGCATCTTCAGGAACGACAACGCTGTCTGGTTTGGGCATGTCAGGCGCGGATTCTGGTGCTCCGCCGAGTCGCGCGGGTTCCCCCCAAGTGTCTTCTAGATCTTCTGGGACTGCAGGGGGTGCGGGCTCCTGTGCGGGTGGTGCGGGCTCCGGCGCAACTTCCCGTGTGGGCTCCTGTACGGGCCCCGGCGTAGTTTCCAGTTCCACCGCGCCCTCGGGCCGTGCCGACTCCAGAGCCGGCTCCGGTTCCGCAGCATGCTCAGCCACCACCGAACCTGCCGATTCTGCCTCTTGTGCAGCGGTTTCTTGGGCATCCCCTTCGCTCCCAGCCTCACCGGCATCCTGGTCGGGGTTCCATACGGGCTTTGGGCTGTCGGTCTCAAAGCCGAACGCTTTTGGGCTGGCGCCCACCTCACATCGCACTTCCAGCTCTAGCCCGGTGGTTTCCAAAACGGCGCTCTGGATTGCGGCGTTGTGTTCGGGCGCGTTGAGCCGCGAGGCCAGCGCTCCCGTGTTGTGCCCCAGAACCAGCGTGTTGTCCGTGATTCCCAAAGGTTGGGCCCCGGTAAGGAGGATGCCCGCAACCGCATTAGTTTTCGATACTGTTGAGCGGATTTTGTCCCAGGCGTTTTTGATGGTGTCAATGGGTTGCACGTGCACGCTTGTCGACGCCGGCTGGGGCGGCGTCGACCGGGTTTCTGGGGCTTCCTCGGGGTCCCGGGGTTCCGCCTCGACTACCACCTCGACTGCCTCGGGTTTTTCGGCCACATCACGGGCTTCTTGGGCTTCGCGGGCGCGACGTTGGGAGGGCCGCTCGTATTTTGATGATGATGTCGATGCGGGAGTGGCTGGCGCAGGCTGCGCGGACGGCGCAGGTGCGGGGGCCACTTGCCCTGCTGGCTCCCTTACTAGGACCATTCCTCCCGGCTCTATGAGCATTTTTGCGCAAAGGATTTCCAGCAATAGCCTGGGGCTGGTTGCGCCTTTGAGGCTGCTGAGGCCGTCGTTGAGAATGCCGGCGATCCGGGGGATGCGTTGCGAGTCGAACTCTTGTGCTTGTTTCAGGAGAGTTTCACCCCGATCCGTAGGGGCATCAACCAGCCCCAGGTTGACGGCATCAGGAACGGCCTGGAGCAGCATGAGGTCGCGCAGGCGGTCAAGGAGGTCTTCAGAGAATTTTCGGGGCGACAGGCCGGCCTCGATGACGTCATCGACCGTGGTGAAGAGGCTGGCACGATCGTTGGTGGCGAGGGCGGCGATAGTGGCATCGATAAGCGTGTCGTCGGTGACGCCGAGGAGCATGCGGGCGTATTGGTAGGTGAGGCCGTCGGGGCCGGTGCCGGCGAGGAGTTGGTCGAGGATGGAGAGCGTGTCGCGGGGGGAGCCGCCGCCAGCGCGGATGACCAGCGGATACACGGATTCTTCGATGATGGCGCCTTCGGCGGCGACGGTACGTTCCAGCAGGCCACGCATGGCCTGGGGAGTGAGGAGCCGGAAGGGATAATGGTGGGTGCGGGACCGGATGGTTCCGATCACTTTTTCGGGTTCGGTGGTGGCGAAAATGAAGATGAGGTGCGCGGGCGGCTCCTCCACGATTTTCAAAAGTGCGTTCGAACCCTGGTTGGTTATCATGTGCGCTTCGTCAATGATGAAGATGCGGTAGCGGGATTCGGCGGGCGCAAACATGGCGCGGTCGCGGAGTTCCCGCATGTCGTCAACACCGTTGTGGCTGGCGGCGTCGAGCTCGGTCACGTCCAGGTTGCCTGGCCCATTGGCGGCAAGGGACACGCATGAGTTGCATTTTCCACAGGGTTTTGAGGTGGGCCCATTCACACAGTTGAGCGAACGGGCCATAATGCGAGCAGAGGAGGTTTTGCCGCAACCGCGGGGGCCGGAGAAAAGGTAGGCGTGATTGATTCGGCCATTGTCGAGCGCCGCCGACAGTGGCACGGTTACTTGTTCTTGACCGACCAGTTCATTGAAGGAACCCGGGCGATATTTGCGATATAAAGCCACGGGTTCTAGATTACCGCATGACGCCTACCACATGCGGACACAATAGTAACTGGGCTACCGTTGCCAATCGAGCAGGTTAACCCCGGTTTTTTCCAGCTCATCCAGGAGGTCTCGCGCACCGTAGGTGACGGCATAATTGAACTCGTCCTCGGTAATCAGCAGCAATTCCAGCATGAGCGTCCACCGATCGTCCTCAATGAACTGCGGCACCGACGGCCCCCACACCTCCGGGGCTACGAAAAGCCCATGACAAACGGTGAGATGTTCGGGCAGCACCGCCAGGCCAATGCCGGGGATAATGGTGTCGGGTTGCGCATGCAGCGTGCCATTGGCCTGCACCAGGGTTTGCACGGTGGCATCCACAACGTGCATGGCATCGCTTTGCGACGCTTCCGTGATCGTAAAAAACTCACACCTCACATCGAGCCCACCCGATTCCAGCCCCGTGTCCACCTCGTTAAATCCGATGGTCGAGCAGAGGGATATTTGCTCTTCCGTTTCGAAAGTCGCCAAGATAGTGGGATACCCTTCCTCCCGTTTCGCCTCGTGAAGACTCATTTCTCCATCGAATAGACCATCGATCCAGACGGCGGTTTCATGAATATCCATTGCATACTTTCTTAGGTTACGTTGGGCTCGGAATCGCGGCGCAACTCGTGCGGCTGGTGCAGCGTGGCGCGGCGGGAGCAACGCGGCTTGCGGGTTGGGCCCTACCGGCGTCGACCGCCAGCAGCGCCACTACCCGCCGCCCACGCCCACACCCGCGCGTCGTAAAGCGACTTAGCTAGCTGCGGCCTTCTCTGCGGCGGCCTTGAGCACGCAGGTGGCCACACCATCCATGGCAATCTCCAGCTCGGACACCGGCGGCAGGGACGGTGCCAACCGAATATTGCGGTCATTGGGGTCCTGCTTGAGCGGGTAGGAGGAACCTGCGGCGGTCAGGGCGATGCCGGCTTCCTTCGCCAACTCCACCACCCGGCTGGCGGTACCATCCACCACATCCAGGGAGATAAAATAGCCGCCTTTCGGCTTCGTCCAGGTGGCCACGCCGTAGTCGCCGAGTCGCTCCTCCAAAATGGTGAGCACCCGTTCGAACTTAGGGGCGAGTGAACCGGCATGCTTCTGCATGAGGGCCTTGAGTCCAGCCACATCCTGAAAATATTTTGCGTGGGCCAGCTGATTGATCTTGTTCGGCCCGATACCCCGAACGTTGGCGTAGCTGGCATACCAGTCCAGGTTGGCGGTGGAGGATGCGAAGAAGGACACGCCCGACCCGGCGTGGGTGATCTTCGAGGTGGAAGACATGAACCAGAACCGGTTGGGGTGGCCGGCCGCCGCGGACAGCTCCAACACATTGTGGACGACCGGGAATTCGTCGGTGAGGGTGTGGATGGCGTAGGCGTTGTCCCAAATAATGCGGAAGTCGGGGGCGGCGGTGTCCATGGCGGCGAGTTCCTTGCAGGTGGCCTCGGAGAAGGTCACGCCGGTGGGGTTGCCGAAGATGGGAACAGTCCACATGCCCTTGACCGCGGGATCCTTGACCAGTTCCTTGACCACGGCCATGTCGGGGCCATCATCGGTCATGGGGACGTGGAGCATCTCAAAGCCGAACAGTTCGGTGATGCTGAAGTGCCGGTCGTAGCCGGGAACCGGGCACAGCCATTTGACCTTGGGCTCGTCCCGCCAGGGCCGCTCGGAATCGTTGGTGCCGAACATGAAGGCGAAGGAGATGAGGTCGAACATGATGTTCAGACTGGAGGCGTCGCCGGCGATCACATTGTCGACCGGCAGGCCGAGGGCTTCGGCCCAGATGGCGCGAATGTCTTTGATGCCGATGAGGCCCCCATAGTTGCGGCAGTCGGTGCCGTCGGCGGCGCGGTAGTCATCCACGCCAGGCAGTGCCAGGATGGCGTTGGAGAAGTCCAGCTGTTCGGCGGATGGCTTGCCGCGGGTGAGGTCGAGCGTGAGGTTGCGGGCCTTGAGCTCGTCGTATTTGGCATTGATTTCGTTAGTGAAGGCCGTGAGGCGTTCAGCGTCATAGTCACGTAGGGTCACGATGGTCCACCTTGGGTAACAGTATGGTTGGGATTTCTCCAACAAACTTTAGCGTCATCCCCCAGTTTTTGCCGCGGTTTCCAGCAACGCCCCAAACCCTACCCCAAAAACACAAAAAGGGACTCCGCACACCCGTCAGAGCCCGCTGACCCTTGCTGCATTCCTGCCCTGGGGGGGTTCACGAGATATACGCCATACGAAGTCCTGCATTTGACTCTAGCCGAAAGTTGCCGATAAACCCAACCAGCCACCGTTTCCGCTGGACAGGGCTGGGCGAGCGGGTGGATTTGGAAGTTGCTGTGCAGTTAGGTAAAGTGTCCGTGGTACATACGCATGTGCATTGGAGGATTCGACTAGCGGCCTATGTCACACGCCTGGAACGCGTGCGGGGCTAACGCCCCTCGTGGGTTCAAATCCCACATCCTCCGCCCTATCACCCCGGTTCTTTCCCAGAGCCGGGGTTTTGCTTTGCGACGCCCACCTCCCGGCCTGGCAGCCACCTCAACCCAGAAAAACAGTGCTCCCCATCACCCTGACCGATTCAGTATCACCTTCCCCACCCTACCCCCGAATCGGGGGCATCCCAACCAAAAACACCCTTTTCAAGTTCAGTTCTTGGGGGACACTCGCAGGGAGCGAAAGGGCACTCCGGCTACCCGCCACAGCGACCATCAGTCCCACCCCCGTAAGGGGGAGAAATTATGTGAGTCTGACGCTAAAATCACGCCAACTCCCGGACATCCCGCACATATATTCGGAATCTGAAGCGATTACTGATTTCGTATTTCCTCACGGCTATTACCCCAAAATTAGGTTAGCCACGTGAGCTCGTCGTCAAGCGGGGAATTACAGTGGCGGTATGCCCAATAACGAATTCGGCGATTTTCAAACCCCGCTGGCACTGGCGCGCCGTTGTCTGGAGGTACTGGCGTTGCCGCAGCATGGGCCGATTCGGGTGCTGGAACCCACGTGTGGGCGGGGGGCGTTTCTGCGGGCAGCCCAGGAGCGAAACCTGAAATCAATCAGGTACGGGATCGACATTAACGCCGACTATGTGCAGGTGGCACGCAACTATGGCACGGTGGCGCACGCCAACATATTCACCCGCAATCTGACAGACATTTCCTGGCCGGACCCGACCACGCCGCTGTTCGTTATTGGGAATCCGCCGTGGGTCACCGCCGCGGAGCTCAACCGCATGGGATCGAATAATATTCCCCCGAAGAAAAACTATAAGGGGATGCCGGGCATTGCCGCCCTGCTGGGAAGCTCCAACTTTGACGTGTGCGAATACATTATCCTCAAGGCCCTCACGGAACTTCGGGGCCAACCGCTGCGCCTGGGCATGCTTTGCAAGACTCATGTTGCGCGCAATGTTCTTGTGGAGTGCGCCCGGGCCCGCATCCAGGTGGCCACGGCCGCGCTCTACCCCATCAACGCCCGCCGCTGGTTCAACGCGGAGGTCGATGCCTGCTGGTTCACGCTCACTATCGACCCGGCGCTCCCCC
Source organism: uncultured Corynebacterium sp. (assembly GCA_963552855.1). Lineage (GTDB taxonomy): Bacteria > Actinomycetota > Actinomycetes > Mycobacteriales > Mycobacteriaceae > Corynebacterium. The sequence continues at coordinate 1,819 of CAUVMZ010000135.1, read as the reverse complement.
AGGGAAACTACACCATTGATGTGCACGAAAACCTATTCGAAGGCGCCGGCAAGATTGCCCGCCGTTGGGGTGTTGTCGGCACCACACTCGTGTCAGATCTCGATGCCTACCAGCTGGTTCGTTCCGCCGACGGCCCCAGCCCCTATACGTGGCGGTCCGGCCTGAAGCATGATGCCGCTCGGGTGTTCGAATTCACGTCGTTCCCGGAGAATTTGGAGTCCGAATACGTATATCCCCTGCTCAAGGGCACCGATGTGTTTCGGGGCCGCCACCAACACCCCTCCCGGTGGGTGCTGGTACCGCAGCATAAATTTGGTGAGGATACCGCCCACCTGCAATACACGGCGCCGAAGGTGTGGCGCTACCTCATCGGGCATGCCGCCGCCCTGGACAATCGCAAGTCGATGATTTACCGGAATCGCCCCCGGTTTTCGGTGTTTGGACACGGCGACTACACGTTTGCCCCTTTGAAGGTGAGCTGTTCCGGCATGCACAAGGAGTCCCGGTTTCAACTGGTCACGCAGGCTAAAACGCCGCGTGGTGCCCGCCCGGTGGTGTTGGACGACACCTGTTATTTTCTGCCGTTTGAAAACAGCACGCATGCGGCCCTGGTCACGGCGATCCTCCGCAGCCCCGAGTGTCAGGCATTTATCCAGTCCCTGGTTTTTTGGGATGCGAAGCGCCCGATCACGAAGAAGCTCCTGTCCCACATTGACTTGTTCGCCCTCCCCTGCGACCGGCCTACGATCCGCGCGACGGCTGCGGCGATTGCGGCCGATGCGGGTGTTCGGTTTGATGCCGATGCTGCCACCGAGTTATTTTAGCACGAACGGTTCGCGCGAAAGCCGCTCCGGTTGGAACTGTTTTAGCAGCTCTTGTGGTGTTTTTGCCTCATAGCTTAACGACGCCGCGATGCGCGGGAACATCTCTTGCGGCCGCATGCTTCGCAGGGTCACCTCCACCCCGTCCCGTTTTGACAGTCGTTGGCCGGCCGCATTCATGACCAGCGGCACATGCACATATTCCGGCACCGGCAGTTGGAGAAGATGCGCCAGGTAGGCCTGCCGTGGTGCGGAGCTGAGCAGGTCATCGCCCCGAACCACCTGGTCCACCCCCTGGTAGGCGTCGTCTACGACGACGGCCAGGTTATATGCCCAGTCTGGTTGCGACCCACCCCGGCGCAGCACCATATCATCGACTTCTCCCACCACTTCCCCGGCGTAGTAGTCGTGGATCTGCCACTTGGTGACTTCGGCCCGGAGCCGCAGGGCCGGCACCCGACCCTGCCCAATCAATTCGGCCCGCTTGAACATACGTTCGTCTTCCGTGAGGTCCCGGCAGGTCCCCGGATAGTGGCCTGGTATACTGTGTGGCGCCTGGGATGCCTCGGCTATTTCTTTCCGAGAACAATAGCATTCATAGTGCGGCAATTTCACCAAAGCCGCAGCATAATCCTCAAATCTTTGCGACTGGTACAGCACCTCCCCATCCCAATCCAAGCCCAAATCCGCCAAATCGGCAATCTGCCTGGCCGCCGACTCTACCGACGACCGCCCAGTATCAATATCCTCCACCCGGAGATAGAATGCTCGACCAGTTGTTCTAGCGAACAACCAGGCCAGCACCGCCGTACGGAAGTTCCCGAAGTGAAGGTCCCCACTGGGACTGGGCGCATACCGGCCCGCACCTACAAAATCTGTCATGGCATATATCCTAATTATCCCCCGGCGGTCGGGCCGGGCCGAGCGCCCGTAGCGCCCGTGGCAGTGCCCATGGCCGTGGCGGTAACACCCTACGGCGCCCCACCCTGCCGCCGCCG
>CAUVMZ010000134.1:0-8342 GCA_963552855.1 uncultured Corynebacterium sp. | reverse complement strand
TGATCGTTTACCGGGTAGTGAGGGGCCTATTTAAAAACGCCTGAATAAGCTTCATCATTGCTGAGAAGATATTTTTGCAAAGCAGGTAGGATATTTTCTACAGGAATGCCGTCAACGAGGGACCAGTCGGTGGGTTGAATCTTGGCATCAACAATAAAATCATCCACGATGCCATCATCAGCATTGATATAAGGTGTGAGTTGTAGCGGCATCACAATGAAAACCGGACTTTCACGACTACCCCAGCCGATCTGCTGGACATCAAGAGCTGCGCCGCCCGCAAAATAAGGCATAGGGTTCCGTTGCTCCGGGGGAACAGTGGGAAAAGCCAGTAACCATAACCAGTAATAACCATAGTTGGTCGCGGTACTGCTTAATTGGGTGGGGAAAACATGCTCGGACTGGAGCGGGTAGTCGTCAATGATAAACCCAGTTTGGTGAGCGTCTTGGATTTCTTCCTCAGTGAGTTGAGATCGGAGGAGGAATCCATGCTGCTGAGCGGCTAATTCCCGATACGACATGATGTTTCCTTTCAGTACTACTTTCAATAGTATTTATAAAACGGCAGATTATTTATTAAATAAGGCTTTAACGAAATATTTTTCTCCCAATAATTACTGAAGTGTGACAGATGGCCAATAAGGTGTCAATGATTAACTTATATGGGGGTGGTAGCACATTTGAGCAGCTCATTGATGTGGCTATGTGCTAATTTAATTGCTGCTGAATGTGGTATTAACGTGGATGAAATTTTGTAAGAGCGATTATTTTATCGCTTGTGCTTTCCCGTTATGAGGCGGGATATTCTATGGTGCGCAATGTGCATAAAGACAATGGAGTATCGTGTTGGGCATTGTGTTTTGCAAAAATTTATGAACGACCCCATCGGAATGCATCAGTATGAATCTTATGATTCTGCTCATTTTTGCATGTCATCCCCACGAGAGCCCGTCGTCAAGCATTGTGGAGGAGATGCTTGCGATTGCGCGGTGAGCTAATGCGGAAGGCATTGGGCTTCCGTCAACGGAGAAACCGTAACGACCCTCGCATGCCAGTGGTCGTTACGGTTTATTGCAAATAAGCTCGCTTGTCGACGCCCCAAGGTGCATTATCCGCAGTTATAGCTGCATTTCCCCCAAAATCGTTCCGGTGGGCTTGGCGCTGCCGGCCACCGGTTCCTCGGTCAGAATCACCTTGGCGGTGGCGGATTCGAATGGCATCCACACGTCTTTATGTTCCTCTGGGGTGATTACCCCGGCCGAATTGATGCGGCCGGCTTGGGTTACGCTCCACACCTGGATTCCCATGCCTTTTTTCACCTCGGGGGTGCCCTGCACCATTGCCCCGGCCTTATTCATGGTGGTGGATGATACCAGGTGGAGTCGCACCCCACTGGAACTCATGGTGATGCTTTGGGCATCCGCGGACTGCATGATCTCGGACATCGCCTGGTTGGTGGGCCCGGTGCTGGGGGCGGGGAGTAGCTTGGGCAGGAGGAATCCGCTGCCGGCCAAGAGCGCGACCACTGCGGCCGCCGCAGCAATGAACATGATGCGTTGCTTCGATAAGCGAAACCGCCAATTGCCCAGGTTGATAACGCGCCCGCCACCGGCACTACTTGCCTCACCGGCGCCACCCGAATCCGCCTTGGCCGCGGCCACATCCGTGGTCTCCGCAGCATCCGGGTCCGTGGTAGCAACGTCAGTGCTCTTCACCGTGTCTGCTCCTGCGGTGGCCGGGGCACCGGAATCCCCCTCCGGTTCGATCCCGTCGATGGCTGCCAGCACAGTATCCTTCAGGGAATCCGACGGGGTGACCGGCACCGTGGACAACGCCAGGGCGTCGGCAAGCTCAGCGTCGGCTAATTTCTCGTCGGGTAGCCAGGATTGGTCCTTAGTAGTCATCGTGCCTCTTTCTTATTAGTAACATGCAGGGCAGATTTTAGTTTTTTCAATCCATCACGGACCCGGGTCTTAGCCGTCCCCAGGGGAATACCCAGGTGGTCGGCGAGTTGTTGCTGGGTGAGCCCACCAAAATAGGTGAGCATAATGGCGGTGCGGTGCGGCTCCCCAATGTCGTTTACCGCGGCACGCAAATGCTCACCCTCAACACTAGTTATGGCGTCTTCTTCCACATCAATGTAGCGGGTGAGCTGTTCAAGCATGGTGGTGCGCTCGTCGCGCGCGAGTGCCGCCATGCGGGAACGAAGCTTATCAATGGCGCGGGAGCGGGCCAGGCGCAGCACCCACCCCTGCGCGCTCCCTCTTTCGGGGGAAAACATTGGGGCGGTGCGCCAGATTTCCACAAATACCTCTTGGGTGATTTCTTCGGCGATAGCCCGGTTGCGGAGTACCTGCATGCAGATACCCATGACCCGGGATGCTAGCCGATCATAAAGTTCGCCGAATGCGCGCTTGTCACCAGTGGCGACCTGCACAAGTAGCTCTTCGCTGGATAGATCCATGGTTATCCAGAGTAGCGCCCCACACAGGTTTATGCTTTTTACCACTCATCATTATTGCCCCGATTTTTCCTCGGTCATCATCGTGGTTTCCTGAGCATCCATCCCCGACGGCGCCATGGAATCAGATGGGCTCATGGCCTCAGACGATGACGGCGTCATGGCATCCGATGGCGTGTTCGACATGGACATTGCGGGCGACATGGCTGGTGTGGACGCCGGCGACATCGCCCCAGTTTTATCGCACGCAACCAGACCCGTGGCGGCCAGTCCCAATGCGCAGGCGATGGCAATAAATTTACGGTTGGTCATGATTATCTCCTTATCGTATGTGGTAGCCGCCGTGATTTGGCGGTCATAAAAGAGTTCGGAGTCCTCGAATATTTGGATTGGTGCAATCCAAAGCGGCGGTGGGCACCGAATATTCCCATAAGAACTTTGAAAGGACTTTACTCATGGTTTCTCTTATTCTGATAGGTCTTATCGGTGGGGTGTTGACGAGTCTTTCCCCCTGTATTATCCCGGTGCTGCCACTGGTTTTGGCTGTGAGCGCCGGGGATAAGCGGCGCCCCTACTATGTCGTGGCCGGCATGGTTGTCAGTTTTGCCGCGATCACCCTCAGCGGTTCGATCGTGCTCAATTTGTTGGGGCTGCCCCAGGACACGGTGCGCTGGGTGGGCATTGGGCTGCTCGTCCTCGTGGGCCTGGGCATGCTCATTCCGGTGCTGGGCGAGTGGGTGCAGGCGCCATTCGACCGGTTGCCTCGCCTCCACGCGCTCCTGACCAAGGCGCAGGGCCGGGGTGGTTTCGTGGTGGGGTTGGCCCTGGGCGCGGTGTACGTTCCGTGCGCCGGGCCGGTCCTGGCCGCCATTACTGTTGCCGCGGCCACCGGTGAGATTGACGCCTCGATCATTGCGCTGACCATAGCGTTTGCCATTGGTGCGGCCATTCCGCTGTCCATGTTTGCCCTCGGTGGCAATCGCATGAGCGACTGGTTTCGATCCCACCACACCGCTTTTCGACGCTCGGCCGGTGCCGTCGTCATCGCCATGGCGGTCCTGCTTGCTGTCGACGCCCCAACGGCCCTCCAACGGCTCGTGCCCGATTGGACCAGTAGCGCCCAACAGGCCCTCGGAAACCACATCATCGGAAACCAAGACCTGGAGTCCTGTCGTAAGGGTGACCCCGGAACCCCACACGATTGCGGCCCAGTGCCGCAACTATCCAGGCTAGAGAACTGGATCAACACCGACCAGGCCATTGATCCGGCCACCTCGGGGAAAGTGACCCTGGTGGATTTTTGGGCCTATGCCTGTATCAACTGCCAACGTGCTAACGAGCACGTCGTCAAGCTTTACGACCACTACAAGGACTATGGCCTCGACGTCATCGGCGTACACGCGCCCGAATACGCATTCGAACGGGATGCGGACAACGTTCGGAAGGCCGTTGTAGCGCAGCACATCAAGTACCCGGTGGCGCAGGATAATAGCTTTGCCACCTGGAAGAACTTCCATAACCGCTATTGGCCGGCGCACTATCTTGCGGACCACACCGGTCGGCTGCGGCAGGTGCACGAGGGTGAGGGCAAATATGCGGAGACCGAGCGGGTGGTGCGGCAGCTCTTGCAGGAGCGCAACCCGGGTATTGCACTACCAAACCCCATTGAACAGGATGAACACGCCATCACCGAGCCGCGATCCCCGGAAACCTACCTGGGTGCCTCCCGGTTACAGTACCGGGTTTCGGGAACTCCGGCGCTGGGATACTATGCGCTTCAGGGTGAGTGGGACGTCAACCCCATGGACATCACGCCCCGGAGCGATGGGGCGGCGGTGGAGCTTCACTACCAGGCCCGTTGGGTGCAATTGGTGGCATCTGGGCGGGGAACGGTTACGGTCAAACGCGCCGATGGTACTGAACAAACTTTCGATATCACTGGTGATGGTACGGTGGATATTATTCGTAAAGATAACAGGGACCCAGAACTTATCACTATTACGCCATCTCCCGGCGTTCATCTATATTCCATTACTTTTGGCTGAGTAATTCTGCGATATTGTTCACAATACTACCGCAAATCGGGCATAGTCACAGAAAATCGGGCATACTTGGCGGTATAGATATGTCGTCAGGAAGGGTGCTTTCAGAATATGAAAGATATCGTTGGTAATAAAGTTGTGCTCATTGGCGCAGGCGATGTGGGCGTCGCTTACGCGTATGCTCTGGTGAATCAGGGCACGTGCGATCACCTGGCAATCATCGACATCGATGAAAAGAAGTTGGAAGGCAACGTCAAGGACCTCAACCACGGCGTGGTGTGGGCATCTTCGCGGACTCGGGTGTCAAAGGGCACCTACGCGGATTGCGCCGATGCCGCCATGGTCGTCATTTGCGCCGGTGCCGCCCAAAAGCCTGGTGAAACGCGGCTGCAGCTCGTTGGCAAGAATATGAAGATCATGAAGTCCATCGTGGACGAAGTGATGTCCAATGGCTTCGATGGTATCTTCTTGGTCGCATCCAACCCGGTGGACATCCTCACCTATGCCGTATGGCAGTACTCGGGCCTGGATTGGCACCGGGTTATCGGCTCCGGCACCGTGCTGGACTCCGCCCGGTTCCGCTATATGCTGGGCGAACGCTATGGTGTTGCCCCAACCTCGATTCACGCCTACATCATTGGCGAGCACGGCGACACCGAGCTACCGGTGCTGTCTTCCGCCACCATTGCCGGCGTGTCAATGCGGAAGCAGCTGGAGAAGGACCCCAACCTCGAAGGTGAGCTCGAAAAGGTCTTCGAAGAAACCCGTGATGCCGCCTACAATATTATTGAGGCCAAGGGTTCAACCTCGTATGGTATCGGCATGGGTCTAGCCCGTATTACTCGCGCAGTCCTGCAAAACCAGGATGTGGCGCTACCGGTGTCCGCCCTGCTCAACGGTGAATACGGTGAGGAAAACATCTACATTGGCACCCCAGCCATTCTGCACCGCAAGGGCATTCGCCGGGTGGTAGAGCTGGAGATCAGCGACCACGAGATGGAGCGCTTCAAGCACTCCGCCAAGGTGCTGCGCGAAATCCAGGAGGAATTCTTCCCAGCCAAGTAGTTTCAGGCAATTTCCCCAATTCCAAGTAAATTCTTGGGCAGTCGGGTAGCGGTTGAACCATTTTCGGGAATGGTCATGAACAGGGAAAATCTGGCCAATCCCGTTCCGGTTGAGCCACGTGCCGGTGCTGCCCTGACCACAACAAACACCCCCGACACTCATTGTGAGAACGGCGGGGGTGTTTGCGTGCGTCCGAACTATGTATCCTGTACCCGACAATGCAATCACTTACTGCAAATATTCCCGCATGAACTTCGAAAATAAGCCCATCATGCTTTATGAATGGCATGATGGGCTTCAATTAGTTGAAGAAGCTAGCAGCAAGTACTAAGCACTATTCATCTGCATCGTTGCTCTCGTCAGAGCTGCTAGAGCTCAACTTTGACGACAACGAGTCAGGGTTAGGGATTACCACTTTCTGCCGTACGACGCCGGTTTCTGGGGCGACGGCGGATGCCTGCGCGGTTTGGGTGCCCATTTCTGTTATTTTGCAATCAAAAGCGACGGTGACTGTTGTGCCCGGGTCTGCTTTCACACCGTAATATCCGATGGGTGAGGTGTACCTGGCTTTGAGGTCGTGTGGGGAACCGGTTGATAGGACATGGCAGAAGCGTGGTACCCCATGTTGGTCTACGACTTGGAACATAACGTTGGCGTCGTCATCCGAGGAGGGGCCTTGGGATGATGATTTTACATATTCATCCCCTACCCCACTTACTATCACAATGATGGCGGATACCAGTAGTGATACGATCCCTAGTGCAGGTATGACGTACTGTTGTAAATTCCGCCAATCAAAATTAATAGGCATGGTTTAGTTACCCTTTCTTAAGAAGATCTGCATATGATATTCTTAATTTACTGTGCAATGTTGCAGCTTTGAGTTAAATATAGATCCTTCTTTGTGCATGTAAAAGCCCTTATTTTTGTGGGCATACTATCTTAATTTATATTTTGCCTATTATTAGCTTCTGGATTACATGGATCAGTATGTTGTTTCGAGACTGGCCATGAACAGGGAAAATCTGGCCAATCCCGTTCCGGTTGAGCCACGTGCCGGTGCTGCCCTGACCACAACAAACACCCCCGACACTCATCGTGAGAATAGCGGGGGTGTTTGTGTGCGTCCTACTCAAGGAATGTTGGGCACCTTTGGGCGTCGAAAAGTGAGGGCCTATTTATCAAGATTATCTATAGCGTACTGTGCATCCTAGGAACGAAACTGGCAATGCCGCTGAAGGTGGCTTTACGCCATGTGGATTGATGAACCATCTCATCTCCTCCAGAAAAGCATGTTATAAACATGCGCTAATAAAATAGCAAGATTATTTTAAGCATTTTGGGGCATTATTCTTCATAATTTCATATATAATGCTGGCTCATTGATGATCTTCACTAGCGTTAATATGGCGCTTGAGTGAGCCGGAATTGACAATCTTGGGGCCGGTTCCTGTGCTGATGCTGATGTAGCTTTCGTGGTGGGCAATGCCAGTATCAATGCTGCATCCCCCTTTACTTGCCTCCACTGCCGGATTACCAGCGGCTTCTTCGCCAAAGCCTCGGCATTCCTGGTTTTTGGTTTTATGGGGGTTGCTGGGGGTTCCGGTATAGGCCCAGGATGGAGCTGCCCACATATCTACCGGCACATCCGTTATAAGCGCCACTCGTGCTATATCGCCATTGGTCGACAATACTTCAGACTACTTACCTCTAATGGGGTTAGTGTCTTGTTGTATCTGTCCCATATCTAGTTGATTAGTTGTGTAGCAGCCCCATATGATTGCATACTGGTGGTTAATGTCATGAATAAAATTGCCCCGAACCGCTCTGATACTTTTTATTAACCCACCAACTAACCCAAATCTTAACCGTACAAACATTCCTACCCTTTCCTGCCACTATTCCTTCTCTTATTGCACCACCGGATAACACACAAGAAACACATCATGGACATAGTCAAACTTCGCACCATAGCATTGTTGATGCTCACCGCGTTTCTTGTGGTATCTTGCAGTAATGTTGGGAAGAATGACGGCCCAGACCCAACCACTAGCGCATCTGCAGCGCCACAGTGTCCGAAGCAGAAGCTTGACCTGGCGGAAACCGCCTTTGGCCTGTGGTTGCAGGGTAGAAAGATCCCGCAGCGGGAGGCGGGTTTGGCGTGGGACTTCGAGGTACTCGACAACCATTTCGACCCGTGCGCCGAGCTGAGCTGGGTGACCTTGCGGGGTGTGAGCCAGACGGTGGGGGAGGAGCAGCAGTCCGCCTGGGATGATGCCACTCAAACCGTCGTGTTTTTCCACTACGACAAGTTGATTACCGACGTGCATCAGTTGGTGGCACCGCAGATCGGCAAGATTAAGGTGGAGCCGGACACGATCACGGTGGAGTTCGCCGAGTTCTCCCCTAATTATCCCCGAGAATGGCATGGGGATTGGGAGGCCATCACCTATAAACTCAAGGGCGATAAGCTCGAACAAAAAACCGACCCGATTTTAGACATTCGGGCCCTAGACCTAGACTTCGGCAAGAATCCGCCGCCGAGTTCCCACAGTGTGATTAGCCCCTATGGGAATGTGCACCAGAAACCGTGGGATTATGAGGTGAAATCCGGGGTGTTGGCGCGGGTGCCCATGGATGATATCCAGATTTTGTGCGACATCGCCCACAAACCCAACGAGATTCACTGCCAGAACCAGCAGGAATCCACATGGCCGCTCATCGCCCCACCCAACGATGATGCGGGTGCCGATCGTGGCAATGGTGACACCAAC
>CAUVMZ010000133.1:0-8350 GCA_963552855.1 uncultured Corynebacterium sp. | reverse complement strand
CGCCCCAGTAGCCCAATTGGCAGAGGCAACGGATTCAAAACCCGTCCAGTGTGAGTTCGAGTCTCACCTGGGGCACTTTTTGTCCCCTTACTGTTGCTGGTGTTTGTGCTGGCAGGTGGGGGTTTTGTTTTAATTTAATTGTCGTCACTTTTGGTAGCAGGATTTGCTGCTCGATGCCATGGACACAAATAGAACCCCCACCCGGCGCGCTGTTGAGTCCGGCAAGGTGTGGGAGTTGTGTGGTTTTAGTATTTGTTGCTGATGTCTGTTTGGGGGAAGCCGCAGCCTTCACGTAGTGATTTTAGTTCTTGGTGGATGTTTTGTAGGTCTGTTTGGATTCTGTGTACTGGGGTTTTGGGTTTCGCGGTGCCGAAGAATAATACAGCGTTGAGTTCGAAGATGTCGCTGTAGTGAGTTGGTTTTTGGTACCCGTCGGTGTAACTGATTTTGATTGTGGTTTTGGCGGGGATTCCTTCTGCGGAGACGTCGAATTTGCCGTTTTCATTGGGGAACTAGAACAGCATTGTTATTTCGTAGCCTGGAACCCAGGTTTGGATTGGTTCGCCGAGGAGTCGTTGCCGGATGATGTCGAGTGGGTTTTAGTGCCATGCTGGGGTTTTTGTTGGGGCGGTGGTTTTTCTGGTGGTGGCTTAGGGAGGTCGGGAATAAATTCAAATTTTACATTGTGGACAATTGTTTGCCCTGGGTTGGAGATTACTAATTCTGCGCAAGAAAAGGGGTCTTCGGCCATGCGTAGATAGGCCTGCATCATGGGCCGGATTCGCTGCTTCTCGAATTCTTTTGTCTGACGAAACGTCAAAATGGCGGTGATTAATGTTCCGAAGGCAAAAATCGCCAAGATAATGTTCATAGTCTGACCAAAATCCACGTTCATCATGATAGATCATTTCCCTAAATGAGTAATGACGAGACTTATTCAATACTGCTCGGGCCGGGGATGCCGTTTCGAGCGTGGATTTGCCCTTTATCCTGTCAAAATTCTTCAAAACTATTTCCTGGGGGCGAGAGAAAACATATGATTAGGTTTGGCTGAATATTGTATTCCTTTTGGGAGCTGTTATCATGCGCAAAGCATTACCTGTCATTCTTTTTACTGTTCTTTTAGCTGGTTGCGGTAGTGGGGGTAGTGCGCCGGTCACGGTCACGAAGACCGTCACGGTTCCGGCTTCGAAACCAGCGTCGCAACGCTCGTCTAGATCGACGACAACGAGCCTTGTGACGCCAGCTGCCGGGGCTGCAGCACAGCAAACGATTGTGCAGCAGGCGCCGCAACCAATATATGAGCCTACGCCGGTTCCGACAATCTATAATCCCGAGCCCGACAACTTCGATTCCGATGTGCCTTTGGGGTTTACGGCTGCACCAACCGGATCACCGCAACCATTGTGGGATAAGAGCATTAGTTATTGCATGGATGACCCGGTGTATGAGCGTGGCACAACCATGTTTACCGATGGGACAACGGGATGGACTTCCGAATGCGCCGGGTAGGGTCCGAATAGTTTCATGAAGGCTAAAACACCCATGTCTTCATATGTGAAGCCAAAATCGCCGCAATTTCAACACGTCCAACCGGTGATGTTTACCGCAGATGGGGTGCAACAAGAACAGGCCCGGCGCGGCTTACCGCAGGCATGTTGTAGCCGGATACCGAAATGGAAAGACGGGAAGTGCAGAACGACGAAGGCACGTTGACGAGGCCAATGCGTCGGTGGCAGCCATGGTGAATGGGTGATTTTGGGTGAGTGTGATGACAGCTGCAGGGTCGCTCGGGTGCGGCTGCCGCATTTTCACGCCTCTCCCCCACCGATTGTGCAGTAAAACACCCATTAATCAGATTAGCTGCTTGCTGGTTGGCGGTATTATTTAAGGTGTTTTGTTCAGCATCCGTTGTGTAGGGAGCAGTCTCGTGGCTAAGCATTTCGAATTTACTGGTGATGAGCGTGTGTTTGAGGGGGTGACGGTGCACCGGATTCGCGCGCTTGTTGATTTGCCGGAGCTTCATGTTGTAGCTGGTGATGTTGGGGGTTGGGTGCAGTCGGAGGATAATGTGTCGGATTCCGCCTGGGTCATGGATGAGGCTGTGGTGTGTCAGGATGCGCGGGTTATGGATTCTGCGGTGGTTTCAGGCAGCGCGGTGGTTTCAGGACAGGCCAAGGTGTCTGGTTCGGTGGTGGTGACCGATAATGCTCAGGTGACCGATAGCGCGAAGGTGTCGGGCAGCGCGGTGGTTTCGGGGCAGGCGCAGGTGCGGGGGAAGGCGAAGGTGAATGGTTCAGTGACGATCACGGATAATGCGCAGGTGCGTGATGATGTGGAGTTGGCTGGGGTGATTACGGTTTCGGTGAATGCGCAAGTGTGTGGGAATGCATTGGTGACTGGGGAGGTGTTGGTGACGGATAATGCGCAGGTGCGTGATGATGTGGAGATTAGCGGCAAGGTGAAGTTTTTGGGGAATGCGCAGGTGTTTGGTTCGGCGTTGATTTCGGGTTCGTGTCGTATTGAGGATGATGCGCAGGTGTTTGAGCATGCGGAGTTGTATGGTCGGGTGCGGGTGAAGGATCGGGCGCAGGTGCACGGGAGTGCGGTGGTATATGGCAAGGTGAAGATCAAGGGGAAGTCGAACGTGCACTGATCTGTTGCTTGTCGACGCCCTCCCGGTGGGGTTAAGTCAGGTCGCCGTCGATGTAGCGTTGGAGGGTGGGGCCTACTGTTTTGACGAGGGTTTCGGTGTCGAGGCTGGCCATGGGTTCTATGCCGATGAGGTATCTGGTGGTGGCCACACCGGAGATTTGGCTGATGATGAGGGCGATGCGGGTTTCCCGGTGGGGGTCGTCGGGATCCAGGATGTGTTCTGCGAGCGGCAGGATGACGTCGGAGATGATGGACCAGGTGGCAGTAGCGTTGCTGGCGATGGCGTGCCGGAGGGCGGCGAGGTAGGATTGGCCAGCCGGCGAGGTCCAGAGGATTTCGGCGTAGCGGATGATGCTTTCCCCTAGTTGTTTCCGGGGGGTGGTGGTGAGCATGGTGGTTACTTCGTCCATGTTGATGGTGTAGGTAACAACGGCGTGGAAGAGTTTTTCTTTGCCTCCGAAGTAGTGGTTGATGAGTGCCGCGTCCACGCCGGCGGCTGCGGCTATTTTGCGGACGCTTACTCGGTCGTAGGCGGCTGCGGCGAAGAGTTCCCGCGCCGCTCGGATGATTCGGGCCCGGGTTTGATCTCCTTTGCTTGTTTTCGCCATACCCCCAGTATTACTTGGTGGCCCGCCGCATCGTCAATGAGGATGCGTACAAGGCCACAATGATGAGGATGATGAGCTCGCCGATATGGCGCCATACACTGGCGTCGAGGGTGTCGGTGGTGGTAATGGTGCGGACTACTTCAACCGCCCAGGTCATGGGGAGGATTCGGGCGATGGTTTCGAGGATGTCGGGCATCGCTTCGAGGGGGATGAAGAGGCCGCAGAGCAGGAGTTGGGGGGCGATAAAGACGGGCATGAATTGGACGGCCTGGAATTCGGAGCGGGCGAGGGCACTGGCGAAGAGGCCGAGGGATACGCCGAGGAAGGCGTCGAGAAGCGCGATAACCAGCAGCATGGGCCAGGGGCCGGTGATGTCAACGTTGAAAGGGCCGAGCACCATGAAGCAGAGGATAGCGGCCTGGATGAGCCCGAGTATGCCGAAAACGATGGCGTAGGATACCATGAGGTTGATGGTGTTGATGGGGGTGGTGAGGATACGTTCGAGGGTGCCGGTGGTGCGTTCTCGGAGCATGGCCACGGAGGTGATGAGGAACATCATGGTCAGTGGCAGTATGGCGAGCATGGTGGGGCCGATGCGGTCGAAGGGTGATGCTGGTACTTCGTGGAATTCGTAGTAGAGCAGGCTCAGTAGGACGACCGGGACGATGAGGATGAGGGCGATGGTGCGTTTGTCTGCTTTGAGTTGTTGGGCGATTCGGATGGTGGTGGCGAAATGTTTCATGATGACCCCAGTTATGAATTGTTCGCAATGTAAGCGAGGAAGGCGGCTTCCGGGTTGGTGGTGTGGGTTTCTTGTTGGATTGTGCCGATGGGTGCGTGGGCGAGGATGTGGCCGCGGCGCATGAGAATCACGTTGTCGCAGTGGTTGGCTTCGTCGAGGACGTGGCTGGAGACCATGATAGTGATGCCGGTGTCGGCGAGTTGGCGGAAAACTTCCCATAGGGATTTGCGGGTGACGGGGTCGAGGCCGACGGTGGGTTCGTCGAGGATGAGCACTTGTGGGTGGGCGACGAGGGCGCAGGCGAGGCTCACGCGGCTGGCTTGGCCGCCGGATAGGTTTTCTACCAGGGTGGTGCGGTAGTCGGTGAGACCCACGGTTTCGAGCACGTCGTCGTAGTCGGTGGCACCGTAGAGGCGGGCGAAGTAGGTGATGTTGGCCATGACGGTGAGGTCACGGTAGATGCTGAGGTTTTGGGTGGCGTAGGCGACGGTGGTGCGTAGTTGTGTGCTGCCTGCGGGTTGGCCCAGGATGGTGATGGTGCCGCTGGTGATGCGTTGGCTGCCCACGATGGCGCGGATGAGGGTGGTTTTGCCGCACCCGGAGGGGCCGAGCAGTCCGGTAATGCTGCCTTTGTCGAGGGTGAAGGTGAGTCCGTGAAGGATGTGGTTTTTGGCGCGGGTGATATGGAGGTCAGTGACTTCCACCGCGGTGGTGGTTCGTGCACTCATACCACCACCATAATTCAACAAGTGTTGAATTTGCAAGGGTCGTGAATAAAATAACATGGTGATGAGAAAGAAATCACCAAGTCACTCAGCATTACTGCCTAAATTTCTAAGTCGAAATCATCAGCAAGTTCTAGGTTAAGTCCCGAATCTATTCGCTGCTTTACTGCTTGAAGCCGGGCAATGTCCAATAAAGTATGAGAAGTTCCCCGTTTCCAGTATCCAAAGATTCGCAATGCCGACCGAGCAACTCCGCATTCTGCTTTACAATAATTTCGCAACATGCGCATCTGATCTCGTTCCCCCGCCGCCCACACAGTCGCAGTCGAAGTAATATTTAACTCCCGGCAAGCGTCTACTACATCCTTTGCTGTTTCCAGATACACCATATCCGCCAATCCATGACAATCCGCTAAATAGGTTTGGGCATCTTCCATCGGGGCGGTGATCACCACAGTTGGTGGGATTGACATTGGCTGATTCTTCATGATGTTTCGCACTGCGGGCAGCGCCGAAGCGTCGGCAAACATATAATTCTTTACCCCAGGTTGAAGAATTTGATGTTGACGAGGTCCCTTCACCACTATGCGGTCCCCCGGCTGAGCACTGGCCAACCACCGCATCATGGGAGAATCAGCATCATGACGAACCGCATCAATAGTAATGTCATAACCATCACCCATCTCAGCCACCGTATACACCCGAGAAGAGGTGTCCATATCAGAAATAGCGTCATTACTGATGGGGACTTCTAACCGCAATGTAGTATTAGGCTTTCGCCACGCATCTGCATGACGAAACCCCTGCAATTGCCCTCGAATCCGCATAAAGGTCGAGCTCAGCACCTGGATGGTATCAACAACCAATTCCCCTTCCTCCAGGCCAGTGACATGTTCAGGCCGGTCAAGCACTTGGGCCATACGAGTAAATTCTGTAGCGGACATTTTTTGCGAATCACCCATAATATTCAATCCTTTCCATGATTCACGAAATATTCGACTTTTGTTAGACACTATAACAAAAATGGCTGCGGCATGGCACTAAGTTCTATGTCACAATCGAATCATGTCCCCAAAACCACACGGCAGACCCCGCAGCATCACCATAGACAACATTCTAGAAGCCGGACGCATCATCACTCTTGATCGCCTGACCATTCGCGGCCTGGCCGAGCAATTAAACGTCAGCGAAATGTCCATTTACCGGCATGTCCATAATCTACACACCGCGAAATCTCTGGTTGCCCAACACATTATTGCCCAAGAATCCCTCCCCAGTCCCCACTACCCCAATCCCGAAGATTCCCTTATTGACATGTCCTGCGCCCTCCGGCGCTTTGTGCTTAATAATCCCGGAATTGGCATATTCCTCACCCAATTAACCCCTCAACACACAATAGCATTGCAGGCAATTGAAAAAACTCAGGCTGATTATGCCGCCGCATATGGATGGCAACCACATCATGCCAGTATTATCCTATCGGTCGTCGCTGAACACGCCGTGGCCCTCACTCACCTGAATCCGCTCAGCCACCAAGAAACCGGCCTAGCCCATCATAGTGAACTCCCAACCAACATCCCCACCATTATTTCGGGCGCCCGTAGCACAGAAACCTGGAGTTCTCATGATTATTTCATCTGGTCTATGCGGGCCACCATCCGCGGTGCACTTGACCTACTTGGGCTACTATAGACGTCGAAAAGCACACTAACTATATTTCTGTTTAATCGCTTCCTCCACATCGGGGGGCAGCACATCACGAATATCGCCGCCGTATTTAATGACCTCCTTGCACAGCGTGGATGACACATGGCCGTATTTCGGATTGGTCATGAAAAACATGGTGTCCACCCCCGACAGACTGCGATTCATCTGCGCCATCGGCACCTCATACTCATAATCCAGCGCCGACCGTAGCCCCTTGACGATCACCCCAATATCATGCTTGGTAGTGTAATCCACCAGCAAGCCACCCCACCAATCCACCGTCACATTAGGCAAATCAACCACTGCTTTTTCCGCCAATTCCACCCGCTCGGAAATGCTAAACAGCCCGGACGGCTTGTTAGGATTCCCCGTCACCAACACCACCATCTCATCGAACTGGTGTGCTGCCCGGCGGAAAATATCGACATGCCCCATCGTGATCGGATCAAACGACCCCGGGCACACGGCACGATGAACCATTGGTTACTCCTCTCCCCCATCATCAGCCGAAAACACCGCCATGTCCATACGCGCAATACCAAACGTGCGCTTTTTCAGCTTCTGCGGCGTCGGCGTATACCCCGCCGGCCACTCGGTATGCGGCGAATCCCGATGCCGCTCCACCACCACCGCGGCCCCATCTACCAGCAATGGCCGCAACGCCTCAAGCATTTCTACTACCGTTTCCGGGGCCAGATCATAGGGCGGATCCGCCAACACCATATCAAAATACTTCCGGGGCGCCTGCGCCACATACGCCGACGCCGCCATCTGCATCACCTGCACATTCGGGTGCCCCACCACCTCAGCATTCCGCCGAATCACCGCACACGTGTGCGGATCCAACTCCACCAACACCACTTCGGCAGCCCCCCGAGAGGCCGCCTCCAACCCCAACGCCCCTGAACCAGCGAATAAATCCAACACCACAGCTTCCTGAAACCCAAACCGCACCTGCAGCGACGAAAACAGCCCCTCCTTCGCCCGATCCGACGTCGGGCGGGTCCCTTCCGACGGCACCTGCAGCTTCCTGCCCCGGGCATCACCGGAAATAATGCGCGTCATCCCCATTTACTTCCCCTCCCCCACCAGCGTTGCCGGTTCCGAACCATCCGCGGCGAGCTCCACCAAAGCCTGGCCACCCACCACATCACCGAAATCGGCAGCACTCAACGACACCACCATACCCGGCCCCGGCGCGATCACGGCAGCTTCGAGTTTGATGGCTTCGACGCTTGCGAGTTTTTGTCCGGTGGTAACAGTGTCACCGGTTGCGACATGGTAGTGCACAATGCCGGCGAAGGGGGCGTAGATTTTCATGGGGACTACCCTAGCAAACCGGTGGTGGGATTTCGGTAATGGGTTAGGATTTGTCCAGGTAGTCTTGGGTAATGTCGTCAATGCCGGCGATGAGTTGGCGGGCCAGGTCAAGGTTGTGGGTGACAATGTTTTTGGCGTCGCGGTTGGCCCGGTTGATGAGGCCTATATCGCGGGCGAGGTTGAGGAAGGCGATTTTGCTGTTGGTGCCGGATTGGCTGGTGCCTAATACGTCGCCTTCGTGGCGTTGGATGAGGTCGATTTCGGCGACTTGGAAGCCGTCGGTGGTGGCGGCCATTTGCCATATGCGTTTGTCGGCGGGGGTGCCGCGTTCGGCGGTGTGGTGGAAGAAGCAGATGGAGTCATATCCGCCGCGTCCGACGCGGCCGCGGAGTTGGTGGAGTTGGGAGACGCCGAGGTTTTCGGATTCGCGGATCATAATGATGGTGGCGTTGGGGACGTCGATGCCGACTTCGATGACGGTGGTGGCTATGAGGATGTCGAGGTCACCGTTGGCGAATTGGCGCATGGTGGTGTCTTTGTCGGCGTCTTTGAGTTGGCCGTGGAGGAGGCCGATGCGGTAGTTTTTGAATTCG
>CAUVMZ010000132.1:0-8364 GCA_963552855.1 uncultured Corynebacterium sp. | reverse complement strand
GGGTCATGAGGGTTTCATCAATACCCAACCGACCGGCGGTGTCCACAATAACGTAATCGTGTTTTTTCTGACGGGCCTCCGCAACGCCTGCCCTAGCAACCGCAACCGGATCTCCATGGGAGGTACCCATCTCGTGCTCCAGGGTATCCAACGAGGTTCCCGGATCTGGGGCGAAAGTCGGCACGCCCGCACGCTCACCAACGATCTGCAACTGTTGGACCGCGCCAGGACGCTGCAGGTCGCAGGCCACCAGAATGGGGGTGTGCCCTTGTTCCTTCAACGAGTAGGCCAGTTTACCGGCAAGGGTGGTTTTACCCGCGCCTTGCAGACCGGCAAGCATGATGATGGTCGGCGGTTTTTTGGACACATTCATGCGCCGGGTTTCACCACCAAGAATGGTGGTGAGCTCTTCGTTGACGATTTTGATGACCTGTTCGGCCGGGTTGAGTGCCTTAGAAACCTCCACACCGAGGGCGCGTTCTTTAATGCGTTTAATAAAACCGCGGACAACAGGCAAGGAGACGTCGGCTTCGAGCAGCGCTAACCGGATTTCCCGGGAAACCGTATTCACATCGGCTTCGGTAACCTTGCCTTTCGACCGGAGTCCAGATAAGGCGGCACTGAGGCGATCGGACAGGGATTCGAACACGGTGGGATCACTCCTTAAAAAATTAGCTAGCTAACCCATTCATATTAGCTGGTTGTCAGCACTCGGGTCACGTCACGTTCCACGGCCGCCCGGTCGAAGCCGGGGCGGAGACTGCATTGCACGATCATGGTTGCCCCAGGGTTGCTCATGGTAAGCCAGTGGAGTTCCGGTAACACTTCCATGAGTGTACCCAAAGCGGCCTGTCGGTCGGTGGTGCGGATTTCTAGGATATTGCCGAACCAGAAGGTGGCGGTGGTAGCGGCGATGGTGGGGGTGGTATCCGGAAGGGCGGAGTAAACCCCGGACTTATACGCTTGGGCGAATTCTGCCTGATCGAAACCGGTTCCCAACGTGTTGTATACCGTGAATCGGGCCCGGGTGTGATCGGGTTCGACGACGAATTCGGCGGAGTTAATGTTCCAACCCTTGGCCGCGATAAGGGCCAGGACACGAATACTTTCACGCAGGTAGTGCCCCACCCACCGGACGGTGGCGTTATTGGCTTCGGGCCCGGGGATGAGGTCGAGGAGCAACCCGGTGCGGGAAGTGAAGTCGCGGGGAAAGTCAAGACGTGGCGGCCGGGGTTGGCTGCCGGTGAGTCGGGCACGGGCATGGTCGCACAGGATGGCGGTCCCGGCCTGAAGGGTGGGGGTCCAGGTGCCGGTGGCGAGAGCGTCGGCCTGGACGAGGACGCGCATGAGTTCGACGGTGAGCAGGTCGTAGCCCACGGCGTCGAGCAGTTCGGTGACCGCGTCGTCGGATTCGACGTCCCGGTGAGCCACGAGGTTGGGGATGAGCGTGTGGTGACGGACCAGGGTGGTGACCACGGATGCGTCATGATGGTTCAGCCTGAGGGTTGCGGCCATGGCGGCAACGCGGGTGGCGCCGAGTTCGGCGTGGGGAACGCCTTGTCCTTTACCTATGTCGTGGAAGAGGGCCGCCAGGTAGAGCAGGTCGGGTCGGGCAGCGGCAACATGGTGGGCGGCACAGTTTTGGGTGACTTGGAGGCAGTGCTGGTCGATGGTTTGGGTGTGGATAGGTTCGCGCGGGATGAGGCCGCGGATATTGTCCCAAGCAGGAACGAGGGGGGACCATAGTCCATGGTTGTCGAGTTCGGTAATGACCCGGGCGGTGTGATGTGGGGAGGAGAGGAGGGCGAGGAAATCGCTGGCCGCGGCCGTGGGCCACCGGTCGGGCATGGTCGGCAGAGTGGCCAGGCGGGACCAGGTGGCGGGGTGGATGGGTAATCCAGTGCGGGCGCTGGCTGCCGCGACACGCAACAGAAGGGCGGGGTCGGTGAGGTTGGGGTTGCGGGATAGTGAGATGCTGCCGCCAGCGTCGACAACATCAATGTCGAGGGGGCGGCGTCGCTCGGGTTTTCGACTGGTTGGGGTGGTGGGTCGGAGGAGATTTCGGGCGGTGGTGAGCCCGCTGGTGAGGGCGTTGTCGATGGCACGGGCGGCTTCGGCGATAGCGCGGGAGAGCGTGTATCGGTCGCGGAACCCAAGGTCAATGGCGATATCGGCGGCAAATTCTGGATCGAGGACGTCCCGAGGCCGGCGGGCGTGCTGGTGCAGCATGGTGCGGGCATCGAGCAGGAGGGTGCGCTGGTCAGTGAGGTCGGGGGCATCGCACAGGTTTCCGAATGCGAGGGCGGTGAGGAGTTCATGATCCCGGAGGCCACCCCGGCCGTGTTTCAGGTCGGGGTGGGTCATGCTGATGACCGGCCCGGAGCGCCGCCACCGGGCAATGGCGATGTCGATAATGCTATCGAAATTGCGGGACAGGGCGATCCGCCAGGTGCGTAGCACAAGTTTTCGAGTTTGCTCGGTGAGGCTGGGGTCGCCGGCAACGTGCGTGAGGTCCAGCAGCGACAGGCCGGCGACAGCATTGTCGGCAATAATGTTGGCGCATTCTTTTGGGGTGCGCACGGCGTAGTCGAGGCGAATCTTAGCGTCCCAAATGGGATACCACAGGTTCGCCACCTGGCGCTTCACTGCGCTATCCAATGCTTGGTCGGGTGGGCAGATGAGGAGCAGATCCAGGTCGGAGTAAGCGGTTAATTCCCGGCGGGCGTAGGATCCGGTAGCGGCCAGCGCGGTGCCAGATGGGAGATGCAGGGCTGCCACCAGTTCGGTAGCGCGTCGAAAAGCTGTGCGACGAATACCTTCGGCGGGCTGTGGCATGCTTTACAGACCTATGGTTGCGCCGTCGGCAGCGAGAATGGTGTGGGGGAAGATTGCTTGGGCACCGGCCAGCAGTTCGGCAAGCTTCTCGTCGGTATCGTAGCGGGCGCTGAAATGGGTGAGCACGAGTTTTTTCACCCCTGCCTGGCGGGCAAGTTCGGCGGCCTGCGTGGTGGTGGAGTGAAAATATTGTTGTGCTTTATCGGGATATTCGGGACCGTAGGTGGCTTCGTGCACCATGAGGTCGGCGCCGGCGGCAAAGTCGGCGTGGCTGGGCACGAACCGGGTGTCGCCGAAGAGCACAATATCGGGGCCGGGTTGGGGTGGGCCCACAAAGTCGGCACTGCGGAGCACTGTACCATTGTCGAGGGTGATGTCTTCGCCGCGTTTCAGCTGCCCATAGCGGGGCCCGGGCTGAACCCCATGGTCGATGAGTTTATCCACCTGCAACTCCCCCGGCTGGTCGGCCTCGGTGATGCGGTAAGCGTACGACTGCACGCCGTGATCAAGCGTGGTGTAGCGAACGATGACGGTATCATCTTGGCCCAGGGGGACCTCCCCGGCATGGTCGAGCTCTACCACCTCCAGGGGGTAGCGAATATGCGACGCCGAGGTGTTTAGGGTGACCGACACGAATTCCGCAATGCCGGGCGGCCCGTAGATCGTGAGCGGATCCCCCGGGGTGCGGAACGCCCGGCTGGAGATGAGACCCGGCAGCCCGAATGTGTGGTCGCCATGCATGTGGGTGATAAAGATCCGGCTGACTTTATTCATGTTGATGCCGTGGCGAAGCATTTGGTGTTGGGTAGCCTCACCACAGTCGAAAAGCCAGAATTCGCTACGGTCAGGTCGGGTGTAGATCGTGGCCGCGGTATTGCGGGTGCGGGTGGGGGTGCCGGAGCCGGTACCCAAAAACGTCAAGCACATAATTCATTCCTTATGGGTAGTGTCACTGATTTTTGTCACCATTATCCCCCACCCCCAAATAATCTGACGTGGCCTTAAATGGCGGCCACACCCCGCTCACCAGTGCGAACCCGCACTAGTTCCTGGATTTCTGTCACCCATACTTTACCGTCGCCGATTTTTCCGGTGTAGGCGGCTTCCACAATGGCGGCGATGGTGTCTTCCACGATGGGGTCGTCCACAACGATTTCGATCTTGAGCTTGGGAACAAAATCAATGGCGTATTCCGCGCCCCGGTACACCTCATTATGCCCTTTTTGCTGCCCGAAACCTTGGGCCTCGGTCACGGTCATGGCGTGCACGCCCACTTGTTCTAACGCATCTTTGATGTCGCTGAGTGTGAAAGGTTTAACGATTGCAGTCACAAGTTTCATGGCGATCTCGGTTTCTTGGAGCAGTTTCAGGTATTTGATGTATGGCCTCAGTGTAGTCACACCAAACCCCACCACAAGCGATTACTGCTCATGATGGGGTGGAATTTTGTACTTGCTCTGTAATTATAGGGGAGGATGCGTCTACCCCCACACATGTGGTGGGCTATCCCAGTAGGGCGTCCACGAATCCTTCCACCTCGAAGGGTGCGAGATCATCAGCGCCTTCGCCCAGGCCCACGAGTTTCACCGGTACTCCGAGGTCTTCCTGTACCTGGAACACGATGCCGCCCTTGGCTGTACCGTCGAGTTTGGTGAGTACCACACCGGTGATATTGACCACGTCACCGAAGGTTTTTGCCTGTACCAAACCGTTTTGGCCGGTGGTGGCGTCGAGGACGAGAAGTACCTCATCAACCACGGCTTTTTTCTCAACAACCCGCTTGACCTTGCGTAATTGGTCCATGAGGTTGGTGGAATTATGGAGCCGGCCGGCGGTGTCGATGAGGACCACGTCGGCGTGGGTTTCCACGCCCTTGCTCACGGCGTCAAACGCAACGGATGCGGGGTCAGCGGCCTCGGCACCACGGACGGTGGTAGCACCAACGCGACGCCCCCAAGCCTCCAGCTGGTCAGCGGCGGCGGCGCGGAAGGTATCGGCTGCCCCGAGCAGCACCTTATGTCCCATGGACACCAGGACGCGGGCGAGCTTGCCGGTGGTGGTGGTTTTCCCAGTGCCGTTGACCCCCACGACGAGAACGACCGCGGGTTTGCCGTCGTAAGGCATGGCCTTGATCGAGCGATCCAGTTCGGGTTTGCAGGCGGCAATCAGGCATTCTCGCAGCATGGCGCGGGCTTCGTCCTCGCTCGACACGCCGCGTTCGGCGATCATTTCCCGCAGCTCATCCACAATATTTGTGGTGATTTTCACACCAAGGTCGGCTTGGATGAGTTGGGTTTCGATGTCTTCCCACGCATCGTCGTCGAGGTCGCCGGCGGACAGCATGCCCAGCACCGATCGGCCAAATACATTTTGCGATTTCGACAGTCGACCACGCAGCTTACCGATGCGCCCCACCGCGGGTTCGATCGTGTCCTGCGGTTTCGGCTCGGCATCGGCGGGTTTCGATTCCTCCGTGGGCGCGGGGGTTTCCGCGCGAGCCTTGTCGGCGGCCTCGGCGACCGCGGATGCGGCGGCAGCAGCCTCTAGCGCATCCTGCTTATCGACGTCCTCCGGTTCGGCTTGTTCCACCACCGGGATTTCTTCGGAATCCGGCAATTCCTCGACAAGCTCGTGGAATTCATCAAGTTTTTCAAACGAGCCCTCAAGTTCCGTGTCCGCCACATCATTGGCCTGCTTATCACGATCGCTTTGGGCGTTTTGGGATGCGGATTCTTCTTTATGATCTTTGGTGGTGTCGCTGTCGGATTTTTGTGGTTTCTCCGAAGCCTCGTCGGCGGCCACAGCCTCTTCCGGTTTTTCCTGGGCGGCGGCACGTGATTGTTGTTGCTTCTTCCCGCGCTGCTTCTGGCGTTTCTGTGGCTTGTTCCGCTTTTGCCGACCCGGTTTCGACGGCTCCGGCTGTTCTTCCGGCTGGGGTGTTTCCGCTGCCGCCTCCTTCTCCGACTCGTCCTCTGCCGCAGGCTTCTTCGCCGGCTGGGCCTCGTCGGTTTCCACCTCCGCTTCGGCGGCGGCGTCAGCCTCCGATTCTACTACGGCCGATTGCTTTTCGACGGGCTCATCGTCGACCGGCTCAGCCTCCGGCTGCTCCTCATCCTCTGCCGCCTCCGACTTCTCGTCCTCTGATTCTTCGGGCTTGGTTTCTGATTCCTCAGCCTCCGGTTCCTCTGGCGTGGTTTCTGGCTCAGAGTCTTCGGCAGTCTCCGTCACCGCGGCGACGGGTTCGTCTTCTTTTTCTGTTTCCTTCTCAGGCTTCTTCGTGACTACGGCCGGCTCCTCAGACTTTGCTTCAGCCTCAACCGTTAAAGTTTCGGGCTCCACTGCCACCGCTTCCGCAACCGGTTCCGGATCCTTGTGCGGTTCGGAAACGCTTGGGGTATCGGTATGAACCGTAGGTTGAGATGCCGGCTGAGCCGCCGTCGGGATGGCCGCAGTAGCCGATGTCTTTAACTCTTGACCAGGCAGGACGGCTTCTTCCTTCTTCGCAGGGGCGAAATTGAACCCGCCTTGGGCTTGATAATTTCCCGACTTTTCCTGTTGTGTTAATTGCTTTGGCTCATCAGTGGTCTTTGATTCAAAACTAATGGTTTTCGAGTCTTTACGACGCGAACCAAGAGCGATGATCATCATCACGACCAAAATGGCAAAGACGACAACCAGCACAACGATAATTGCAGCTTCCATGATTTCTATCTTGGCAAAAATCGCCAATCAACACACGTCACTGACTAACGACGCAGGATATGCAATTATCACGGGGGCAATCCCTCGGACTATAGACGTCGAAAAGTAAACATAGGATTACCCCCATATAGAAATAATGCTATTTAAATCATAGTAGACATGAGAAAAAAGAACGGACTAATAATGGTCCATAGGGCAATGCTAAAACCTAAACTCACCACCATCTTCGACCGAAGCGCTAACCCGCTCAACGCCACTATGGAGCCGCTGAAAAAACAAAACGGGGTATACGCCGAAAACGCCACATGCATGGTAAACGGCAACACAATTATACTGGCACTAACAAGAACAGCCAGCACAATTCCAAGTTTATGAGCGTTAGTTTTAGTCTGTATCGAAGCCATAGCCACTGATGCTATCACCCAAATTCCCCAACGAGCTGGTAGCTTCCTGGGAATCTAATAACAGCCGGCTTGAAACAAGCAGTCAACGACCATTTTTAGTAGATAAGCAGCAGCGATGCCACATCACACCACAATAAATCAAAAATGCTACCATGTGGGTGTGTCGTTATGTAAGCTTAATAATCACACGCTTATAAGAATTTCTGCACACCTTATATGGCTTCAATCCTTGAGGCAACCCTAGGTTCACGGTAACATAAACTTAGCATTTTAATATTGTTGGCAAGCCAACAGTAAGGATAATTTATTAATGAATAACTCGCGCACTTATTCGCCACACATGATATGGATCATTGCGGGGCTTTTACTGGCAGCCGTCGGCCAACTTACCGTCTGGTGTCTTCATAACCCTAGCTTACAGGGGGTTGGTTGGGTGGTCACCGTCATTGGTAGCGTAATTGCGGTGATATCACGAACGGTTTTTACCGCCATGATTCCTGCCACAACCACCCGTGATTATTAGACCACAGCCAACCATCGTGGATATGTAATCACCGATATCTGGCAATAAATTCATTGACAGTATTATGGATTTCCACATCATGACCAACAATTAAATGCCCCCCATTTTCAAAGGGAACAAACACCTTATTAGGGAACCTACGAATCACTTTTTCCACATCTGTGAATTTAATTAACCTATCATCCATGGCGCTGAAAATGAGGACTGGAACCGTGAGGGATTCAATCCGGTAATCATCAAAATTTTTGGCCATATCCGGGTTACTAATTACCGAATCGATATAGGCTCCTGCCTTCCGTTTTTCGATGGGAAGTATCGACATAACCGAGTGTAATGGTGTGGAAGTCATCATTGCCACCACCGGACTCAGTAAATACATAGCAATATCGTTACAGATGAATTTTGGGGGCCCCATATATTGCGTTGGTTTTGTCGGGCGTTTCGGCAACGGCATTCTCGAACTATAAAGGATCACGCCTTTCACTCGCTCGGGAAAATCCAATGCCAAACGGATAGCATGCGTGCCACCTGCGGAGCCGCCTATCACAAAGGTTTTGTCAACACCGGAATAGTCCAATAATTCCACCAAGGCTCGGGCCTGTTCCTTGGGTGTTCCCTGCCCCGACACATCGCTGCCCAGATACCCAAACCGCGACGGGGCGATGACCCTACCGGGAAAACCGCAGTTCACCCCAAGCTCATAGCCTTGATCGTAACCACCGAAGATCCCATGCAACGCCAGGAGGGTTTCCCCGCTCCCCTGATCCACGTACGTCATTCTGCCATAACTCAAATCAGCGGTTTTCACCTGATAACGTTCCAATTGTTTATAACTTTGTTTAATTATTTTTACACCCCTTACTATCGGAATTACTCCCATAGCGGATAATGTCATCAATA
>CAUVMZ010000131.1:0-8382 GCA_963552855.1 uncultured Corynebacterium sp. | reverse complement strand
CCCATGACCCCCACCAGCAGCACCAGCAGGCGCAGCACCCGAAGAAGACCCACCACCGTGGCCACCAAACACACCCCCCGGTGGCGCACCAGCCCCAGCCGGCGACCCCGAAGACTGACCCCCACCACCAGCCTGCTGCTGTCCCTGCGAACCACCAGAACGAGCACCCGACAACGCACCTGTTACCCCACCCATCGCAGCACCCGTAATCGCCCCCGTCGCAGACACCGCCGCCGATAACGCCATCCCCCCAGAACCACCACCAGCCTGGGCAACCGCCGGCACAATCATCCGCACAAGAGAAGGAGCCAAAAAGCCCACCATCGCAATCATCATCGCATTAAACAACGCCTTCTTACCATCATCCCCAATCGGAGCCGACGTATTCCAAATCACCACCACATAAATCAACGCACACGCCGGCTTATACGCCAAGGCCGCAATAATATAACCCACCAAATGCCGTAGTCCATTACGCCCCGTCTCACTAAACGACGCAGCAGCAAAAAGCGGCGTTAGCCCCAACACAATCGGCAACACCAAATCCCGAATCACCAACGCCACAACCTGCATCACCGACCCACACAAACACACCAAAGCCAACGCCAACATAATCACCGGCCCGAACTTCGTCTCCTGCAACGTCCCAATCTGAATAATCGCCTTTGTATCCTTCGACCCAAACTCATCCATAATCGCCTTGGCTAACGCATCAGATCCCCGCAAAGCACTTATCGTGCCCGCGGGCACGACAATCGAAAACATCAACCACTTCCCCACCCCCTCACCAATCTCTTCTAGGCCACCCATCACACCCGACTGCCTCGCCATCGCCATACGAATCCCCCCAATAATCAACGACGCAATCATCAAAAACCCCGTCACAAAATACACAATATTCTGCACCCACCGGGCATTATCCTTCATCTGCGTCGGCGACAACACTTCAATATCCATCCAAAACGTCATCGCAACCTGCAACGCCTCCCCATTCCCCTCCATCACAGCCTTCGTAAACTTCCCAACCGGATCCCCCCAAAACTCACTTTCCTTCCGATTCACGTAAACTCCCACGGCTTCGTAAACGGAAGATACAGTACAAATCGTTCTGTCGCCGTTTTTAAGTTCTCTACCCTCAGTCTCAAGTTGTCGCCGTTTTTCTTCAAAAAGATCCGAATGCTGACTTTTCATGTCCTGGATTGCACCGTTTACACCTTTTTCATCCGTTAACTTTTGGTCTAAAGCAGGAAGCTTACGTTCTTTAGCTAAAGCTTCGAATACATATAGATCGGTTTTCCTGCTACGGCATTCGTCGCTTGCTTGTTGCCGCGCGCTGCGCGGATCTTCTTCTCCAGAAGCAAACGGGGTAGAAGAAAATGCAAAGAAAATCACACACAGAAAGAATATTAATTTCTTCATGAATAACTAATCTCCGCAAAATCCTCTTTTTTCAATCCTGAGTACTTCGATTCCTGATACGCCTGATTATCAGCCGCTCCACTCAAATTTGCTTGCCAATCTCCATCCTTCCATACCATTGGAATTCGAGTAATAAGTTGCATGTCTTGCGCATAACAAATTGTTTCTACTACAATAATATTCTCCGAGCATTGGGTAACTTTAAAACCATTAGGGGAAGGAAGAATCTCAGGGCGGTAATTAGCCATGAAAGCTTCATCTTCAAATAAGTCTTCCTGAGCCTTTACTGAAGACTTCCATAGAGTTTTCGTTAGCTCTACGCCAATTTCATCTTCTTGTGGACGTCCGTAGTATGTCATATTGATGGTGGCAAGAATTGCTCCTTGCGGGGAATGTGCGTAACCACGAGGAACCCCCCGCTCCATCTTCGTGGGGCCAGACTGCTCGTTTACAACCAAATATCGAGCATTCACATACTGCTGCTGAGTTTTCCCCTCCAAAGTAATTTTATCTGGGTTTTTACACCCCTCAAATCCATCTTTTAAGCCACTTTTTTTCGGCAAATCCCCATCATGATTAATAGGAGTCCACACCGGCCGCTGCTGGAACATATCGGGAGAATACTGGCCTGGAGTTTTATGCCCCGAGTCATCAATTTTACCGGATTTATCCGGCCACGTGCGCTGAGCATTGCCAATTAAAGCTCCAGGAAAGTTGTAATTTGGATCTTTTTTAAGTTTTTCAATATACTCATGGTTTTTTTGTTTTTGCTCCACGGAATCTTCACCAGTCGTCGAAGATGTATTCTCCGCAGCTGTGTTCTCACTACGAGGGGAATCCCCCTTCGTCAACACATACACCGCAATAACAGCAATGATAATAGTAACCGCAACTACACCAATAACAAGTGGCTTTTTGCTCGTATCCATAATGATCTACCTATCCTTCCCAAAGGGCTTAGAGTGGGATGAATTCTTTGTTAAGCTGGTCTGTTGTTATTTCGACTAAATCTGGGGCAGTATCTTGAGTAGGATTAATAACCCGCCAGTCCCCACTGGAATGTGAAACTTGTACCGGGTAGGCGGTGATTGTGCCATCTGGTTGTTTCACTGCGATAAGAATTACTGCTTTATCTGGGGTGTAGTCAGTGAATTTGAAGCCAGCAAACAGCGGCGGATCAGCCACCTTCCCATCCACCGTCACCAACGCCCGAGACTGCACCCACTGATCCCTCCCCACTCCCGGCTCCAGTAAATGACGAGCAACCAGAGGAAAAGTTTTATCATCCGCACCCGCCATCCACACCTGAGCAGTAATCGCCGCTAACAACGCCCCCTGCGGCGTCGGAGAAAACCCATGCGGCACAGGAGAAGATTCAAAAGGCCCATCACTAGTATTTTTCGGCTGATTCAACCCAGCCGGCCCAATTGACCACAACAAATTCTCAGGAACCGTAGTAGTTGACACCACCTGCGGTTGATTTTGATCCGTACCAGCAGGATCATCCCCGCACGCAGACAAAACACCCATCACAACACCGCTTACCACCACAAAACCCACTAACCAACATGCCTTACTCACCATCATCACCTCGCTATTGCATACCCCAGCTGACCAGCCACCCCAATCAACATCGCAGCCACCCCAATCCGCAACAACACCATATGCGGAGCCGTCGCCGAAATAGCCTCCCCACGCTCCTTATCCAACGCCAACGCCGCCCCAAACATAATCAACGCCACAATACACACCGCCAACCCAATCCACGTCAACCACCCCAACCACTGCACAATATCCACCTTCAACCCCTGCAAATACCCACTACCATTCCACGGCGCATCCGGATGCTTCGTAGCAGGAATCTCCAACGGACGTGCCCCCGATGTCTGCGCCGCAGCCATATCAACCTCCACCTATCACAACTACCAATACTGAAACCTACGAAATCAACGCACTCACCAACGTCACCGCCGTACTAATCACCACCGTCCCCAACCCAATCCGCAAGAAATTCGCCGTTGCTTCCTCACTCGACCCCTCACGACGCGACAAAACAAGCCCAATACCAGCAACAATAACCCCCACAACCGCAAAGAAAATACCAAAATACTGCACCCACGACAAAAACGTATTCATCTTCCCCGCCAACCCCGGAGGAGCCTGCGGCTGAATCCCCTGACCCGGAATATCCGCCTGCGCCATCACCAAAACAACCCCCACCTTATCCACAAAAGCATTCATCAATTTACTCCTCTCCTTCCTTATTTTCCTTGTTAGAACTAAACCCCAGCTCACCAGGGACATCTACCATAAAATCATCACCAAGAACAGCCGCTACAATCTCCTCCCCCAACCGCGCAACCGACACCGGTACCCGCTCAATCATAGACACCTTCCGCCCCCGCCTCGTGGTATCCACCACATCACCCGGCAGCCACATAGCTAACTTATCCACCTCCACCAACCGCAGGTCAGAAAGATACTCCAATTCCCACACTGTTGTCAGAGGACGTAACACATCAATTTTATTTTTCACCAAATTTGGGTACTTACCAGGGGTTTCCGCCACCACCACAACACCTATCACATCCACAGTTTCTACTTGCTGCTGGCCTTGCAGGAGAACCTGGTGTGCTTTTTCCAGTGATGGCACACTAGCTTTCGCCACGACCACGCACACCCGATTTTCTTCATGCACCGGCCAACTATGCCCCGCATCCCCAGCAGGGGCTAATAAAGTAGCCAGTGTTGTTGTTCCCGCACCACCGTGCGCACCAACAAACCACCATAGCGGAGCAAACGTGGATGTATCATCCGCTATCACCTCACTATCCCACAACCGATTGGCCGCTTTATCCAACAAGAAGTCATCATTTAGCGCAATCACCCGCGGCAACACCCGATCAGACACGACCTACTCACTACCCTCAGACTCATCAGATGCCACCGCAGCAGCAGAAGTAGTCTTCCCAGTAGTAGTGGCAGCAGAAGAGGTTTTACCAACAGTTTTCTTCCCAGACGCACTCTTAGCAGCAGTGGTAGTAGTGGTGGCACCAAACCCATCCACCGCCTTCTTCGACGCAGCATCATCATAATCCTGCCTTGCCGCCTCAGTCTTCGAAGCCGCCGACACCAACTTCGCCGGCGCCTCATCACCAAGCGCATCAGCTGCTAACGCGGACAAATACTTCGTCGTCGCAGACTTCGGCGACTGCCCATCCTTCGTCGTAGGGTTGGAATACGCCCCATCACCAATAGTCTCACCAACCGCAGCTTCCACAGCCACCTCAGCGATTTCAGTATCCTCCATACCCGATGCTTTAGCTTCATCCACAACCCGCATCGCACCCGTCGATGCAGTCTCCGGAGTAAACAAATCAGTGGATGCCTCAATAAGCTTTTCCGCAACCACTAAACCAGCAGCTTCCGGGCCAAGTGCTGACGCAGCAGCAATCTGGGCGATATTCGATGGGGTAATCACTTTCTTCGCCACCGTCACACCAGCAGCCAGAGCCATACCCCCTAACTGAGCCCCAGCAGCAACTAACCGGCGATCCACCTCTGACTGATCCACCTTGGTTTCCGCATTCGCCGTGATCCGACCGATCAACGTATCATCCACGCTTTTTGCCCGCTTAAAGGTAAACCCATTCGTCCCAAAATCCACATCCTCAGCTAATGACTCCACCCCAGCCAACGCCACCGCCGGACCCAACGTTTGCGCCACATAATTCATCGACTGCTCCGGGTTATGAGCAAAATCAGCATGCTCCTGGGAATGCTTCACCAACCGGGCTAATGGGGCACCCTTTTTCACCCCACACCTGGTATCACCATCCACACACCAACTCATCGTCCGATCATTCAACGTCCCATAATCCGACGGCTTCTTTTCCTCAGCAACCGTAGCCACCCCAGAACCCTTTGTCGTTGGTGAATCAATCTCCACCTGATCGACATTCTTCCCACTCGTCCCAGGAGCTTTACCAGCCTTCTTCGACCCTGATGCAATCGTTGGTTGATCTTCAGAACGAGTCGGGTCAGCAAACGTTGCCACACCAGCCACATGATCGGCATCAATCACCCCCTTACCAGCACCAATATCCCGAGCAATCTCACTAACAACAGCGGCACCCTCATTCTCCCCGACAAGGGATACTTTCGTATCAGGGCATTTCTCATGAATCTGCTTCAACACCCCATTAACCTGTTCTTTATTGTCACCAACAGTCTCACGCCACGATGGATTTCCTTCTTTATGCACACCCGGAATAAACGACCCCGTCTGCTGCTGAGAAGCCAAATTCACGTATGTCCGCCCTACTTTACCTGGACTCTTCTTCGATGCTCCCATAGAAGCCTGCGTCGAAGGTACGACCGGTGAAGCCGTCGTCACAGATGCTACAACTGGTTTCACAC
Organism: uncultured Corynebacterium sp.; assembly: GCA_963552855.1. Taxonomy (GTDB): domain Bacteria; phylum Actinomycetota; class Actinomycetes; order Mycobacteriales; family Mycobacteriaceae; genus Corynebacterium. Next base: position 2,544 of record CAUVMZ010000131.1, on the reverse strand, counting down.
CCGCAGATTGCAAGGCAGCCGCAGGCTTCGTCACCGGCGCAGCTGACTGCTTCCCCGCATCACCTGCTTTCTCCTTCTTCTCTAAATCCTGTTTCAACTGATCCCGCCAATCCCCACCAGTAGTAGGAACAGGCTCCGGCTTCGTCGCCGTTATCGTCGCAGTCTCCGTCGATGGCGCCATCGGATCAGTACTTCTCTGAGTAAAACCACCGGACTTATCCACATCCTGGCCATCATTTGCATCACGCACAACCGGACCCACCACACCCCCTAAAAACCCAGTATCAGCACCCGAATCATCAAACGAATCCGCAGCAGAATTCACCACCACAAACTGCATCTTCGGACACTGACCATCAAGCCCACCCACTGATGAGGGCACCGCCGATGCTGTCCCGGTAGTCTGCGCTAATACCTGCGGCGGAGAAAGCAAACAGCCAACCGCGATAGCAGCAACCACCACCTGGGCACATGTTATCCGTCTCATCACAACCAACCCTTCAATCCACTCAACAACAAATCCACCACAAAGCCATGACCAATCATGATGCCCCATCCCCTTCATCATTAGTTTTATCTTTATTCTCTTGTGCATTTTTATTATCATCAATCGCAGTGATCTTATACTCACTATCTATCTTCTTCGTATGAACCTTCTGCAAAAACACCAGTTCATCCCCACTTTTCTGCTTCACCGTCGTCGCAGTATCCACCACACCCCCATCATCACTCACCCCCACAATCTTGACGCAAAACTCTGCCCCCTTCATCTCCGCCGCAACCGTCGCCCAATCCACCTGCGCCAAATAACTCTCAGGATCAAGCGTTTTCAACACAGCTTCATTATTGGCATCAAAATACGCTTTCTGATACGCCACAACAACACCCCGCGGCGACTTTAACGACGCAGCCGGCTGATCCACACACCTATCCACCGGCTTCACCGACGACGAAGCCACCGGCTCCGGCGCACTCGATACCGCCGGCACCGGAGCAGCCGTTGTCTGCCGAGATGGAGACATCAACGACAGTATTGCACTCGTTGCCAATATTGTCGTCGCAAACACCGCAACAACAACCAAAACAGCAGTCCTCGACGGCATAGCAGCCGCTATCACCTGCCCCACACCTGATATCGATGAAGAAGCAGACACCGCCTTCGCGTCTTTTCTGCTTCCACGACGGGTTTTCTTGTGTTTGAGATCATCAGCAGGCTCACACATCTCAGCAGCATCCGCTGCCTCCCTTTGCTCATGAATAAACTCAATCCATGATGTGGCCATGATATTTCACCTCAATCCCCACACAGAAGAAAACCCACACATATCAACAAACTTTTACACGTTCACCTGCGGCAACGCTACATTCGGCACACCAGGAATAGACGACCCCGGCGGCACAGGAGCAGGCGGTAAGTTTGGTACCTGCGACTGCATCGACAACGCAGCTTGAGAACTCAACGCCTGCGCATCCGGCATACTTGGTGGCACATACCCCTGATTCTTCGCCTGCTGCGAATTTGGCATCGAATCACCAGGCTTTTCACCAGCAAGTGGTTCCGCACCATTGGCAACACGCGCTTGTGATTCCAAATCCCATGTAGTATTTGCCACCGTACGATCCAATGCAGCACGACCACCAGGAACAGCCGTCGCACCCAATTGCGCACCAGCTAATGCACCAGCAGGCGCAGCTGCCACCGCACCAGCACCAGCACCAGACAAACCACCAACAACCGCACCAGCAGCAGGCCCCATAGCCCAACACCCAGCAGCAACCGGCGCAAGCGGTGGAGCTACCGGCACAGCAGCAGTTGTTGACGCACAGATTACTGTTGATGCACCAGCACCAGCAGCAACACCGGCTGCCCCGCCTACCGCAGCACCAGCAGCAGCGCCAATGACGGTGCCAGCTACCGCACCACCAGCAGCAGCACCCTTCGCCATATTGATGGTTTCACGGTCTTCGGCAGCAACATTACGTTCAAAAGTATTTGCCACATTCACGGGGTTTAACACTCTCGATCCACCTGCGGTTGCTAAAGCTAATCCAGGCGAGGTTTCGTATTTAACCACCTTGATAATGTTCTGCTGCACAACCACTTTCTTTACCACTGGCTGCACCGCAGCCTGCTGTGCCCCTGGAATAAACGCAACTGCCTGAGGTTGCACTGGTGCAACCTGCTGAACCGGCGCTGCCTGAGCATACACTTCCGGTTCAGCAGCTGGAGCTTCTGGCTTTTCCGTACCAGGCTGCGATGCAACCTTAGGAACCGCACTTGCATATGACGACGCAGAAACCGCAGCAGTTGCCGCCGTAGCAAAAGCCACCGCCGACTTCAAAATACGCCTCTGACGAGCACTTAACCTGCGGTGCTTACCCATAACAACATCTCCTCACACTTGCAAACAACACACTTATGACAAAGCACAAAATATCTACTTGCTAATCATTATTGCCTACCCCCAGGACACCGTAAAGTATCCCATAAAAACCCAAGAAAAAAATACACGCAAACACAAGGCTTACGTCACGGTAAATTTA
>CAUVMZ010000130.1:0-8462 GCA_963552855.1 uncultured Corynebacterium sp. | reverse complement strand
AAGCTGGTGCCGCTACCGCCATCGCCGGCGTCAAGAACAAGCTTGTCGACGCGGTCAGCTACCGCTCGGGCCCACTCCTGGCCGGCCTCCGCCTGGCTGGCTGGCCCGGCCTGGTCGGATTCACCCGGTTGGTTAGCGGTCCCGGCCGTGCCCGTGGGGCCGGTCATGGAGACGGCCCGCCAGATTTCCGCCCGGTTGCCGGTGGCCTGCCGGATGGTGTCGATGAGCGCGTGTTCAGCATCGACACTGCCCTGGTAGGGGCTGTGGATTTGCAGCGCGGCGATTCCGGGGATTGCCGCCAGCTCCGCCCATTCTTCCGGGTTGGTGCTTCGGGACACCGCCACGAATTTCAGGCCGGGCTCCGCGGCGATAATGGTGCGGGCGGTAGTAGGGGTGATGGCGCGTGGTGAGGCTTGTTCAAAAATGAGTCCGCCGTGGGTGGCGCCGGCGGCGCGGGCGGCTTGGGCAGCGGCCGGGCTGGTGAGGCCACAGATTTTCGTGGTTCCGTAGATGAGTTCCCGGGCGGCATAGTCAATGCTTGGTTGGCTGGTGAGCTGGGAGCCAACCAGGAATCCGTGAACATACGGTTTGAGGGCTCGGACGGTGGCATTATTGCGGATGCCGGATTCGGAGATGATGACGGCGTCATCAGGGATGTGCCGCGCCAGCGTGGGGGTGCGGGTGAGGTCGATACTGAGGTCGTGAAGGTTGCGGTTATTGATGCCGAAAATATTTGCCCCAAGGTTTATGGCCCGCGCCACCTCGGTTTCGGTGATGACTTCGGTGAGGATGTCCAGGTTCCACCGGTGGGCTTCGGCCGCGAGGGTGCGGTATTCCGCATCGGTGAGGACGCTGAGCATGAGAAGAATAGCGTCGGCACCATAGTGGCGGGCGGCCCGGATTTGGATGGGGTCGATAATGAAGTCTTTGCAGAGGACCGGAAGGTGGGTGGTGGCGGCCACTGCCGCCAGGTGGTCGTAGTCGCCACCGAAGCGTTCGGGTTCGCAAAGCACGGAGATGCCGGCCGCGTATTGGGAGTAGATTTGGGCGATCACGCTGGGGTTGTAGTCGGCCCGGATGAGCCCCAGGGATGGGGATGCGGATTTGCATTCCATGATGAAGGCATTGCCGGCCTTGAGGTTGTGGTAGAGGCTTCGGGTTGAGGGCTGGGGTTCGGGAATGTTACGGATTCGGTGGGCAATGTCGGCGAGGTGGGTGCGCCGGGCCCGAACAATGTCGGCGAGGATGGTGGGCGTGGTGTCGGGGGTGTGGTTATGCATAGTTTGCCTCTTCGTGGGTGCGGAGCCAGGTGGCGACGGTGCCGTCGTCGAGAAGCTGGAGAGCGAGTTGGGCGCCTTCCCGCATGGTGGGGGTGCGGTCGTGGAGGTAGAACATGGCGCCGGCGGAGGCGGCGAGGGCATCGCGTTGGGCGGGGGTGCCGCGGCCGGCGAAGATTTCACGGAGGATGGCGGCGTTTTCCGATCCGTCGCCGCCGGCGAGTTCGGTGAGGGGGTGCCGGGAAAGCCCGAGTTCTTCGGGGGTGATGGTGTAGTTAGTAATGGTGCCGTTGCGGAGCTCCCATATGGTGGTGGGCCCGTGGACGGCGATTTCGTCAACGCCGGAGCCGTGGACGACGAGGGCTCGTTCGCGCCCTAGTTCGAGGAATACTTCGGCGATGATTTGTCCCAGGTCGGGGTTGGCAATGCCCATGATTTGGAGGGCGGGTCGCGCCGGGGAGAGGATGGGCCCGAGGGTGTTGAAGATGGTGGGCATGCGGAGGGCGCGTCGTACGGGCATGACGTGGGCGACGGCCGGGTGGTAGGCGGGGGCGAAGAGGAAGGTGAAGTTGGAGGCTTCGACTTGGTGGACGGCTCGTTCGGGGTTGAGGTCGAGGGGAATGTTGAGGGCTTCGAGGACGTCGGCAGAGCCGGAGCGGGAGCTGACGGATCGGTTGCCGCATTTGACGACGCGGCAGCCGCCGGCGGCGACGATGAGGGAGGCGCCGGTGGAGATGTTGATGGTGTTGGCGCCGTCGCCGCCGGTTCCGGCGGTGTCGAGGACGCCGGCGCCGGTGATTGGGAAGGGCCTGGCGGCTTTGAGGAAGGCGCGGGCGGCGCCGGTGATGTCGGCGGCGGTTTCGCCGCGGGCTTTGAGGGTGGCGAGGAGGGCGGCGATGTGGATGTCGGAGTAGTCACCATTGGTGAGGGGTTCGAAAGCGGCTTGGGCTTCGTCGGCGGTGGGGTTGGGGTTGGTGAGGTAGGTGATGAGGTTGTCGATGAGGTCCATGATGCTGGTCCTTTCGGGTTTCGTCGGGGGTGGTTAGTGCTGGTTGAGGAGGGCGGTGATGCACCGGTCGAGGATGATGGGGCCGGTGGGGCTGAGGATGCTTTCTGGGTGGAATTGCAGTCCGATTGCCGCACCTTCGGTGGTGTTGGTGGTGGCTGCCATGACGACGGGGCCGGTGGTGGCTTGTGAGGTGCCGAGGGGGGTGAGGTTGGTGGGGATTTCGGTGGTGAGGCAGCCGAGGGAATGGTAGCGGGCGATGGGAACTTGTGTTCCAGTAAAGTTGTTTTCGGGCCCGGCGTCGACTGTGAGGCCGTCGAAAAGCTTGCTGGTGAGGCCGGCTTCGGTGAGTTCCATGATGTCGGTGACCCCGTGCATTGGCCCGCATGGGCGGACGGATCCGCCAAAGTGTTCGAGGAGTGCTTGGAAGCCGAGGCAGATGCCGAGCACGGGAATGTTGCGGTCGAGGGCGGCGGCGAGGATGCCCATGAGGTTATTGGCGTCGCGGGGGTGCCCGGGCCCGGGTGAGAGACAGATGAGGTCGGGTTTTGCGGCGAGCACGTCGGCCACGGGGATGGTGTTGCGGAACACCGTGTGGCGGTAGCCGGCGACCGCGAACGCATCGACCAGGTTGTAGACGAACGAGTCTTGGTTGTCAATCATGACCACATGCGTTTCGTGGGGGGCTGGGGTGGTGGGCATTATCGCAGTACCTCTACTTTCTTCCCTTGTGCGCTAGCGATCGCGGTGAGCACGGCGTATGCCTTGTGCAGGGTTTCGTTCGCTTCGGATTGTGGTTGGGAGTCCCGCACCACCCCGGCGCCCGCCTGCACGATCGCGGTGCCGTTGCGGACGAATGCGGAGCGGATCACTATGGCGGTGTCCATGGAGCCGTCGCCCTTGAGGTAGCCGATTGCCCCGCCGTAGGAGCCGCGCCGGCGGCCTTCGACTTGTCGTAAGAGTTCGGTGGCGCGGAGTTTCGGGGCGCCGGTCAGGGTGCCCATGTTCATGCACGCCCGGTAGGCGTCGAGGCAATCAAAGTCGGGGTGGAGGGTTGCGGTGACCCGGCTGACCAGGTGCATCACCCGGGAGTATCGGTCGACTTGGAGTAGGTCGGCGACTTTGCGGGTGGTGGGGACCGCCACCCGGGCCAGGTCGTTGCGGGCCAGGTCGACCAGCATGGTGTGTTCGGCGACTTCTTTGCTGTCGGTGCGCATTTCTAGTTCGGCGCGGATGTCCAGCTCCGGGTTGGTGCCGCGCGGCCGGGTGCCCGCTACCGGGTAGACCTGCACGAGCCGGCTGGCGGCGTCGAATTTGAGGTTAGATTCCGGGGAGGCGCCGAACAGTTCGTAGTCGGGTCCGTGCAGGTAGAACATGTAGGGGCTGGGGTTGGTGTCCCGTAGCGCCCGGTAGGCGGCGAACGCGTCGGGGCAGTCGGCGGTGAACATGCGGGCGGGCATGCCCTGGTAAATATCCCCGTTGTGGATGTATTCCTGCATGTCACGCACGTGGCCGCGAAATTCGGCGTCGTCCATGCTGGCTTGTACGGTGAGCGGTTCCGTGCTTTGCGACGCCGCCCCCGCCGGCGCGTCCGTCGCAAAGCTGGGTGGGGTGTCGGCGATGCGTGCCGCCCATTCGCCTGCCGACGCCGGGTTCAGTGATTCCACGAACGCTTCCTTGGTCAAATGGTCGATGGTGAGCACGGTTTCGGCCAGCAGGAACTGGTAGTCGGGGAACGTGTTCGGCCCGTCGGCGACCGGTGGCAGCTGCTCGTAGGTGCCCAGGTAGTCGAAGGCGAACCCGCCGCCAAGCAGCGGCAACACCTCCCCCTGGTAGTCGGCGTGCTGCTGGAGTTGGCGGAGCACCTCCACGTTACTGATTGCCCGCAATCGTTCTCGTTCGTCGGTGACCACCACCGGTGGGAATTCGAACGTGGCCACCAACGGCTGCTCGTCACGACCGGACACAAACTCCCCCAACTGGTCGCACAACCGTTCGGTAATATGGGTGCCGGCCGTGGTTAATGCCGCCACCGTCACCGTCTGGCCGTGGCACGTCACCCGGGCCGTAGCCTCCAGCACTGCAATGCAACCGGTGTTCTTCTTCGAATCAATATCCGCGCTCTCCAGGAGCAGCGTGTCCGGCCGGGCCACCCCGCCAAGATGTGCAAAGAGCAGTGACGCATCCTCGTGGTAGCGCACCGGAATCCGAATCACCTGAACCATGCCTACTCACCCACCTGCTCATCATCATGGTGCGCGTACCGACCCACACCCTCTCGGGCATTCGACTCGTCGGTCATTTTCTCTAACACCTCCGCCACATGCGGGTCCGTGACCTTGGTGGTTGCCGGATCCTCCGCGGCTAAATCCCCCAAAATGTTCCGCACATAGTCCACATCCTTATCGCCCCGGCCCGACAAATTCACCAAAATATTCAGCGGCTCCCCCTGCGGATCTGCATGCTCCGCCAGCTTCAACGCATACGCGAGCGCATGCGACGACTCCAACGCTGGAATGATCCCCTCATACCGGCTGAGCATCCGAAACGCCTGCAACGCCTCCGCATCCGTGATCCCCACATACTCAGCCCGGCCACTATCTAATAGATAAGCGTGCTCCGGCCCAACCCCCGGATAATCCAGGCCGGCCGACACCGAATGCGAATGCATCACCTCACCATCGCTGCCCAACATCACATACGATTTCGACCCATGCAAAACCCCCACCTTGCCACGGTTCAATGGTGCACCATGCTTCCCGGAATCCAGCCCCTCACCGGCGGGTTCCACACCAATGAGCCGCACCCCCTCATCCGGCAAATATTCGGCAAACGCCCCAATAGCGTTCGAACCCCCACCAACACACGCCACCACCACATCCGGCAGCCGGCCGGTGCGCTCCAGCATTTGCTGCCGGGACTCCTCCGAAATAACCTTCTGGAACTGCTTCACCAGCTTCGGGAACGGGTGCGGGCCGGCGGCCGTCCCCAACAAATAGTGGGTGGTTTCTAAGCTTTCCACCCAATCCGCCAACGCCACATCAATAGCGTCGGACAACGCCTCACCATGCTCGTTCGAAACCGGCACCACCTTCGCCCCCATCAGCCGCATCCGATACACATTCGGCTGCTGCCGGGCCACATCCCGCGCCCCCATATAAATGGTGCACTCCATACCCATGAGCGCCGCAACCATGGCGGTGGCCATACCATGCTGCCCCGCACCGGTCTCGGCAATAAGCCGGGTCTTGCCCATGCGTTTTGCCAATAATGCCTGCGCAAGTACCTGATTTCCCTTATGGGCGCCGCCATGCAGCAGATCCTCACGCTTCAAAAATATCCGGGCGCTTCCGGAAAGCGGCAGGTTAGCGCACTCGGTGATGGGGGTGGGCCGCCCCAAATAATTCCGGCGCAGATCGTCAAGCTCCCGCAAAAACTCGGGATCGTTCAGCGCATCCACATACGCTTTTTCTAACTGGTCAAGCGACGGATACAACACCTCGGGCACATATTGGCCGCCATACTCGCCGAAATAAGCATCAATCAAGGTAGGACGAGGATGAGTCATGGTAACGGGAACCTCCTTCATGCGGGTCAGGTTCCCTCACAGGCCCATCGCCGCCGTGGTCAGCTGTGGTTATTGGGCCTGAATGATGAAGTCACTAAAGTTGGCCCGCTATTAAGCGCGCCACCACCAAAGTTTCTTCATCGTGTTCATAGCTTAAAAATTCTAGCCCCTGTCATGATCCCGCGCAACCGATTACGCGTCGGCGGCACCAGCCGCACGTCGTAACGCAGCAAAATCAACCTGGGGAGCAGGTGCCGCATCAGAAGCATTATTGCTGTCGCCACCGCAGCAGCCGCCCGACGACTCTTCCCGCACCAACACCCCGGCGGCCCGCGCCCCCATGCTCGAACCCAAACCAAAAAAGTACACCGACGCCACAACCCCCACCAGCGAAATAAGCAACAGCCAACTCACACCACTAAACGGCGGCACCGCGGCCACAGCCATCGCCACCCCGGACGCCAACCACAACGGGCCGGCAAACTGGTGCACCGCATCCCACACCTCCCGGGACTCCCGCACCTCCGGCACCTTAATACCCACATACTTATTACCCGGCAAATGGCGAGTCCACGCCAACACACCAACCAGCAGCAACACCACGGCAAGAGCAGCAAGAACACATCCAAGAACGACCATGGACACCACTGTACCGTGCCGCAACCACGCCACCAACACACCACCAGAGCACCGGCAACACGGCGCCGGCGTGCCATAACCATGCCGCAAACCGAAACCAAGAATGCGATATGGCTAACACAAAATAGGAGAATGTGGGGTACACCAATTAGGTTAAAACCTGACCAAAATACCCAACACAAGGAGCCATCCATCATGGACCTTAAGCGAATAACCTCATCGCTGCTCTTCAAAATCGTTGTGGCCATCATTCTCGGCATCGCATGCAGCTTCTTCTTCCCCGTATGGCTCGCCCGCGTCTTCGCCACCTTCAATGGCCTGTTCGGTAACTTCCTCGGATTCTTCGTCCCCGTCCTCATCTTCGCCCTCATCACCCCGGCCATCGCCGGCCTGGGCCGCGGCGCCGGCAAATGGTTAGCCGTCACCACCGCCATCGCCTACCTTTCTGCCCTGGTAGCAGGCCTGATCTCCTGGGGGCTGGCCACCGTCCTTTATCCCATCCTCCTCGCCGGCCAAGAAAGCGTCAAAACCGGCGACATTGAAAAAGGCGCCCTAGAGCCCTACCTCAAGGTCGACATGCCAGCACCCATGGAGGTCATGACCGCCCTCATCCTCGCCTTCGTTGTCGGCGTCGCCATGACCAGCGTCAAATCCGACACTCTCTACGGTGGGGTTGCCGACCTGCGGCGCGTCGTCATGAAAGTCATCACCGTCATGATTATCCCCTTGCTGCCCGTCTACATTTTCGGCCTATTCCTCTCCCTCGGCATGAACGGCAAACTCGTCGACGTGCTGTCCGCGTTCTCGAAGGTGCTGGTACTCGCCATTGTTGTCTCATTCGTCATGCTGATCGTCCAATACAGCATTGCCGGAACCATCGTGCGCAAAAACCCATTCCGCAGCCTGAAAAACATGATGCCCGCATACTTCACCGCCCTGGGCACCTCTTCGTCGGCCGCAACCATCCCCGTCACCTACGAATGCACCCGCAAAAACGGGGTGTCTGCATCCGTCGCCGGCTTCGTCATCCCATTGTGTGCAACAATCCACCTGTCGGGGTCCATGCTGAAGATCACGCTTTTCGCATTCGCCGTCATGTTCATGGACGGCATGCACATTCCCCTGGGGGTGGCCGTGGGCTTCATCCTCATGCTGGGCGTCACCATGGTGGCCGCACCAGGCGTGCCGGGCGGCGCGATTACGGCCGCGGTGGGGTTGTTGAGCGCCAGCCTGGGGTTCAACGACGACCAGGTGGCGTTGATGATTGCCGCGTATATTGCGATCGATTCGTTCGGCACCGCCTGCAATGTTACCGGCGATGGTGCTATCGCATTGGTCATCGACAAGCTTGCGAAGGGCACGATCCAGCGCAATGAACTTGACGACGATGACGAGCTCGGGCTTGCCGCAGCCATCGCAGGTATCGAGGAAACAGCGGAAAAGGAAGCGGAAGGGGAAGCAGAGCAGCAATCCGCCGACCAGGCAACCAGCAAGGAAGCTTAACGACGCACCAACGGGCCGACCCTTGCTCCTTTCAGAGGGAGGGCGTGAGTGAGCAGGGTGCCCCCTGCCCGTGATGGACAGGAAAGCAGCCGGCGAAGCTCCGTGAAGGTTCTTTCGTCGGTCGGTTGGTTGATCGCTTTTCCGTGCACTGTACGGGTATTATTCGCTGCAGTCAGGACTGGGGCGCCTAGAAAACTAATGAGATCACACCGCCCAGTGTGGCATGCCCGAGTCTGCCTTTACCATGCAGCTTTCTAGATCATCGGGAAAGGGGATCCCGCTTTGACCGGGGACGACCGCGGGGGCGAGCCGCGTCACCCGTTTTTATCTACGGGCGCAGAGATATGGCAGGAAATTAACCTAGAGCATTAGCTACTTCGTATATTTCTGTAGGTCTAATACTTGACATAAGATACTTTATACGCCCATAATTGTCTTATGTCAAGTATTATTAACATTTATGGTACTT
>CAUVMZ010000129.1:0-8523 GCA_963552855.1 uncultured Corynebacterium sp. | reverse complement strand
AGTTATTAAGAATGCTAACGGCCTGATTGCGGCGGTGCGGAGCAGTGACTTTGGCGCGAAAATCAAGCTAAAAGTTGTCGATGAAAAAGGCGAAAATCCCCGAGAGGTAGAGGTAACACTGCCGAACGAGTAAATTCCTAGTTAATAACAGGATAAATAACGAGAGGAATAACCACCATGGATCCCCGCGACGTGTTCGCTGAACCGGACATGATGACCAACAGTGACGCCGCCCCTGGTGTGACGGACGTTACCGAAGTCGATGTGACTGATGTCGCCGACCCCGATTCCACTGCTCGGCTTGACGGCATTGGTGAACCCGATGAGGCGTTTTTCCGCGCCGAGGCGGCTGTGGAACAGGCCCGGGCCGAAGGGAAACGCGTTGCCCCCCGCCGGGCCCTGGTTGTGCTCGTGGGGGACCATAAACTCGATTCCGGCCCGGACACCGACCGGTTAGTGGCCGAACTCCTCAGCGAGGGTGGTTTCGTGGTGGACGCCGTGGTAGAGGTTCGATCAAAACGATCCCAAATCCGCAAGGCAATCGAAATGGGCGTTATCGGTGGTGCCGACCTGGTGCTTACCGTGGGTGGGACAGGTGTGGGTCCGCGCGATAAAACCCCCGAAGCCACCCGGGAACTCCTCGACCAGGCGGTTCCCGGCGTGGTGCAGGCATTACGAAGTTCCGGCCTGCATTGTGGTGCCGTCGACGCCGCGGTGTCCCGGGGCTTGTCTGGAGTGTCAGGCTCCACCGTAGTGGTGAATATGGCAGGCTCCCGGTTGGCCATTCGTGACGGCATGGCCACCCTCACCCCGCTGGTTCACCACCTGGTTGACCAGCTGCGACGCGTGGTCATGAGCTAGGGTGGCGAAAGTTAATCATATGCGAAACCGACGACGTATCGTGCGGCTTTCCGACGCCGTAGACTACGACCGCACTGCCGACCGGGGTAGCCAACATGAGCCAGGCGACGAAGACCGCATGGTCATTTTCGAAGACGATTTTGGTCCCATCGGCCCCAGCGTGGAACAGGGTAGCCTGGAGTTTTACCGGGAACAGCAACCACCCCACTACTAGGCCTCATGGCCGATGCGAACCGAAAACCCGGCTGGTCTTCGTGCGAGAATCCTCGCTTAAAAACCAGCCGGGTTTTGGTGTAGAAATTTGGGAGAAATCTACCGCTGAGCCTTCAATAGATCACGGATTTCGGTGAGCAGCACCACATCTGGGTCGAGAGCTGCTTCTGCCTCCTCTTCCTTCTTGTTGGAGGACATCAGGGAGCTGAGCTTGTTCATCGGCACGATGAGCACAAAGTACACCACTGCGGCCACCATCAGGAAGTTGATCGCTGCGGTAATCACCGCACCAAAGTCCACAAAGGTCTCTGCAACACCCGGACGGATTTGGAAACCCAACCCCTTCACTTCGGTGCTGCCCAGCGAAGCAATGAGCGGATTGATGATCTTGTTGGTGAAGGCAGTGACAATGTTAGTGAACGCCGAACCAATGACCACGGCCACTGCCAGTTCGATTACGTTACCGCGGAGAATAAAATCCCGGAAACCCTTTAACATAATACTTATTTCTTCCTTTGAAAGTAGGAGACAGATAGCAGTTTATAGATTAGAGCAATCAGTTAATGTTTTTGAAGTACCCACGCGGAAATCACTCCGCCCGATCCCCCGTAACCACAACTGCTAAAGGCTGCGACAGACTTGCCGCCGCTACCGCCGCGGCACTGTCTGCCACCAACGACACCAATATCGTGCCTGGGGTAGCACCTGGAAAATCCGTTGCCTTTGTGGTGGCGAAAATAACCTTTCCACCAGCGGCAATGACCCGAGGCGCGCTGCTGTCATCAGTAGCCGTGATAATAGTAATCGTGTCCCCCGGACGAAGCAAACTTGCCAAGGTCGGGTCGGCAAGCGTGATCGGAACCATGTGGGTTTTCACCCCCGGATCGTTCGATGTGGTATTTGTCATAGTTTGCGAGACGAGGGCCGAATCCACAAAATCGGCCGCGGAAACCATGGCGCCACGCGACCTGGACGCCACCACAATATTTCCAACCGCAGCATTGGTGGTGGCCAACCGATCCTGAGGCAGCACCGATTCGGAAACATGCACAACCGTCACATCCGCAGCTGTGATGCGACTACCGGCAGCAACATCCCGGGAATACACCACAACCGAAATATGCTGATGCAACCGGTCGGTAACGGTGATACCAACAGCCGCCACCATGAGCGTTGCCGCCACAACCTTGCGCAGCAGGGCGGACCGATGAAAACCAGGGTGAGAAAGCGAAGCGAACATAAACCATAGGACTATCCCACCCCAAATTTTGGTCAACCATTCGACACAATTATGTCCAGCATCACATCATGCGGTTCATGCGGCACCGGCATGATCTCCGACGCATACACCACCGCCACCGTGGGCGCGGCACACCCGGCCAAAGCGCGATCATAAAAACCCGCCCCCTGACCCAGGCGAAACCCCTGGTCATCCACGGCAATGGCCGGCACAAATACCCCATCGAGCGAACCCAAAAAATCACTCTCTTGTGGGGCATCCCGCGGCTCTAAAATCCCCCACATGCCCGCACGCACCGACCCAGGCCCAGCATACCGACCCCACCGCAGTATCCGACCTGGGCGACACGCCGGCAACCACAACTCCGTCGTCAAGCGAGCCAATGCTGGAACCAATAACGACCCCCCAGGCTCCCGTGCCATGGGCGCATACGCCGCCACCCGTGACCAGCCCCGATCCTGCATCAGCGCCACTACCGCTGCCACCACCGCAGCATCCTGCTCCGCCCTCGCCTCAGGCGACAACGCCATTCGTGCCGCCCGCACCTGCGCCCGCATCCGCGCCTTCGCCTGCACCATCGCGGTCTGAGTCGCCGCCTGTGCCCCATCCGAAACCGGATCCAAGGGCGAACAAGCCGGTGCATGGGGGATATCATTCGATGCATCATGATGCCCATTTGCTGGTATGTGCTGGGGAAAACCAGAAACCGGGGGAGTGTCCATGCTTATTATTTTAGAAAAAATTCTGATATCTAACCTTAAGAAAAGTACACTGAACTGCATGACAAGCGCCAAGACACATGCATCGCTGTCCGTCAAGACCGTGATTGTTCCCGCCGCAGGCATGGGCACGCGATTCCTCCCAGCCACAAAAACCATTCCCAAAGAACTCCTTCCCGTTGTTGATACCCCCGGCATCGAACTCATAGCACAAGAAGCCGCACAACTTGGCGCCGACAAACTCGCAATCATCACCGCACCCAAAAAACGCGAAGTACTCGCCTACTTCGATAGATACCCCGCGTTAGAAACCATGCTCGAAGCCCGCGGAAAAACTCACCAGCTGGAAAAAGTCCGAAACACCAATAACCTGCCCAACCCCATCGCCGTGGAACAAGCCGAACCATTAGGTCTCGGGCACGCGGTCGGGCTCGCCGAACAAGTGCTTGACGACGACGAAAACGTCGTAGCAGTCATGCTCCCCGACGATCTGGTGCTGCCCATGGGGGTTGTCGTCAAAATGATGGAAGTTCGCGCCCAACTAGGCGGATCCGTGCTCTGCGCCTTCGAAGTCCCCCACGAAGAAGTCTATAACTACGGCGTCTTCGACATCGAAGACGCCCCCGACTACCACGGCGACTATGTAGTCAAAAAAGTCCGGGGCATGGTCGAAAAACCCGCAGTCGACGACGCCCCCTCCAACTTTGTTGCCACCGGTCGCTACCTCCTCGACCGGGCCATCTTCGGCGCCCTCCAGCGCATCACCCCAGGCGCCGGCGGTGAACTCCAACTCACCGACGCCATTGCCCTCCTCATAGACGAAGGACACCCCGTCCACATCCTTGTTCACGACGGGAAACGCCACGATCTCGGTAATCCCGGTGGATACATTCCCGCGGTGGTAGATTTTGGGCTAGCTGACCCAGTGTACGGTCCGCACCTCAAAAAGGTGCTACGCGAAATTCTCGACGAACATGGGGCATGACCTCCCACAAACTGCCGTACACTAATAGGGTGTAAACGAGTCAACAACAACCATATTCACAAACACACGAAAAATTTCATGTCGCTTTTTCACACTGGTCAGGGAGGACATTAACGGTGCGCTCAGTAGAAGAGCAACTGACCCTAGTGACCCAACAAGCAGTGGCACCTGAACCGGTACGCATCGCCATTGCCGAATCACTAGGACTCATGTGCGCGGAAGAAGTACAAGCTCAACGCCCCTTACCGGGCTTCGACCAAGCCGCTATCGACGGCTACGCAGTCCGCGCAGTCGACGTCGGCGGCGAACGCGGCCTCGGGCAAGACCCCACCGCCGATATAACCCCCTCAACCGAAATTTCCCTCCCCGTCGTCGGCGAAGTCGCCGCCGGTTCCGGCCGGCCCCTCCGACTCCAACCCAAACAGGCAGTCCGAGTCCACACCGGCGCGCCCCTACCCACCCTCTCCGACGCCGTCATCCCCCTCGCCTGGACCGACCGCGGCCGGAAACGCATGACCGCACTCAAACCCGTGCGCAGCGGCGAATTCGTCCGCAAACAAGGCGACGACATACGCCCCGGCGACGTCGCAGTCTCCCAAGGAGCCATACTCAGTCCTGCCCACATTGGCCTGCTCGCGGCAGTCGGCCGCTCCAAAGTCCTCGTCCACCCCCGGCCCCGCATGTCCATCATGTCCATCGGCCACGAACTCGTCGACATCGACCGGGAACCCTCACTCGGCCAAGTCCTCGACGTCAATTCCTACTCCCTCGCCGCCGCCGGCCGCGCCGCCGGTGCGGACGTCCACAGGGTAGGCATCGCCGCCGGTGAACCCCGCCGCCTCAAAGAAATCATCGAAGCCCAAATGCTGCGCAGCGAACTCATCGTCATCTCCGGCGCAGTAGGCGGCTCGGGATCCACCACCATCCGGGAAATCCTCGCCGACCTCGGCGAACTCGACACCACCCGGGTAGCCATGCACCCCGGATCCGTCCAGGGATTCGGCCTGCTCGGCGATAAAAAAATCCCGGTATTCCTCCTTCCCTCCAACCCCGTCTCAGCACTCGTCATATTCGAAATCTTCATCCGGCCCGTCGTCAGGATCTGCCTTGGTAAACGCACCTTCCAACGCCGAGCCGTCCGAGCCCGAGCCCTCAACCACGTTGGATCCAAAGCCGGCCGCCGCGGCTACGTTCGGGCCCGCCTCATGCGCGACGCCCACACCCAGGACTATCTTGTTGAAGGCCTCGGCGGCGCCAACGGCGCCCCCGCCCACCTGCTTGCCGGACTCTCTGACGCCAATGCAATGATCCGCATCCCCGAAGAAGTCACCGAAGTGCGACCAGGAGACATTGTGGAAGTGATCTTCTTAAGCCAAACCGGAAACTAACCATTGTTAAGGAATCAATCGGGACGTTGATGCGACATCTTTTCCGACAACCCCGGCCCGCCACTGGGCCGCGTAACCCCACCCATCCGGGGTGGATGGAATACACAAACCCCCTCATAGTAGGGGAACACACCGTGCAGCTACGCCCCCTCATGAAATCCGACGGCGAACCATGGTCGACATTACGCCTGGCAGACGCCGAGATTTTGGCCCGAGTGGAACCCACAATCCACACCTCATGGGCCGAGGCCCACTCCTCGGCACGGTGGCGCGAATTCTATAACAACATCCGCCGCGCGGCCGACGATGGGGTGCTCATACCATTCGCCATCGACGTCGATGGGCAGTTCTGCGGACAGGTAACCCTAGGCAGCATTCAACGTGGTAGCGCCTCAGATTGCTGGGTGGGATATTGGGTATCCTCTCACCTTACCGGGCGGGGAATCGCCACCGCCGCATGTGCCCTCGGAGTCGATCATGCGTTTGACCGAGTGGGGGTACACCGGGTGACCGCAACCTACCTGCCTGAGAACCTCGCATCGCGCCGGGTTTTAGAAAAAACCGGCTTTCGGGAAGAAGGATATCTGCACAAGAACCTGCATATTTTCGGTCAATGGCGGGATCACTATCTGATGGCTATCACAATCGACGACTATGTGGATAGTTGCATCACCCGGCTGATTAAGACCAACCAAGCACGGTATGCTTAACAATTGATTGTCGGCGTGCCTCGTTTCAATAATTCAGCAACGCCGATACTCTTGGAAGGCACATAGGGTAGGAAGGGTGAGTAGTGACCACCACCATTGTAGGGATTTTGATCGTTGTGTTGTGGCTGTTTGTGCTCATGCCATTTTTGCTGCGCAAACATAAGCCAATAAGCAAGGTGGGGGAGGGTTTTGATGATACCCGGGTCATTCATGAGGGTGGCCATAAGCCGCAACGACCACCTGCGTTGCGCCCCAAGGTGGCTGCTGCTGATGCCCAGCAACGGAAGTTGATTGCCGACCAACCGGAGTTTGGGGTGGAAGACACCCCAACCGTGCCGTTTAAGAAGATCACCAGCCCGCTGATCTCCGACAAGCCGAAGTCCGTCAATGATACCGTGGCCATGGCTGTGCCAGACCGTAAACCCGTTGCCAAGGATTCGACCAAGAGTTCGAAAACTGCCGCTCAGGCTCAAGCCCACGCTCAGACGAAACCAAAGGCGGGCATGGATGCGTCACGCACGTCAACCACGTCCGGGGCGTCTCGTGCTGGTCAGACTGCCCGTACCGCGGCCGACCAAGCCAAGAGCGATCATGATAAGGTGGCTGCTGCCCGGGCCAAAGCCGCAGCGCGGAGCAAGGCCGCGGCCGATGCCACTGCCAAAGCCAAGGCTGCCAAGGATAAAGCCGAATCCGATGCGAATGCCGATGCCACCACAGAAACCATGCGGGCCGCCGCCGCGGTTTCTGCACCCGCAGTATCGGTCCCGGTTGCCTCGGTGCATGCCGCGAACACCAGTGCGAAGGTGGGGTCGAAGTCGGTCGATCCCGACACCCCCTACGAGATCGACGATTCCTATCTTGACCCGGAAGACCTTCTGTATCCCACCGGGGCTCGGGGTGCAAACCTGTCGGTAGTGCCGGATGTACCCCCCAAGAAAGAGAAAAAAGAGAAGAAATCTGCCGCCAAACGGAGCGTCGCAAAGCGTACCGTAGCAGATATCGACGATAATATCAGCGACAGCGATGAGCTCACCCCGGAGGAAATCGAGTTTGCTAAGTCCCGACGCGGGCGGGGCGGCTACGATCCTGAGGCGGATAAGAAGCATAGCGCCGACCGGTATCAACGGCGGCGGTCAACCGTGTTAGGGCTGGTAGTTGCCGTTGTGGTCACTATCATTCCGGCTGGGCTTATTGGTGGTTGGATGTGGGCTGCCCCGGCGATTGCGTTGGGGATGACCATTATTTATCTGATAGCGTTGCGGGCGCAGGTTCGTGACGAAGAGCGGTTGCGGCACAAGCGAGTGCATCAGCTGCGTCGGACCCGGGCAGGAGTACGAAATAGCATGGATCGGGAATTAGGCATTCCGCATCGGTTGCGGCGGCCAGGTGCCGTGGTTTTGGAAACGGATGATGATTCGCCGGATTTTATTGGTTTGGAACTGGTGGAGACCAATCAGTCGGCCGGGGAGAGTGAGCCTGAGCCGGAGCCAGCGGCACAGTACGATAACGTGATTAAGTTACGGGTGGGGTAGAGGTATCTGTGGATAAACCGGCGGTGCGGGATGGGTCATTGCTGTTATTCCGGTTTGTGCTGGGAATAATTTTTGTGGCCCATGGGTTTGACAAGTTTTTCGTGCAGGGATTGACCGCCACGGGTCAGCAGTTTGCGGCGTGGGGGGTGCCGCAGGCCCAATTGTCGGCATATTTGGCGGCAACTGCGGAATTTGTGGGGGGATTATTTTTGACAGTTGGCTTGTTGACCACGATTGTTGCGGGAATATTGGCGTTGCTGATGGTGGCGGCGTTTTATTTGGTGCACATGAATGCCGGGTTTTTCATTGCTGGTGGGGGGTATGAGTATGTGTTGTTATTGATTGTGAGCTTGGTGCTGATCGTGGTGTTTGGCTCGGGGCGGGCTAGTATAGATGAGGTTTTGAGTCGTCAAGGCTGAGTGCGGCTACGCGCTCAGTGATTGGGGGTTGTTGTGGTTGAGTGCCGGCAGGTACAGGCGGCGTTGTCGGCACGGTTGGATGGGGAATCGTCGCCGCTGCCCGACGATGTGGTGGATGCCCATGTGGCGGAGTGTGCGGAGTGCCAGTCGTTTTTAGATAATGCGGCACTGCTCAACCGTACCCTGGCGTTTAGTGACACGTCGGTGTCGGACATTCCCGATTTGTCGGAAGAGATCATGGCTGGGGTGGCGCCGGTGTGGCGTCGGCGGGCGGCGAGTCGGCTGGTGAGTGCGGCAATCTGTCGGGTGGTTCTGGTGCTGTTGGGGGTGGCGTGGTGCGGCTGGGCGGTGTCGTTATTGCGGCTGCCGGCGGGGGATAACGATCCGGTGTTTCTACAATTGGTGATGGAAACCGTGGCAATGCGATCCGCCTTGGGGTTTGGGGTGGTGTTTGTG
>CAUVMZ010000128.1:0-8553 GCA_963552855.1 uncultured Corynebacterium sp. | reverse complement strand
TGGATGAAACTAGAACTACTAGATGGGTTGTGTACACCTCAGCAGCCACAAAAAGATTCCCAACCAATTGGTAAAAATTTTGATTGAAAACTACAAAAGGCGCTGAAACCGTGCTTCCCTGTCATGGACAACATGCCATTATAAAACAAGTGCACAAAAAATGCTGACTTGACCAGTTCTCCACCCACCACCCAAGTGGCACTTGTGCTTTACGACGGGCCGAAAGGTGGATTACATCACAAACTTACTGATGGGCCGGGGTGGCCCATCAGGGTAGCGCCTTCAGTGAGGAATATTTCCCAATGTTATGGGTGCAAACCAGCCTCCACCGCCATTGCGGCACCCACAATGCCTGCCCGATTCCGAAGCTGGGCCGGCACCACCGGGGTCTCAATCGTTAACAGCGGCACCCACTTATCCGCCTTCCGGGAAATTCCGCCCCCCACCACAAACACCGTCGGGTTAAACAGCCGCTCATACTCGTGCATCACTTTATCCACCCGGGCGGCCCACTTCTTATAGCTCAACTCCTCCACATCCTTGATGCGGGATGACGCAATATTCTCCGCGTCCTGGCCGTCAACGATCATATGGCCCAACTCCGTGTTCGGGAACACCACACCATCTATCAGCAGCGCCGAACCAATGCCCGTGCCAAATGTCAACATCATGACCGCACCCGACTTCGCCAACGGATCCCCGAAGTGGGCCTCCGCCACCCCGGCCGCATCTGCATCATTGAGCACATGCACATCCGTCCCCGGCAGATGCTTAGCGAATAATTCATGCGAATCAACCCCCACCCAACTGGGATCAATATTCGCAGCCGACAACACCACCTTATTCTTAATCACACTCGGCAATGTGATGCCCACCGCATCCGGCCATTCGGCAATCTTTACAATTTCGGCGCAGGTGGCAGCAACCGCATCGGGGGTTGCCGGCTGGGGAGTGAATATTTTGATACGCTCACCAATAAATTCACCAGTGTCAAGATCAACTCGGGCGCCCTTAATACCAGAGCCGCCAACATCAATACCAAATCCAATCCGGGTCATAAAGGTTAGTTTACTGAAAACCGGCAGCGCATAACACAAAATTCCTATGACCCAACCAAAGAAATACCCGATAAGTGATATTTATCACGTTCGCCACAGTGTGGGGTCCATCGGCATAATGGGTTCTATGCCCTTAACCGACATGAACTATCACGATCTCCGGGTTTCCGCAATCACCCAGGCTGCCCACCATTGGAGTGGGCGTCGACAAGCGGAAATGTTCGACTACCAGTACGATACCAGCTTCCTTACCGAAGGGTTCACAGGTCACTCTGAGGAGCAACGCTACGCTGAACTTGCCCGCACCGCTGTTACCATTGCCGCCGCTGCGGCCAAGGTCATTGCTGAACGCCGCGCCGCCATCGAAAACCTCCAGGCCGTCACCACCACCAAATCCTCCGACGTCGATCCCGTGACCATTGTCGATACCGCGGCCGAAGAAGTCATTCGCACCATGCTCACTGAACTCCGTCCTGGCGACGGCATGATTGGGGAGGAGGGCACTGCCACTACCGCCACCACCGGCGTTACCTGGATCGTTGACCCCATCGACGGTACCGTCAACTTCCTGTACAGCCAACCCCAATACGCGGTTTCGCTCGCTGCCGAAATCGACCACACCCCTGTTGCTGGCGTCGTCCTCAACGTTGCTACCGGACAACTCTGGGTTGCCAGTAAAAATGGGGGCGCTATTACCCTAGGGCCGCACACCCCGCCGCGGCTGATTACCGCATCCACCGAAACCAGCCTCACCCTCAGCCTGGTGGCCACCGGATTCTCCTACTCCGCCGCCCGCCGCAAAAAACAAGTCGAAATCCTGGGGGAACTCATTGGTGCCATCCGGGACATTCGCCGCAGGGGAAGTGCCGCCCTTGACCTGTGTGCCGTTGCTGATGGGCAGGTAGAAGCCTATTACGAGCACGCCACGAACGTATGGGACTACGCCGCGGGGGCGCTGATCGCATTGGAGGCCGGGGCCGTGGTGGAAACCCCTCGCTATGGCAGCCCCCACCATCACGAGACCGACAAGAATCTGGTGTGGGCGTGTGCGCCGGGGATTGCCCGCCAGTTTGCGACCGTCATGCGAAAAATTCCCACGGCGCTTCCCGACAATCAATACGGTTAACCGGGGATAATGCGTATTTTCCATCCCATGTGAATTTACTATCATAATCGCAGCTAGTTGCCGGTTTTGTGGAAACATCGTGAGCGGTGTTGGGTGGGGAAATATGACAACATGGCATGTTGTGCCTTAAGATGCGCCACGAAGCCAGTAAAAACGGGAGTGATACCGGTTTTGTACTGTGGGATTGAATGACTCATAGGTCGTCGGCGACGGATAATGATCTGGCGATGGTATGAGGTGGGGGTAGTCAACACTCCTACATCACATACCATTGTGAGCGACACTGAGCACATTTAGCCGCATCAGTGATAAAAAGCGTGTAAAACTATCGGCAACCTGACCAATAAGGTGGTGGCACTGCACGACGTGTTGCATGGCGGTGCTACCAGCTGGGTCTCAAGGCTTAATTTATCGTATCCATAATTAATCTGAATAGGAAGCAAAAGTCTTATGGCAACCGACTATGATGCACCACGTCGTCGCGCTGAGGACGAGATCGAAACTGATTCCCTCGAAGGTCTCAAGGCGGCAGAAAACGTCACCAATGATATGGACGACGACGGAGAAATCGTTGAACCCTTC
Organism: uncultured Corynebacterium sp.; assembly: GCA_963552855.1. Classification (GTDB taxonomy): domain Bacteria; phylum Actinomycetota; class Actinomycetes; order Mycobacteriales; family Mycobacteriaceae; genus Corynebacterium. The sequence goes on along the minus strand of CAUVMZ010000128.1, from coordinate 5,787 downwards.
GACCTGCCCAGTGTTGATGTCGCTGGCGAAGAACTCAACGTCACAGTGATTCCCCGCAGGGAGAACGAATTTACCTGCTCGGTGTGCTTCCTCGTGCAGAATAATAGCCGCATTGACCACACCGAGCCTGACGGCTCCATCGTGTGCAAGGACTGCGCCTAACCCGCGTTCACCGCTCACGCCTTTACTACCTGCCCCCGCAGCTGCGATTTGCGCGACTCGATGCGGCGCGAGGGAACCGTGGGAACCCTGCGCGAGGATAAGGTAGTGAAGGCGGTTATGCGTTCCGGGTGGTGGCCGCAGCCTGGTCGGCGTCGGACTGCTGTTCCGGTAAAAATGCGGCCAATAACTGTTCCGGGTGCTTGGATGCCACCAACCAATACGGTGTGGGATCCTCGGGGTCGTCGAGCACTAGCATCACCATCTCTGGCACCCACCCATGTGACACCACGAACGCCGCCGGATCCAACTGCCGGCCCATAGCATTCCGCTTGGCTGTTGCCGGCACCGCCAATGACCGCGACACCACCGTGTGCGGCAGATTCGCCTGCCCCGTCACCAACCAGCGAGTACCATCGGGATCTTCCTCAACCACAACACTAGTGGACGACAACCACACCAACACCCACACCGCAAGCACGCTGAGCACAACCGCGGGAATATAAAGCCATAACGCCGCCCGGTTCAAGGCAAACTGGGCAGAGATGAGCGCAACAATGAATGCGGCGATTAACCACCAATACCAGGGCACCCATTGACGCTCTGAATACAAAACCTTAGGCTCTGCGGTGTTCAACTGTGCTTGATTGTTACTCACAGTAGCCAAGTGTACTTCAACATCCCAGGTCTTTAATTCACTTTGCAACCCCACATATTTGCATGCTTGACGACGCCCAACCATAGGTGGTAGCGCCAGTATTCGAGGGTGGGGCGGGGAATAAGAGCGATTTCTTGACTACACTCGATTCACAACTATATAACCACCATGTCAAGGAGCAACCTCACCGTGAATAATAACGTCATCAACCACATTCGCATTAAACGAATAGATAAAGAACTCCCCATCCCGGTACGGGCCCATACTGGTGATGCTGGCGTGGACCTATACTCCACCGAAACCTGCGTTATTCACCCGGGTGAACGCGCCCTTATAGGCACCGGCATAGCCATTGCGCTGCCTCTTGGTACAGTGGGGCTTATCCACCCCCGGTCGGGCCGGGCGCTCCGGGAGGGATTGGGTATGGTCAATGCCCCGGGCACCATTGATGCCGGTTATCGGGGTGAATTAAAAGTCTGCCTTATCAACCTCGACCCCCGCACCCCAATCCAAATCAACCGGGGAGAACGCATCGCACAACTAGTGGTCCAAAAAGTGGAACTCTTCGACTTTACCGAAGCAGACGAATTAGACGACACGCTTCGCGGCGACCAGGGCTACGGGTCCACGGGAATTGACTAACCAACCATGACATTTCTTGACTAATATTCACCACACATATGGTCAGGGGAAAACGAAAGGGAGAGAAACATGCCACTGTGGCCGTTCTCCAAGAAAAAAGCCGAGGATAACAACTACGACTACGACGACAGCTACGACGATGATGACTTTGAAGAAGACATAGTAGACGAAGACCTCAACACCACCGGCAATACCAGCCGGGGCAGTAACACTCGGCACAGCCACCGCGCTACCGCAGGCCACAGCCACAGCTACGACAATGGTGGTGATGCGCCAGCGGAGCCAACCGATTCCACCCCAGATACTGCCCCCGCTACCTCAACCTCTGGTGCCATCCTGGGGGACGAATACGACGAAACCCCGGACCCCGTCCACGACGCCATTGACGGCGACTCCGGCCCCTTCGACGGCGACTCAGTGAACATTGATGATTTCGACTTCTCCGATTTCTCCACCGGCATACTCAACCTAGGATCCATGCTCATCCCCCTGCCATTCAGGTCCGAAGTACAGGTAGAGATGGGTGCTGATGGTCCGAAAATGCTGCACATTTTGACCGAACACGGCCGGTGCACCCCGGTGGCGTTCGCAGCCCCCGCCCGGGCCGGCCAATGGCGAGAAACCGTGAAAGAAATCACCCAAGGCATGCGCAACGATGGCCTGGATGTGGTAGTCGAATACGGACCCTGGGGCCGGGAAGTCGTTGGCTCCGCTCCCGGTGGCGGCGGCATTGTTCGCATCATCGGGGTGGATGGCCCCCGCTGGATGCTACGCATGACCCTCGCCGCCCCGATCGACCACGCGGACGAAATGGCAACACTCGGCCGGGAAATCACCGCCCGAACCTTTGTCATGCGCGGCAAAGACCCCATCCTGGCCGGCTCATCTCTGCCGGTTGCGCTCCCCGGCCCACTCGCCGCCCAAGTACAAAAAGAAATGGAACGCCGCCAAAAAGCCGCCCAGGAAGCAGCCCAGGCGGCCGACAATGATACGAAGGAATAACATAGTTGACCAGCGAAAAGCTTATCGACGGCGACCCCAATGATCCCGGCGACGACATCCCCGATGGGCCACCACCCACCCTACTGGAACAAATGGGCGGACTCAGCGGGCTGGTGTCCTCCACCCTCCCCATCCTGGTGTTTGTGCCGGTCAATAACAAATGGGGGCTCAACCCCGCCCTCATGGCGGCCCTGAGCATGGCCACCCTCATCCTCGTATGGCGACTCATCCGCAAGGAAAACCTGCAACCCGCGATCTCCGGGTTCATGGGGGTTGGGATCGGCGCCGCCATCGCCTGGTACACCGGCTCCGCCAAGGGATACTTCGCCTACGGTATCTGGATGTCACTCCTCCTCGCCATCGTGTTTTTCATTTCCATCCTGGTGCGGTGGCCCATGGTCGGCATCATTTGGAAAGGCATCAATGGCGACGGCATGACCTGGCAAAAGGTTCCAGGCGCCCGCCGGGCCTACACCTGGGCCACCCTAGGGTGGGCAGTGGTCTTCCTCGCCCGATTCCTCGTGAAACAACTCTTCTACCAGGCCGATAATGTCACCGGGCTTGGGGTTGTCAGCATCCTCATGGGCTGGCCACTCACCGGCCTGGTCACCATCTTCACCGTATGGATGGTACGTCGCGCCCGCGCCGCCATGATCGACGCCGGCTACGAAACCGACGACTCAGATGAAACAGACACCACTGATGCCGTCCCCGATCCGGCGTCGACAAGCTCGAAGCTGGCGCTTCGGAAGGAACCTACACGTGACCACTAACCTCACGCACGGCGACCACATCACCACCACCATCACCAGACCCGCCCACGGCGGCGTAGGCATCGGTGACCTTGACGGGCGCGTCGTCTTTATCCGCGGTACCTACCCCGGTGACGTGGTGGAAGCCCGCATCACCCAGGTGAAAAAGAACTACGCCAAGGCCGCACTCGTCGACATCGTGACCCCCTCACCACTGCGGGTTCCCAACCGGTGTCCCGCCGCCGCTCACGGCGCCGGCTGCTGCGATTTCGCCGACCTAAAACCCGAAGCCGAACTGGAACTCAAAACCACCATCCTCACCGGGCAACTCGCCAAGCTTGGCAAGCTGGACGCCCTGCCGCCGATCACCACCCAAGAGCTGCCCCCTACCACCGGGTGGCGCAGCCGCATCCGTCTCGGCGTCGATCGGGCTGGGCGCGCTGGGTTCCGCAAAGCCCACTCCCACGACCTGGTCACCGACCATCGCTGTATCCAGCCCATGCCCGGCCTGCTCGGCGATGGCCCTGACAGCATCGTGGGGGCAGACTCGAATTATCGTTTCACCCCCGGTGCGGAAGTCATTGCGGTCCTCGATGATGATGGTAACCGGCACGTGGTAGAAGTTCGCAAACCTGCCAGGGGTCGCCGCAGCGAAATCATCACCAAGGTGATTTCCGGCACCGGCGATGTTGTACAGAAAGTGGGGGAGTACACATTCACCCTGCCCCCTACCGCCTTTTGGCAGGCCCACTACCAGGCGTTATCCGCCTACTCGGACCTGATTACCCAGTGGGTGGTCGGCAGTCAATACGGTGCGGAACCAGTCGGCTGGGACCTCTATGGTGGTGTGGGCGCCCTCGTGCCCGCCCTGCACCACGCCCTAGGAAATGATTCGCACATCCATTCGGTAGAATCCGCTCGGGTCATGGCTACCAGCGGCCAAGTCACCTTCGGCGACGATATACACTTCCATATCGGACTGGTCGGCAACCTGATAGACGCCCTGCCCCAGCCCGACGTTGTCGTGCTCGACCCGCCACGTGTGGGTGCCGGCGCCGATGTAGTAACCCGTATTGCCGAACGAAAACCCCAGTGTGTCATACATATTGGCTGCGACCCGGCCACCTTCGCCACCGACATTCGAGCCTGGTCCCAAGCCGGCTATCACCTCAGCGACATCGTTGTCGTCAACGCATTTCCCGGAACCCACCATTTCGAGACCCTAGGATTGCTACAACCTTGATTTTCTTAAAAGTTGTGGCCCAACAGGGTAGGATAATCTCAGCATCTGGATCGGTGCGGAAGTGAAAAACACGCCACCTAAAACAGATGTTCGTTTCGTTGTTGTCATCGTCCGTTGCAGTGAAAGGGCGCATTTTTAGGCTGATGAATATCCTTCCCACAATTTCCACCCCAGCCGATGTGAAGCGCCTGGACTACCCCGAACTCACCCAATTAGCGCAAGAAATCCGGGACTTTCTCGTGGCCAAAGTATCTGCCACCGGCGGCCACCTAGGCCCCAATCTGGGGGTGGTTGAATTGACTATTGCTATTCACCGCATCTTCAATTCCCCCCACGACCCCATCATCTTCGACACCAGCCACCAATCCTATGTGCACAAAATCCTCACCGGCCGGGCCGACCAATTTGACACCCTCCGGCAAAAAGACGGATTAAGCGGCTACACCAACCGGGCCGAAAGCGAACACGACTGGACGGAATCATCCCACGCCTCCGCGGCGCTCAGCTACGCCGATGGCCTGGCCAAGGCCTTCCAACTCACCGGCCAATCCGACCGCACTATCATCGCCGTCGTCGGCGACGGGGCCCTCACCGGCGGCATGTGCTGGGAAGCACTCAATAACATTGCTGCCTGCCACGACCGTAAAGTCGTCATCATCGTCAACGACAATGGCCGCAGCTACTCGCCTACCATTGGTGGCCTGGCCGAAAACCTCGCCAACCTCCGCATTCACAACCGTTACGACCAGGTCATGGAGCAAGGCAAAGCCACCCTGAAATCCCTCGGCTGGGTGGGGGAGCGCACATTCGAAGCGCTCCACGCCTTTAAAGAAGGCGTGAAATCCAGCGTCATCCCCACCGAAATGTTCTCCGACCTGGGGCTCAAATACGTGGGCCCAGTCAACGGACACCACCAAAAAGCCCTCGACGCTGCCATGGCATACGCCCGCGACCACGACGGCCCCCTGCTCGTCCACGTGGTGACGGAAAAAGGCCGCGGCTACGCGCCAGCCGAAAACGACGTGGCGGAGCTCATGCACTCCACCGGGCAAATTAACCCCGAAACCGGCTTGCCACTCCAGGTGAAAAAACCCGACTGGACCGGTGTGTTCAGCGAAGAACTCCTCACCGTGGCCCGCAGCAGAGACGACATCGTAGCCATCACCGCCGCCATGCCGGGCCCCACCGGGCTCACCCCATTCCAGGAGGAATTCCCGCGCCGATTCTTCGACGTGGGCATCGCCGAACAGCACGCCATCACCTCCGCCGCCGGCCTGGCCCTGGGCGGCATGCACCCGGTTGTTGCCTTGTACGCCACATTCCTCAACCGG
>CAUVMZ010000127.1:0-8634 GCA_963552855.1 uncultured Corynebacterium sp. | reverse complement strand
GCCGAGGCTCGCCATTCCGCCATGATACGGGCAAATTCCCCACCGGCTCGCTCCAACTCCTGGGGCGGGCCCGCCTCAATGATGCAGGCGTTGTCCATCACGATCACCTGGTCGGCGATACCGATCATGGCCGGCCGGTGGGTAATGACGACCGTGGTGTAATCAGCACGGATCCGGTCCAGGGTGGAGACGATCGCCCGCTCGTTCTGGGGATCCAAGGCCGACGTGGCTTCGTCGACAAGCAGCACGTGGGCGGGTTTGGCCAGGCTGCGGGCAATGCCCACTCGCTGCCGCTCGCCGCCGGACAGTTGCGCACCCAGCTCCCCCACCGGTGTGTCCCACCCGTGTGTCAGCCGCGCCACCACGGTTGTCAGCTGCGCTTTCTCAGCAAGCCCATCAATGTTGTCGCTGGTGAGATTTGGGTTAATTGCGAGAAGGTTATCCCTGATGGTTCCGTCGCCAAGCGTGGATTGTTGGAATACCATGGTAGCGTTGCCGCGCAACTCGCCTATCGACGCCGGAGCGTCGCCGAGGGAGATCGAGCCGCTGGTCGGCGGAATGATGCCGGCGATGGCCCGCACCAGGGTAGTTTTGCCGGAACCGGAACGGCCGACGACCGCCGTGATCGTGCCGGGGCGCATGACCGCGCTCGCCTCGTGAAGCCCCGGGGTGCCGTCGGGATAGGTCACGGTCAACCGATCCAGGGTGACGGTTGGTGGTTCGCTCATAGGTTCGGAATTGACGATCGGTGTTGTATCCATTAATTCCTTCACGTCTGCCGCAGCGCTGGTCATTGCCAGCATTCCCTCCACCGAGCCCGACACCGTGGTCACCTGCTCCACCACTCGCAGTAATACGATCACCAGGGTGGCCGCGGCGGTAGCGTCGATCACGCCGTTTTGGAAGGAAACCCAGGCTGTGACGCCAAAACCCAGAAGCACCAATTGCAAAACGAAGCTGAAAAGGATCGCCGTGGGAATCTGCCACAGTAAAAGCCCAAGCAGCCGCCTATGCGTTGTGGCAATGGCATTATCCACCAACTGGGCGCCGATCGACGTGCCCCGCGCGGTACGAAGCGATGGCTGTGCCCACGCAAATTCGAACAGACGATCGTCTAATTCCTCGGTGGCCTGACTGTACCGTGCTTGCGACCTGGCCTCCAGTCGAGCACTCCCCCACAGGGCGGCCTGCATCAGTGCCCCGCCGATCAGGGTGATTGCCGCCACCAGTGGTGATACGGCAATGAGCCCGAGGCCCAAGGCAAACGTGAACACCACCGCCGTGATAATCGGCGTCACCATGAGCACCACGCCGGAGGTGGTGTCCACGGCTTTTGCCGACACCAGGGAACGCAGGTTTGCGGCCTTCACCGGGGTAAACTTCGCATCGGACCAGGCGGTCAGGGCCGCCGGGGCGTGTCGATAAATCATCCACATAATATTAAGCCCGAGGGTCAGGCCCAGGCGGGCGGCGAAAATATCGCACCCCCAAGCCATGGCAATAACGACCAACAGCGCGACCACCCACTTCCCCGCCTGGGCCGGGTTTCCGTCGCCACCAAAGAGCTCGTAATTCACGGGAAACAACAACAGCACCGCGACTGCCTGCAGGATTGCGGACAATGCCACCAATGAGAGATACCCCCAATAGGTGCGGCCACCACCAGAAATGGCATGTAATTGCTTTAACACGAGCCCATTCCTTTCGAATCTACGTTCAATAATGTGGCATACATTCCGCCACGTTCCACTAGTTCAGCATGGGTGCCCTGTTCCACGATCTTCCCCTCGTCAAGCACCACAATACGGTCGGCGTGGCGAATGGTATGCAGCCGGTGGGCGATCATGAGCACGGTCTTTCCCGCCAATAATCGGTCCAGACCTTGGCGAATCGCCCATTCGGAATCTGGGTCGGCGGCCGCCGTGGCCTCATCCAACACCACGATGGGAGTATCAGCCAAGAGCGCCCTGGCAATACCAATGCGTTGCCGTTCACCACCAGAAAGTCGATCGGTGTGCACAATGGTGTCGTAGCCTTGAGGCAATGATTCGATCATTTGATCGATATTGGCCGCCGCAGCGGCGGCACAAACCTCGGCATCGGTGGCCTCCGGCCGGGTGAGGGCAATATTGTCGCGGATACTACCGTGAATCAATTGCACATCCTGCAATAGTATTGTTACTTTAGAATATAATTCGGTTGCGGTGAGGTCTCGGATATCCGTGCCGGCTATGCTCACGGAACCTCGTTGTGGGTCCCACAACCGGGCAAGCAACGCCGCCACGGTGGATTTTCCAGCGCCGGAGGGTCCCACGATCGCAGTGACCGTGCCGGATGGCAATTCCAGGCTGAAGTCGCGCAACACCGGATGCCCAGCATGATATTCGAAGTAAATATCGGAAAAGCACACGTATTCGTCATTCATCACCTGACGATTATCAGGTGGCGCGAGCTCCGGGGTTCCCAGCAATAACTCCAGCTCATCACGGGCACCCAACCCATTGAGCAGCCCTTCAACGTTCATGCCGATTCCCACGAGTTGACCACCAAAGGCGGTGCCGAGAATCAGAAATGGGACCAGATCGTCGGCAGCGATCCACCCGGGCAGAAGCAAAAGCCAACCGGCACACACAAGCAACCCCAGCACCGTGATGGGACGATTGATCATGATCGCTTGGATCTTGGCGACTGCGGTCTCCCGCTGCCAGTCGTCGTAAAAGCGCCCAATGGTGCGCAAACTCCCCGGAAGATCCACGATGGCGGTGGGCCCAAAGATTTTTGCCTGATCCCGGGTGGCGATATAAGTTTGGGTCTGCCCGGCAGCCTGCGCTGTGTAGCGTTGCCCCACGGCAATCTTGTCCTTATCTTTGCAGGCAATAATCCCCATGACCAGGATAAACACCGCAATCGGGATGAGCAGCACCAGGCCGAGTCGCCATTGCACGGCGAAAAGATAGGCGAGCGCGACGAGCGGCGTCACCACCGCTGATACCAGATCCAGCACAGCATGTGTGATGAGGTAGTGCAAGGAAGCCACGTCATCGCTCACGAGCTTTTTCACGTCAACCGCCTTGCGATTGCCAAACCAGCCAAGCGGCAGCACCGTGAGCTTCGACATGAATCGGCGACGGACAGCCATTTCAAACCGGCTATCAAAATAGTGCATGCCGAAAAGCACTAGGGCGGTTCCCAAGGCGTTGGCGCCCATGACGAGGAGCGCGACAAAACTTGTGGCGATAAACTCGTCGCGGCTCCCACCCCGGAGAAATAGGCGCGCAACCTCGGCAAATAAGATAAACGGCATGATTTCCAGGACCGCAACCAGTGCCTGAGCGATGCCACCCATGATGAGGGCACGTCTCGCGGGCCTCAGAAGCGATTCCGACTGCTGTTGCTGTGGTGTAGTCTGCGTGGCCGATGTGGTCTGTGCAGGTTGCACTGCTGGTTGTGCCGGCTGTGCGGCGGCACGGGACCGTCCCATGGATTTGCCGCGCACCCAATAGGCCTGCGCGTGCAACATTGGCCGATTGATATCGAATTCCCGTTGGAGCAGGGTTTTTGCCCGACGTGTGGTCAGGACTTCCGCGGTAACCCAGGCGTACCAGCCGGCCCAGTCCCTACCAGCAAGAGCCTGCACCAACCCTTGACCATCCGGCAACTCCGGCACCCAAGCGGCTTCGATATTCGGCCCCTCCGGCAATGGCAGCTCGAAATCGTGTTCGCTATGACTCTCTAAGTAGACCACTACTTTCTGGTCTTTGGGAATGCTGGCCACAATTTCATATATGGCTGGATATGCCGCTAGGTCTCCGAGGAAGAGATATCCCGCAGGCGGCGGATCCAATAGGCTAAAGGCATCGGCGCCATAACGGGTGACCACCAGCTCGTCGCCCGTTTCGCAGTTCAACGCCCACGCCGATGCCGGACCGAGAGGTTGATGGATAACGAAGTCGATATCAAAGGTACCAGCTGCCGGATCCGCGTTGATGATGGTGTATCCGCGTTGAAATTGTTTATTGCCCCCATCGGGATCCGGAAACCAGCCACGAATGAAGCTTCCGGGCGTATCAATGATTTCTTGAAGTAGGGTTTCAGAGCGAAAATGTATTCGAATAAAGTGTTCCGCGCGACGCTCCCTGCCCACAACGGTCATCACATGATCCTGTGACCCAAGCGCCTTCAGCACTGCCCCCTGGATTCCACGCCCCATAGAGGTCCCTTCCCTTACTAGACCGACGGTCGGTTTGCTAGGTGATCCTAACAAATAATTGTGCACATTGTCAATCCCCCACTCAAAGGCTGCACTCTTTCTAAGCTGGGGACCCGGTCGACGGCGGGAGTTACGGGTGGGGTTATGCGCGCGTTTTGAAAGGTCCCCAGCTTATCCGGTTTGCTACTCCAGCTTTACGACGGCCCCCAGGGCCGGATCCGTACCTAAATCACACCAAAACCCCGCCCGCACCCCACAGGACCTTCACAATGCCCCACGCAGCAAATCCGATAAGCTGGGGACCCGTCGCATGACGGGTCCGTCACGGGAGTTTCCCCAAGAAAAAATCCCCACCCTGGAGGGTCCCCAGCTTAGAGAGTATGCTACCGGCCGGCGGGGTGAGGGTGGGGCGTCGTAAAGCAAAAAAGCTGCTTATTTCACCAATAAGCAGCTCATCGGCTACCGGAAAATTTTGCATGACACTGCAACTTTCCCATTCGCCACCACCCCCCAAAGTAGCGACTCAACAGCCCACTATCGGGGGCAAAATTCATTGCCCCCGAATCAAACATAATCTCAGGATAGAATGACCGTTTCTATATTAGCCCTTCACGGAGCCGGCCATGGACTCCTGGTAGAACCGCTGCATGAGAATGAACAGGATCACAATGGGGACCGACACGCAAACGGCGCCGGCCGCAAACCGGGCAAACCAGTCCTGAATATATTCGCGCTCCAGCATGCGCCAAAGGCCCAGGGAAACCGTGTAATTATCCTGCGTGCGGGCGATTGCGCGGGCCAGCACGAAGTCCAGCCATGGGATCAGGAAGCCAGTGATTGCCTGGTACACAATCATGGGCTTGACAATCGGCAAAATAACCAGGTAGAACACCTGCCACTTGGAGCAACCGTCCAGGTAGGCGGCCTCATCCAGGCTGGCCGGAATGGTGTCCATGTAGCCCTTCATCATGTAGAAGGTCATGCCGGCGCCGGCCGAATACACAATGATCAGGGCAATGTTGGTGGTGCTGCCGCCCGTGAGCCGCAGAGCCTTGAGGATGAAGTAAATGGCAACCACGGCCATAATGCCGGGGAACATGCCCAACACCAGGGCCGTGTTCATGTAGATGCGCCGGAAGGGGAACCGGAGCCGGGAGAGGCAGAACGACACCAGCAGCACGAAGCTCACGGAAATCACGCAGGTGAAGACCGCAACAATGAACGTGTTCATGAACATGCGCGGGAAGTTCAGCACCTCGGTTTCCGTGAACAACTGCACGTAATTATTCAAGGTGTATTCGGTGGGGAAGAAAGTCTGCTGGTAGGGAGCGGTGTCCTTGTTGAAACTTTCCAACACCACCCAGACAATGGGCATGACCCAGATAATGGCCAGGATCCCGAGCAGCGCGTGGACCGCGATGTCGGTAATCCGGCGGGATGCGACTTGGTCGTGAAGTTTTGGTTGATTGGCATCGGTGACAGCGGCGGCACCCGTGGTTTTGTCGGTCACTGGAATCCCTCCTCATTGCGATACGAGCCGGAACGGCGATAGGTGATGAGGGCAACCGCGCTGAGCACAATAAATGTCAAAATACCGATAACAGCACCCACGTTATAGTCGCCTCGGTCCACCGTGAGTTTATAGAGCCAGGTAATCAATAGGTCGGTCTTACCTGCAGACGCCCCGACGGGGGTCGGGCTACCGCCAGAGAGCATGTAGATCACATTGAAGTTATTGACGTTGGCGGTGAACGTCGTAATCAGGTATGGGGTGGTCACAAACAGCAGGTAGGGCATGGTGATAAACCGGTAGGTTTGCCACCAGGATGCCCCATCCAAGCGGGCGGCCTCGTAGAGTTCACTCGGAATGTTTTGCAAAATACCGGTGATCTGCATGATGGTGAACGGAATGCCGACCCATAGGTTAATCACAATAACCGTCACCCGAGCCCAGGTGGTATCGGTGAAGAACGGCAGGGGGTCATCGATAAGCCCGGAGCTCATGAGCAACCGGTTAATAGCACCTTGCGGCTGCAACATGGAACGCATGACCAGCAAGGATGCGAACTGCGGCACAGCCACAGACAGGGAGAAAATTGCGCGCCACGCGTTCTTCCCTATGGTGGTGCGGCGGTTAATCATCATGGCCACGAACATGCCCAGGAAGTAGTTCAGGAAGGTGGCAAAGAACGCCCACACCAGGGTCCAAACCAGCACCTCGACAAAGAGGCCGAGGTTCACAATGCCGCCGCTGTTGGAAAGCACCTTGCCGAAGTTTTCAAAACCCACCCATTCGAAATACAGAGTATGGCGGGAATCATAGCTGGTAAATGCCATGGAGATCATGAAGATCAGCGGCAAAATGGTGAACAGCAAAATTCCCAGGGTGGGCAGCGTCATAAAGGTGATGTGCGCATCATCGTTGGTCAGCTGCCGTAGATCCTCCTGGAAGCTCCGGACAGTGCCGGTGCGCATCTGCGATTCTTGGGCCTTGTAGGCGCTGCGACAGGAGACGGTGGCAAACCAAATCAGGGCGATAAGGCAGCAGATGGCCACCACGCCATAGAGCAATACCACCACCGAGGGCGTGGTTTGGTCGTAATACCAGTATCCGTCGATTTTTTCTTTCGTTTGTTCGCCATTGCTGCCGAGTCCTGGCAATTCCAGGATTTTTTGCAGGCCAATGGTGAAGAACCAGATCAGGGCGGCAATTTCGATGGCGAGGAATATTAATCCCTTGGCCACTTGGCCGCGTTTCATATTGCCAAGACCAAACACTAACAGGGAGAGTTTGGTGTAAATATCGCCGTTCGTTTGAACGGTTTTCAACGTGGAAAGCATGACTTATAGTCCTATAGTCCTCAAATCGTCTTTCGGTTATTTATAAGCCTTGAACCATGCATCAGTCTTTTCTGCAGCGTTCTCCTCGGTGACCTCCCGGTTGAGCAGAGCTCGACCAAAGTTTTCGGCGGGGTCCCAAAAATCGGTCATCTTCTTGATTGTGGGCTGCAAAATGGATCCATTCGTCACCGTTTTAATGAGGGCAATAGCGACCGGATCTGCACTGATTTTTTCATCTGAGGCCAAGTTCTTATCCGCCGGAATCACCCCGTTCTTCTCGTAGTGCACCTTTTGCGATTCCGCAGAAGCGAGGAACTCCGCGAACATGGCGGCTTCCCGGGGATATTTCGTGTGCGGGTTATAGGCAATTGCCTTGGATCCGGCAAACGCCTTCATTTGGGTGTCTTGCCCATCAATGTTGAACATGGGGACCATGGCCACCCCAAGGTTATCGCCCAGGGCTTTTTTGGCGTTTTCGGAATCCCAGGCGCCGGAGAACACCACATCCACACCTTTGCCGAGCGAGCCTAAACCAGCGCCATCATTATCGTTGATGAAATTGGGGTTATGAACCAGGTTGACCAGGTATTTTGTCACGTCAGCAGCTTTGTCGCCAGCTTGGATGCCGGCCTCCTCATCGAGACCGTCTTCGCCGAAGAAGGTGGTGCCGGTCGCCGCATAGAAAGCGGGCATATACCAGGAGTTCGACAGCGGGAAGGAGACTTTGGCTTTCTCCAGCATGAGGTCGAAGGAGTTGACTTCCTCGCTGCTAAGTTTGGATTTGTCGTAGTAGACGAACCAGGTGTTGGGCTCGTAAGGCAGGCCATAATACTGATCGTCGGGCCCCTTGACCGAGTTGAGGAGGCTTTCTTCAGCGTATCCCTTCAACATCGCCTCACCATTGTCGGATAGTTGCCCGACGGCACCCGCGGACATCAGGGTTCCCAACTGGTCATTGGCGAATTGGTAAACGTCGGCGGCGGCAGCGGGGTCTTGCCCCACCGTATCGACAGCGGAATCCGGCGGAACCACGGAGTTGTGCCAGGTGATATTCAGTTCGGGGTGGTCTTCCTCGAACCAGGCTTGCATGGTTTGCAGCCAGGCGTCTTGGTCTTTTTGGTCTTCCTGACTGGTCCATACAGTCAGCTCAATATTATTACCGGAGTTAGCAGAACAGGCACTAAGGCTAAGGGAGGCTAGCAGCGCAGTGCCTACTGCCGCTATAACCGTACGCTTCATAAATCATCACTTTCCTTCAGTATGCACTGAAATTTTCACATAGCATTTAGTGATGCTCATTACCAATGATGAGACAGTCAGAATAGGTCACATCTTACCCCCATTCACCGTATTATTTAAGACTAATGTCCAAAAAACAGGATAAGAATCACATTCTCTCCCCACCCCTGTTACTTACAACACATTGCGCCCCCGCTTTACGACGACTAAAGCTGGGCCCAAGCCTCCTCCCAACTGCAACAACACCAGCCCCACCCATGCTCACGCTCATCTCCCGCACCACCACCCCCATCACCCCCACCGGTGTCACAGCCGCCTCGGCGTCGCCAGCTGCCGATTTACTC
>CAUVMZ010000126.1:0-8823 GCA_963552855.1 uncultured Corynebacterium sp. | reverse complement strand
TTGTCTTTTGTTATTTCAGGAAACTAGTCACACGTGGCGAGGCTGAATAAGCTTCCTTGATTGGGATGGTATCGAAGTCGTACTTTCCGGGGATTTTGAATACCTGCGTCGCCCCCGCGGCAATTCTGATCCCATCGTATTCGACCCGTATTCCGATGAGGAACAGGACAACCCTTATTGGGAAAGAAAAACTCAGCTAGCCGCTGACGATTAGGAGATTAATAGACCCGCTAAGCGCCTGGACTTTCGCCAAACAATCTCACCAGGCTGGTGGAATTTTTCTATAGAAAGGACGCTAAAAGATACGAATCAGAGCGCTACCCATGATATTCTCCTGCGTATACGGAGGTAATTCCACAATATGATAATTACCCAGGTTTTCCGGAGCCGGGCCAGGCCACACGTTGAGCAAGGGCTGGGTCGGCCGTCGATAAGCTAAACTCGGCACACACCAACCAACGTCGTCTAGAATCTTTGCTGGGGCGCGCCTGACGATGGCGGCCATTCGACAGAAGGAAAGCTCATGAAGGTTCTCATCACCGGCGGCGCAGGCTACATCGGCTCTACCATCGCAGCATGCTGCACAGACAATGGCATCACGCCCGTCATCCTGGACGACTACAGCAAAGGGCTCCGGGAATTCGCGCGGCCGTATGCGAACTACGAGGGCGACATCGCAGACACCGCCCTCATCCGCCGCATCCTGTCCGAACACCCCGATATTGATGCCGTCATCCACTGCGCCGCAAAAATCGTGGTCCCGGAATCCGTATCCACACCACTGGCCTACTACGAAAACAATGTCGCTAAGTCTATTACGCTGTTACGCGAGCTCTCGGCCCTCGGCGTGCGCCGGTTCATCCTCAGCTCCACCGCATCCATGTACGAGGCCGGCGATGATTACATGGTCGACGAGTCCGCAGCAGTCGCCCCGCAAAGCCCTTACTCGGCATCGAAATGGATGCTGGAACGCATCCTGCGTGACTTCGCCGCCACCGGCGACATGAACGTGATCGCACTACGCTACTTCAACCCCATCGGCGCCGATCCGGCCATGCGCAGCGGCCTCCAAGACCCCAAGCCGACACACGCCCTCGGCAAAATGATCGAAGCATACCAACACGAGGGAGTATTCACCGTCACAGGTATTGATTGGCCCACCCGGGACGGCTCCGGGCTCCGCGACTACGTGCATGTTTGGGATCTCGCCCGGGCCCATGTGGCAGCCCTCCAAAACTTCGACAAGGTCATCGCAAGCTCCGCAATCGACGGCTTCGACATCATCAATCTTGGAACCGGAACAGGCACAACAGTGTTCGAGCTTGTCGACGCGTTCAAGGACGCCACCGGCAAACCACTCGACGTACAAACCGCACCCCCACGGCTTGGTGACGTCGCAGGGTGCGCGACCCTGACAGCCAAGGCCGAACGGCTCCTTGATTGGCGGGCCGAGCTAAGCATCGCCGACGGGGTGAAAGACTCACTCAAATGGGCCGAAAAACTCCCATCCATACTCGCCCGCGAACAAGCTAATGCAACGGCAAAAGATCGTTAACTCGATCACCGGCCCGGCTTGGGTTTTATGGTGATGGCACGACGGGCGCCATTCAACGGAACGGGCCGGCAAGCCACTCCACGCTCAACCGCAGGGCTACCCTTACCCTATGACGATCGGACCACAGAAACTCGGACCCTACTGGCTGATCGGCGCCACCACATTCTCAAGGATCGGCACACTCGCCTACACCGTTGTGATGACGTGGACGGTCAGCAAAGCCGGGGGCAATAACAGTGTGGGCTGGGTAAATGCCACCGCAGGCTTCACCATCGTTCTCGTGGGAATCTCCGCCACCACCTGGCTGGACAAATTCGACAAACGAACCCTGCTTCTTCTACTCGACGCCGCCGCGGCCGTGGTCTGCCTCGCCGCCGCTGCGGTACTGCTCTTAGTGCCGATGAGCAGCGTTGTTTTCACCGGGGTGGTCGTTGCCGTCATAACGTCAGCAGTCGCCAGCTTATATTCACCGGCCAGTCGAGCGCTCATCCCGTCGATGGTCCCCGCAGAAGGACTGGAGCGATACAACAGCGTTTACACGGGTTTTAGTGAAACCTCTCGCGCCGCCGGGCCAGGACTGGGCGCATTACTACTCGCGGTCGGGGGATCGGAAGCCTTTCCGCTGAGCCTCACAATAAACAGCATCTCCTTTATCATCTCCTTTCTCCTCACGCTTCCGCTCCCGGCGGACCCACCCCGCCAAGCCGACAAACACGAACAACAAGAGCGCGCATTCTTCCAAAGCATTCGCGTTATCACCAAACATTTGATTCTGCGGGGTGAAGTGCTAGGCGCGCTGAGTATCAACTTCCTCCTGCCGAGCAACACGTTCATTCTGCTGAATCGTATAGCAGAAACCGGTGCGAACGCATCCATGTTCGGGCTTGCGAATTTTTTCGAAGCGGCCGGGGCGGTTACCGCAGCACTCACTGCCGCAATCATCGCGGTATGGTTGCGGCGCATCCGTGCAAGTCAGCTCATGGCACCAATTGCCCTGGCCTTGCTTTTATGCCTTACCGCTGGGATATGGGCAACCATTATCTCGCTGACGATCGTCACCGCACTCGTGACGGTTTATAACATCATTCTCTTCAGCCAGCTACAACGCGAAATCCCGAGAGAAAAGATGGGCAGTGTCATTGCGGTCGTCACCACGAGCTCCGCAGCCGTGATGCCGCTCGGGAATCTAGTTTTCTCCAAACTCTCCACTACCATACCCACGCACATGCTCATTTGGGCCACAACCATCACCCTCCTAGTGGCGGGGTTGGTGATAACGACTGGCAACCGAAAACACGGGGGATGACGAAGTTTATTCAGCTGCTGGGAAAGCATGCTCCTGCTAAGCGTTGAACGGCTACCAGAGGAATAAGCTTCAATGTAACGTATTGGTGGGATTATAAGGATCATGGGGGATGAAGGATTGTCAGTGGCAGAATTTTCACCCCATAATTCGGCTATAGATCCCAGATTCCAGAGCCAAATTTGGCCCATTTTTGAGAATCATGCTATAAAAGACCCAGCTCATTTAGGTATTCTCTGCGTGTGCGGAGGTAGTTCCGAGTCGGTGGATGGCATGATCGCTTCTCGCCTGTATTCTCCGCGCACGCGGAGGTAGTTCTATTTTCACCGTAAAATGCAAATCCCATGGTCCGTATTCTCCGCGTGCGCGGAGGTAGTTCCTCTCTGATTTTCTACCTATTGGTGTAGATGAGTTTTCCCAACAGCTGAATAAGCTTCAACGCACCTCCTAATTAATCAGGTGGCGACTCTCTATGGGCCATATTGTAATGCTAGATCTGTCGAATGGTCTCGAAGGTGGATAGCCCCTGGTTTTTCGTTGAGGTCTCTAAACAGTGCGTTCACGCTGGTGCATAGTTGCCATGAGCGGGAGCAGGGTTTCAATATTCGGATGACGGGTCCGCAGTCGCGTCCGCTGTTTGATATGGATGGGTTGTTATTGACTTCGCGGGTTCCACAGGATGATGAGCCAGAGTTAGACGAGGAAGACACGGAGGATGCGGCGTAGCATCAGGCCCGGCGGGGTGCTTTAGGCGTCGTAAAGCGGGAAACGAGAAACCCGCCCCACCACGGTTACCCAGGTGGGGCGGGTTATGCAGACCAGAAATTGCGGATTCTTAGCTGACTACATGTCGAATGCTTCGTCCAGCGGGACGGAGGCACCCGTGAAGTCACCGTACCCATCGTCACCATAGATGGCATCACCATAGGTGGGGATGGAGTACGCGGCATTGCGGGCGGCCTCGGTGGGCTTCACCGCAATATTACGATACCGGGCGATGCCGGTGCCGGCCGGAATGAGCTTACCAATAATCACGTTCTCTTTCAGGCCAATCAGCTTGTCGGAGCGCTTATTGATGGCTGCATCGGTGAGCACGCGAGTGGTTTCCTGGAAGGAGGCGGCCGACAACCAGGACTCGGTGGCCAGGGAGGCCTTCGTGATGCCCATGATTTCGGAGCGCAGCTCGGCAGCCCGGCCACCGGCCTTGATGGCCTCCGTGTTAGCGGCCTTGGCCTCCGCCAGGTCGACAAGGGTGCCGGGGAGGAATTCGGTAGAGCCGGATTCGATCACGGTGCCGCGGCGCAGCATTTGGCGGATGATGATTTCGATGTGCTTGTCGTGGATGGCCACGCCTTGGGCGCGGTACACGGCCTGCACTTCATCAACCAGGTGTTGTTCCACACCGCGGCGGCCCAGGATTTCCAGAACATCGTGGGGGTCGGCGGGACCGCGCAAGAGGCGGTCGCCGACGTTCACGTGGTCACCTTCGGCCAGGGTGCGTTCGATCCAGGCGCCCGGGTTGGAGCTCATGGGCACACGCACGTTGGCCAGGCCCTGGCGCTTGGACAGTTTCTCGTACACCACATCGTCCGAACCATCATCGGGGCTGATGGTGAGGGTGTAGAAGTTGCCTTCGTCTTCCAGGTGTACCGTGCCGGCCACCGAGGCGATGGGGGCGCGGTTCTTGGGCACGCGGGCTTCAAAGAGTTCCTGCACGCGGGGCAGGCCGCCGGTGATGTCGCCACCAACACCACCCTGGTGGAAGGTACGCATCGTCAGCTGGGTGCCGGGCTCGCCAATGGATTGGGCGGCCACAATGCCCACGGCTTCGCCAATGTCGACCTGCTTGCCGGAGGCCATGGAAATGCCATAGCACTTGGCGCACACGCCGGTGGCGGTTTGGCAGGTGAGCACGGAGCGAACACGGACCTGATCCACCCCGGCGTTGACGAGTTTGGTGACCAGTTCGTCAGTGAGGTAGTCGCCGGCCTCGGCCAGCACTTCGTCGCCTTGGGTGACCGCCTTGGCGAGGGCACGGCCGGACACGGAGGTTTCGATCATGGGATGCGGTGTGTAGCCCACGACATTACCCTCAACGTCTTTAACTTCCTCGGAGATGGGAACGCGGATGCCTTGGGCGGTGCCGCAGTCTTCTTCCCGAACGATGACGTCCTGTGCCACGTCCACGAGACGACGGGTGAGGTAACCCGAGTCGGCGGTACGCAAGGCGGTGTCGGCCAGGCCCTTGCGGGAGCCGTGGGAGTTGTTGAAGTACTCCAGCACCGACAGTCCTTCCCGGAAGGAGGTTTTGATCGGCCGGGTGATGTAGTCACCCTTGGAGTTCACCACCATGCCCTTCATGCCGGCCAGCGTCCAGATTTGGCGCATGTTACCGGCAGCACCGGACTTCACAATCATGGGGATTGGGTTATCGTCCGGGTAGAGCTCTTCCACGGCCTTACCCACCGTGTCGGTGGCATGCTTCCACAATTCGACCAGGCGTTCGTACCGGTCGCGGGTGGTGAGGGCACCTTGCTCCCAGTATTTGCGTTCGATCTCCTGGGCCTCGGCCTCGTAGGATTCGAGCATTTCTTCCTTGTTGTCCAGCACCAGCACGTCGGACATGGCGATGGTGACACCGGAGCGGGTAGCCCAGTAGAAGCCGGCGTCCTTCATCTTGTCCATGGTTTGGGCGACGGTAATCATGGGGTATTTAGCGGCGAGGTCGTTAATGACGTCGCCGAGCATGATTTTGTCGGTGCCGCCGCCTTTGCGCACCATGACGCCTTCAAGGTACGGGTAGTTCCAGGGCAGCAGCTCGTTGAAGAGGATGCGACCCAGGGTGGTTTCCGCCAGCCAGGTTTGGCCCTGCTCCCAGCCGTCGGGGAAATGCTCCGCCTCGATGTCGGCGGGGGGCCGCAGGTGGGAGATGCGCACCTTGATCTTGGCTTGCAGGCCCAACACGCCGCGGTCCTTGGCCATGATGGCTTCCGCCACGGAGGAGTACACGCCGGTGGCGGGGCCGTCGGCGGTGGCGGGCCGGTAGGCGCCTTGGCCGCCGAATTCGTCCTCACGCTTGTCCATGGTGAGGTAGTACAGGCCGGTCACCATGTCTAGGCGGGGCATGGCCAGCGGCTTGCCGGATGCGGGCGACAGGATGTTATTGGATGCCAGCATGAGGATGCGGGCTTCCGCCTGCGCCTCCGCGGACAGCGGCAGGTGCACGGCCATTTGGTCGCCGTCGAAGTCGGCGTTGAAGGCTTCGCAGGCCAGCGGGTGCAGCTGGATGGCCTTGCCTTCGATGAGTTTCGGTTCGAAGGCTTGGATACCCAGGCGGTGCAGGGTGGGGGCGCGGTTGAGCATCACCGGGTGTTCGGCGATGGCTTCTTCCAGCACATCCCACACCTCGGGCCGGTGGCGTTCCACCATGCGCTTGGCGGACTTGATGTTTTGGGCGAAGTCGTGTTCGACCAGCCGCTTCATGACGAACGGCTTGAACAGTTCCAGTGCCATGAGTTTCGGCAGGCCGCACTCGTGCAGTTTGAGCTGCGGGCCGACAATAATAACGGAACGCCCGGAGTAGTCCACGCGCTTACCAAGCAGGTTTTGGCGGAACCGGCCCTGCTTGCCCTTGAGCAGGTCGGACAGGGATTTCAGGGGTCGGTTGCCCGGGCCGGTGACGGGGCGTCCCCGGCGACCGTTGTCGAACAAAGCGTCGACGGATTCCTGCAGCATGCGCTTCTCGTTATTGACGATGATCTCGGGGGCGCCGAGGTCGATCATGCGCTTGAGGCGGTTGTTGCGGTTGATGACGCGCCGGTACAGGTCGTTGAGGTCAGAGGTGGCGAAGCGGCCACCGTCAAGTTGCACCATGGGGCGCAGCTCCGGGGGGATGACCGGAATGCAGTCGAGCACCATGCCGGCGGGGTCGTTGCCGGAGCGTTGGAACGCGGCCACCACCTTGAGGCGTTTGAGGGCCCGCATTTTCTTCTGGCCCTTGCCCTCGGCAATGATGGTGCGCAGCTCTTCGGCCTCCGCATCAAGATCAAAGTTCCGAATGAGTGTTTGAATAGCTTCGGCACCCATGCCGCCGGTGAAGTAGTCCTCATAGCGGTCGACGAGTTCCTCGTAGATGGTTTCGTCGATAATCATTTGCTTGGGGGACAGTTTGACGAAGGTTTGCCAAATTTCCTCCAGGCGGTCGATTTCCCGCTCCATGCGCTCCCGAATGTGCTGCATTTCCTTGTCGGCAGCGTTTTGCACTTTACGACGCGCGTCCGCCTTGGCACCCGCGGCCTCTAGTTCGGCCAGGTCCTCTTCCAGTTTTTGGGCCCGCTCCGCAAGCTCGGATTCCGCATCGGCCTCCACATCCTTCTTTTCCAGCAGCATTTCCGCTTCGAGGGTGGTGAGGTCGTTGTGGCGGGCCTCATCATCCACACTGGTGATGATATTGGCCGCGAAATAGATGATGCGTTCGAGATCCTTGGGGGCCAGGTCCAGCAGGTAGCCCAGGCGGGACGGCACACCCTTGAAATACCAAATGTGGGTGACCGGGGCCGCCAATTCGATATGGCCCATGCGTTCGCGGCGCACCTTGGACTTGGTGACTTCCACACCGCAGCGTTCACAAATGATGCCCTTGTAGCGCACCCGCTTGTATTTGCCGCAGGCGCACTCCCAGTCCCGGGTGGGACCGAAAATCCGTTCGCAGAACAGGCCGTCCTTTTCGGGCTTTAGGGTACGGTAGTTGATGGTCTCCGGCTTCTTAACCTCGCCCTTCGACCACCGGCGGATGTCGTCAGCGGTCGCCAGGCCGATGCGAAGCTCTTCGAAGAAGTTGACGTCGAGCACGTAGCTCCCTTTCTTAAAGAAGTGTGGTGAAATACCGTTAGGCAATGTCAGCGTCGGAACGCTCATCGCGGCTCAAGTTGATACCCATTGAGGCACCAGCCTGGTCAAAATCATCATCGTCGGAGCCCGACAGTTCCATCGGGGTGCCATCGGCGGACAAAACCTCCACGTTCAAGCACAGGGACTGCAATTCCTTGAGCAACACCTTGAACGACTCGGGAATACCCGGGTCGGGGATGTTTTCACCCTTCACAATGGCCTCATACACCTTCACGCGGCCCACCACGTCGTCGGACTTGATGGTGAGCAGCTCTTGCAGCGTGTAGGCGGCACCATAGGCCTGCATGGCCCACACCTCCATTTCGCCGAAGCGCTGGCCACCGAATTGGGCCTTACCGCCCAGCGGCTGTTGGGTAATCATGGAGTACGGGCCGGTGGAGCGGGCGTGAATCTTCTCGTCCACCAGGTGGTGCAGCTTCAGAATGTACATGTAGCCGACCGACACCGGGTAGGGGAACGGCTCGCCGGAACGGCCGTCGAAAAGCTGGGCCTTACCGTCGGCGTTCACCATCACATCCCCGTCGCGGTTGGGCAGGGAATTAGCGAGCAGGCCGGCGATCTCGTCGTTCGTGGCGCCGTCGAACACCGGGGTGGCGGTCAACGAGCCGGCGGGCACATCGTACAGGTCCTCGGGCAGGGTCTCCAGCAGCTTGGCGTTGGCGGGATCGTTCACGTCGACCTTCCAGCCGGCAGCCGCCAACCAACCCAGGTGAACCTCCAGCACCTGGCCGATGTTCATACGACGCGGCACACCGTGCGTATTGAGGATCACATCGACCGGGGTGCCGTCGGGCAGGAATGGCATGTCTTCCTGCGGCAGGATCTTCCCCACCACACCCTTGTTGCCGTGCCGACCGGCCAGCTTGTCGCCGTCCTGGATCTTCCGTTTCTGGGCCACATACACCCGAATCATCTCGTTGACGCCCGGGCCCAGGTCGTCCTCATCCTCCCGGGAGAAGCGGCGCACCCCAATGACCTTACCGGTCTCACCGTGCGGCACCTTCATCGAGGTGTCACGCACCTCGCGGGCCTTCTCGCCGAAGATGGCGCGCAG
>CAUVMZ010000125.1:0-8884 GCA_963552855.1 uncultured Corynebacterium sp. | reverse complement strand
CCCCAAATCCGCAGGGCGATCACCACCCAAAAACCAAACACCATGCTTATCAGATCTGCTACCCACACCCCAAACAAAAGCCCACACCCAATTCAGAGCGACGAAGATCGGAATTTCAGGGGAAAACGGCTACTCAAGGCATAAAAGGCACAAAAGACCGCAAAGCCGAGCCCCCAACCCCCACCTGACCTCAGCGCACCTCAGCCCAACCCCCGGGCCACAACAGCCTTGCTTAGGCGACCGCGAACCGGTTATCCCACGATGGGTGCCCAGCCTGTAGGTTAGGAATCTGGTGGACTTCAGGCGCGTGGTCGCAGCGCAGCATGTCCAGGGTTTGGGTGAGGGTGGGGATCAAAAGGGTTTTGAGCTCCCAGGGGGCGAACCTCAGCACGTGGTAGCCGTGGCGAATCAGGTGCTTTTCTCGATACACCTGGTCGGAGAGCACCTCAATGAGTTTGTCTTGGCTTTGCTGGTATTTTATCCGCCCATCAATCTCAACAATGATGAACCGCTCGATCAGGAGATCCACCCGCCGCCGCGAGAACCCGTCATAATACCACCTGCTAGGAATGGGAATGATCGCCTGCGGATCAACCTGAAGGGCCGGTAGCATGGTGGTGATGATATAGCGGGCATAGGTCTCATACACGGATTCGATTCCATATAATGCCTGGTCAAGAACCTTTTGGGCGCAGGCCATGCCCCACCGATGGTCGTTTCGGTCTATGTAGGCCTGGAATTCTTGTTTGCTGTGCCCCATGTGGAGGGCGGCTTCGAGGAAGGCGAGCCCTTCTAGTTCCCCGTTGATGGTGCATATGTCGGTGAAGGTGCGGGCAAGGCTGGTGACGCGGTTGCCGCCGATGAGGCATATATCGGCGTCCGGGAGCACCGCGTATCGGTAGCGGAGGATGCTGTTTTCCCATTGGGATCTGGGCGGCGGCTGTTGCCGACCGGGCAGGGTGAGGTGCACCACCACCTGGTTGGTGTGGTTGAGTATGGGAATGTGGTGCAGGATTCCGGCGGCCAGGCCGGTGATGACGGCGGTGCGCACAGAGGCTGCGGCAACCCTGGTGTGAAGGTCGAGTTTTTCGTGGGCGGGGGCCTGTTCGTAGTCGAGTCTGGGGGTGCTCCATCTACGGGTGAGGGGCTCGTAGGCGTAGGTGTCATCATGATGGCGAATCATGGTCAGCATTTTTGATATTTTTCCTGGCCATAGGTGGTTTTACCCTTAGCATTACTCTCATGCAACCCGGACCGCAATATGATATTCACCATAGGGAAATATAGAATATCCGCTATGCCTTCAGGTTCTTCATATATTCCGGTGCAGAAGTCCGCCTATCCGGTGTTGCTTGCCCTGTTCACCACGATTTTTATTTTGTCTAACATTGTCTCCACCAAGGGCGTGCAGGTGGGTCCGCTGGTGACGGATGGCGCGTTTTTCCTGTTCCCTGCGGCTTATGTGATTGGGGATGTGATAAGTGAGTGTTATGGGTTTCGGGCGGCCCGGCGCGCGGTGTGGACTGGGTTTCTCGCCATGATTATTGTGGTTTCTACATTTTATGTGGCGATTTCGTTGCCGGCGGCGTCGTTTTACGAGGGGCAGGCGGCGTTTGCCGCCACCCTGGGGTTGGTGCCCCGGATTGTGGTGGCGTCGTTAAGCGGATATGCGGCGGGGCAGCTGCTCAATGCGTGGTTGCTCACGTTCATGAAGGATCGGCTGGGCGAGCGGGGTTTATGGAAGCGGCTGTTGGGGTCGACTGTGGTGGGTGAGTTTGGCGACACGCTGATTTTTTGCCTGATCGCCGCGCCGGTTATCGGGATTTCTACGGTTGGTGATACGGCGAATTATGTGGTGGTGGGGTTTGTGTGGAAGACGCTGGTTGAGGTGGCGGTCATGCCGATCACGTACCTGGTTATTCGCCGCATCAAGGCTCATGAATGATAGTATCGGCCTAAGAATTCGCGTTTGTAGTCTTCGTAGTATCCGCCGTTGATGGCGGCCCGAATGTTGTCGACTAGGCGCACGATGAAGCTCACGTTGTGGATTGTGCAGAGGGTGCCGCCTAGGAATTCTTTGGCTTTGAAGAGGTGGTGGATGTAGGCGCGGGTGTAGTTTTCCGACACGTAGCCACCGAATTCGGCGTCGATGGGTTCGAAATCGCGTTTGAATCGGGCTGCGGTGAGGTTGACTCGCCCATCTAATGTGTATGCTCCGCCGCGTCGTCCGAGTCGGGTAGGGGCAACGCAGTCGAATGTGTCTGCGCCTGCTTCGATGGCGCGGAAGAGGTCGTCGGGTTCCGAGATTCCCAGGAGGTGGCGGGGTTTGGTGGCGGGTAGTTCGTCGCACACCCAGCCGACGATGGTGCCGAGGTTTTCTTTTTCGAGCGCGCCGCCGATACCGAAGCCGCCGAAGCCGCGCCGCCCCTCCGCTTCGGCTTGATTGGAAAGTTCTATGAGTCCGCGGGTTGCTTTACGACGCAGGTCCTCGTACTGGGCGCCCTGCACCACTCCCCACAGGGATTGCCGGGGCTTGCCGACGCGCTCCCGAGTCAACTTATCGTGCTCATCCAAACACCTTTTCGCCCACCGATGGGTGCGGTCCACCGAGGCCTCTTGGTATTCTCGGGTGTCCGCCAACACCGTCAGCTCATCGAACGCAAACATGATATCAGCGCCGAGTTGGTGTTGGATCTGCATGGAGATTTCCGGGGTGAATCGGTGCTTTGAGCCGTCGATCACGCTGCGGAAGTTCACGCCTTCCTCATCCACCAGGGCATAGCGGTCTTTCTTTTCGGTGCGGGCCACAGGTTCTTGGCTCACGTGATCCATCATGAGTACCTTTTTATGGCCCACGCCCAGGCTCATCACCTGGAACCCGCCGGAGTCGGTGTAGGTGGGGCCGTCCCAGTTTTGGAAGGCGGCAACGCCGCCGGCCTCGTCAACAATATCCGGACCCGGCTGGAGGTAGAGATGGTAGGCGTTGGCCAGCACCGCCTGCGCGCCCGTGGCTTTGACCTGCTCTGGGGTGAGCGTTTTCACGGTTGCCTTGGTGCCCACAGGGATAAACGCCGGGGTGTGAATGTCGCCATGCGGGGTGTGGATTGTGCCGGTGCGCCCATTTTCCGTGAACTCCGTGCCCACGGTGAAGCTCGTATCTGCCTTCGCTGCCATGCAAGGTAGTGTACAAGTTGGGGACGCTGGTGACGCAATTACTGGGCTGCGTCGCGTGCCGCATCGGTCATGTGGCGGTTCACCCGGGTCGTCAGGCCAGCCTTGATGGCGGGCCATTCGGTGGAGAGGGCCGAGTAGAGCACGGCATCATCGATAACGCCATTCCGCAGCCTGGCATAGGACCGCAAAATACCATCGCGCTTTAACCCCAGTCGTTCGATTGCGGCTCGGGATTGATGGTTTGACCATTTGGTGCGGATTCCCACCCGCTGACACCCCAATTCCTCGAAAGCGTATTCGAGCAGTAATAGTTTTGAGTCTGGATTAGTGCCGGTGCCGTGGCTGCTGGCCCGGCTCCAGGTGTAGCCGATTTCCAGCCGGGGAACCTCCGGGGAGAAGTCATAATATGTGGTCACGCCCACGGTTACGCCGTCGACAAGCCGAATGCAGGCGAACGGCACCATGCTGCCGGCGTCCCGCAGCGCCAATTTATTGCGAATGTCGGCGGCCATGGCGTCGGGGCTCGGCGTCGAGGTCCACCATGCGGTGTGCAGCTCACCGTCGCGGACGGCCTCGCGCAGCCCATCAACGTGGTCGAGGGTGAGGGGTTCGAGGCGAACCAGCTGGCCGGTCAGCGTCAGCGACGGCGAAATCCATAATGAACACATGTCCCTAATCCTAGCTGGACTCCGTGCCAGCAAACGTCGCCCCATCTTGGTCGCGCCGCAACACCTGGAAATAGCCGGCGTCCCCAATGCACATGTCGCGGGTGGAGTCGAGCGTGACCAGGTGCCGCCAGTCCGACACCGCCCCGCCCAGCTTGTCGACGGCATCCGCCGCGGAATCGAAACCAATACCCGCATGGTAGCCACCAACCCGAATAATCGCCCCACCATCGGGCTCGGCCATCAGCCGGAAATCTTCGTACAAGTCTTCGAATTCGTCGTCTTCTTCGGTGAGCTGGTCCTGGAGTATGTCCATGAGTTGGTCATGTGCCTCGGAGCTCCACCTGGGTATATCCAACCCCTGGTGGGGTATGACCGGATGGTAGCGTTCGAAGAATTCCGGGTCCATGAACCATTCGGAGAGGAACGTGCCTGCGGGATAATCCCGCCGTTCGGTGGGTGCCTCGGGGTTGAAGTACGCCACATGGTGTCCGCCGGGCTCGTTGGGTTCCCCGGCGAAGACCGCCAACCGGTAGGGCAATAATGGCCGAGCGTCGACCTGAAACAGAAAGGTCAGGGGTTTTTTATCCTGGGTGGGCCAGACGAAGTCCGCCGTCACGTCGGGGCGACCACCAACATAGCTACTGCCCACCGGGGGTTCCGTGGTGGGAGTACCTTCGGCGCCGGCAGGGTCCAGGAGGGTGAACCAGAGTGCGGGCTTCGCGCTTTGAGCAATGTCATCGGCCCAAGCCTGAACGGAATCGTCACCGAAATTTTTTGCTGCCGCATAAATTCCTTCCGTGTGTGTAAACATATTCTCCACCCTACCGAACCCACCAGACACCGCAAGAATATATGTTCGAATCCTTAGTGAGTGGTGTCCAATCAACACATTAGGGTGCTGGTCATGACGATTATGCGACCAGATATCACCAAGATTCCCGCCCAGTATCGGGACGTTCTCACCCGCAACGCCCGGCGCGTGGTGGCCCTGCAACTGACCGGGGTCCCGGAAAATATGAGCGCCGCCGATACCGCCGAGCCCACTGGCAGCCGCGTGGGCGGGTTAGCGTTTGTCACGGATGACTACCCGGAGCCGCGGGATAGTGATGGTGGCCGCATGATTCTTCTGGCCCAATTGAATTTGGCTAAGCTGCCGCCGCTTGAGGGCTATCCGACCGAGGGGCTACTACAATTTTTTATTGCAGATGATGACCTATTGGGTTTGGAGTATAACAAGTTGGCCGGTGGCTCTGGGTCGTTTGTGGTGCGGTTGATTCCCGCGTCGGAATTGGGCCGGGGTCGCTTGGCGGAGGCGTCGCAAAGCGAATACACGCCGGTATCAGGCGGATATTTCACCGTTGACGGCGTGCTATATGACCAGCTGCCCAACCCCGAGGATAAGGATTTTAGCGCTGTGACGGGGCTCAACTGGTATTCGGAAGACCCGGAGGTTGAGGCCATGTTTGACTCTTTGTACGAGTTTCCGCAATCGGTGTACGGCGCGGGGTGGGCAACGTTTACGCAGGAGGATCCACGCGATGGCGATAGCAAGCTTGAGCTGCTGTTTCAGTTGGATTGGGAGAGGGATAATGGGGTGGAGGTCATGTTTGGCGATGCGGGTGTTGTGAATTTCTTTATCACCCGTGAAGATTTAGCGCAGCGTAATTTCCACAACGCGGCATACAACTGGGACTGTTCCTGAGGTCACCCCCTCCCCAAAACCTAAACCAGCACCGGCTCTTGAGCTACCTCAGCAACCCGGGCCCGGGCCACCATGTCCACGATTTGTTCGGCGATGAGTTCCGGCTCACTCAGGGGAATATTATGCGCGGATTTGGTGGCGGGCACCCAGCGGCCGGCGGTGGCGATTTTTTGGTGGGCGGCGATGAGCTCCCGGCGGATTTTTGCGATGATTTTCGACCCTTTCATCCCGGAGATGACGCACACATCCACGCCGTCAAGCCGAAGGGGCTGCTCGCTTAACCAGTCGATTTCCGAGAGGAAAAGTTCGGCTTCAGCTGCGGCGGCTTCGGTGGCGGTACGGCTGGCGCTGCCGGCGATGGCGGCATTGCGGAGTGGCCGCGGTAGGCCGGCGCCGAGTCGGAACATTGCCCATTTGGCCAGCCGGGTGCGGCCAAGTAGCCGCAGGATGGGTGGGGCGAGGGCAACACTGGCCCGTACTTTGAGGCTGTCGTATTGGTTAGTTCGGGTGCTGGAGTCGATAAGCATGACACCGGTGATGGTGCGCCCGGCAGCGCGACGGCGGGCGGCGGCGAATTGCGCGAGGGTGCCGCCCCAGCTGTGGCCGATGAGGAAGACCTGGCGGGGGACGAACGAGTCGATAATGGTATCGAGGTCGTCGGCCATGTGGGCGAGGGTGCGGGGGCGCGGGTCGGGATCGCTGGCGCCCATGCCGGCCCGATCGTAGGCAACAATGCACACGTTGGGGAGTTTTTCGGCCAGCAGTTTATAGGTTTTACTCCAGTAAAAACCGTTGGCCCCCAGCCCAGCATCGAGCACCACTAATGTGGGCCCATTTCCGTGGATCATTGCCCGTATTTTTCGCCCATCGGGGGTGGTAATGAAGCGATCTTCGCCCATAAGGCCGAGTCCTACATATTTCGCCGTTGTGGTCATAGGTACGAGAGTACGCTAATTCGGGGTTAAGTGACGCATTCGGAAGGATGGTCGCTCTTCAGCTATTGGTGGTATTCTCTCCTGCTTATCGACGCCCACCTCCCGGCACCCACCGCGCCCCTCCGGCAGCGGATTTGCTAAGCATGGTCTTTCGAATCCGCCACCCCAAACCCCCTGGAGCCGGCACACCCACCAAGGGAAAACCATGCTTAGAACACCTGCAGCCGCCAGCACCGACACCGCAATCACCACCCCCAGGCCAAAAACCATGCTTATCTAAACCGCTACCCCGACTGCCGCGGCCATCCGGGACGGAAGTCGCCCACCACAAAAGGGCAGCAAAAGTTCTAAGCATGGTTTTTATTTTTACCGCCCCAAAATCCCCTGGAGATTCATCCGGCCAAAACCAAAGACCATGCTTATCTGAACTGCTACTCCACCGGGGACATCACCGGAAACGCCGGGGCGGCCTCAACAACCACACAGCATACTTGATAAGCTTGGACTTCTGGGAAATGCCCCACCATAATCCACCCACCGGGGCAGCAAATCTGATAAGCATGGTCTTTCGAATCCGCCACCCCAAACACCCTGGAATTGGCGCACCCGCCAAGGGAAAACCATGCTTAGCATTTCTGCTGCCCGCTTGGTTGTGGGCGGGAAGCGCAGCCATGGCAAACTATGGCCTATGGGCCGGAAAAACCAACGCTATTCGTTCGACACGAAAATGGAAGTCGTCATCCGCTACCTTGACGGGGATGACCCTGACTGGTTGGCGCAGGAATACGGCATCAAATCGGAGAAGCTCATTCACACATGGGCGAGGAAATGGCAGACCGGCGGGAACGCGGGCCTCGACCCGCGCATGAGGAGGTCCGCCAGCACCGACACCGACTCCGAGACTGAGCTGGAGAGGCTCCGACGCGAAAACTACCGCCTGCGGATGGAAAGGGATGTCCTTAGAGCACTCAAGGCCTTAAGGGAGGGCAAGCTCGACAGCAGCTGGGATTGATTACGGTTTGATGGCGGGGAATGAGTCGGTTTGGCCGGCTGGCTTCCAGTGGCGGCCGGTGCTGGCCACTTCGAAAGCATCTTCGATCTCTTGCTCCAGTTTGGCACCCTCAATATCCAGCTGGGGGAGGATCTTATCCAGCCAGGCGGGCATCCACCAGGTGGCGTGGCCACAGAGGAACATTGCCGCTGGGACGAAGGCCATGCGGATGAAGAAAGCGTCGAAAAGCACGCCGGCACCGAGGGCAAACCCGAAAATCTTAATAAACGGAATGGGCTGGCCAATGAAGGCCACAAACACCGCAATCATAATCATGGCGGCGGCGGTCACCACGCGGGCACCTTGGGCGAAACCATGAATGATCGACGCCTCGGTACCGTTGTAATTGCCCTCACCTTTGCCGTGCGCATGCGTATAATGTTCCCGCATAGCGGAGACGAGAAACACCTGGTAGTCCATGGCTAAACCGAAACACACGCCGATGAGGAAGATCGGCATGAAGGCAATAATCGGGCCCGGAGTACCCACAACCCCCCACAGGCCTTTCTGCCAAAACAGCACCGTCACACCAAACGCCGCACCCACCGACAGAAGGAAGCCGATACCGGCAATCAGCGGCACCAGGATACTGCGGAAAATAATGAGCAGCAGCACGATCGCCAAGCCCACCACAATGGAAAGGTACAGCGGCAACGCATCACTGAGCCGGTTCACCACGTCCTGCTGCACCGGCACCAGGCCGGTAATGCCGGAATCCACTCCGGTGGCCGCGATCACTTCTTCTTCCTTGATGCGCAGCGAGGAAATCAGCTGGTTGGTGGCCGGATCAATATTCGCCTTCTTCGAGGTGATCGCTAGTTTCGCGGCCATGCCGTCATCCGACGCCCCAATCAACTGAACGTGCTTCACGTCCTGGGTGTTGCCGAATTTGGAAATCACATACATGTATGTGGCAAACGCCGCCGCCCGCTTCCGGTCGAATTTTGCTGCTTCCGGGGAGCCCTCCGGCGGCTGTTGGAACCGAATGAGCGGCTGGAGCACTTCCGCATCGGGGTTGACGGTGTGGGCGTCGATCACGACCATGAATTGGGCGTCGGCACCCGGGCCGAAACCCTCATAGAGTATTTCGGCCTGTTTCCGCTGGGTGGTTTCCTTTGGGGACTGCCCATCCGAAGGCAGGGATAGGTGCAGTTCAGCGGCGGGGATCGTCAACGAACCCAGGCCAAACACCACGACAGCCACGATCAGGGACGGCATTTTATGCACCAGTTTGACCCACCGCTCCCCCATCGGATTGGTGCGCGGCCGGTGGGTAATGAACTTGATTTCCCCCTTGAACACCCGCGGACCCAGCACCCCCAGGATGGCCGGCAGCAGGGTGATGGAGATAGTC
>CAUVMZ010000124.1:0-9037 GCA_963552855.1 uncultured Corynebacterium sp. | reverse complement strand
CAGATATTCATTACAAAATTATTACCTGATGTTTCCCCAATAAGGTGTGGTAGAAATTACGTAAAATTATCGTGGCGAATTTGCTGGGAACTATCCCTATTTACCGCCAGGGGGTAAAACGCACATTTGATAAATGCTTGTTTGGTGGATTTGGGCGATAATTGCTGAAAACCTGATGTATCAATAATGAACAGAAAGGCGAATACCATGTACACGTTAGAAAATGCTCCCCTGAATCCAGACACATTGGAATCGCTTAAGCTCATTGTTAACAGCATTCGCTTCCCTAACGAAGAAATCCCTCCCGAAACCATCCACGAGTTCGTTCTCCTCGCGCTCGGCGAAATGAGCCAAGAAGAAGTCATGGAACGCTTCAACGAACGCATGGAAACCGAACGCCAAAAAGCCAGTGCTATTGCCGAATAACCAGTTGCCAAACCAATTAGTCACACCCAATCGCTTTTCGACGACCAACCATGCTGCCGGTCGCTACCATCATGTGCGTAATCTAACACCACACGCCTCCACCATTTGGGGGAGGTTAATATTTCCCCTGATTGGGCGTTGTTTCCCTCCATGCCATGCTGCACAATACCCCCATGGCTATTCCTATTATTACCGGCACACTACCGCATAATCACCCGCCAATACCCGTAGCGTTTCACCCCCATAACCGGTTGCCATCGGTGCCCCACGTGTCCACCACACCACCAGACACCTGGAAAGCAGCACGATGACACCACCAACCAACACCAACACCGCCTACCTCTACCTCAGCTCAACATTCCTCTCAGCATTCGGCAACGCAATAGCCAACGTGATATGGCCCTGGCTCGTCCTCCAACGAACCGGAAACCCCGCCGCCGCAGGACTAGTCACCACATGCATCGTCCTCCCCTCAGCGGCATTCGCCCTCATCGGCGGCAATCTCATCGACAGATTCGGCCGGAAACGCATGAGCATCATCTCGGACATCATCTCCGCCGCCTCCGTCATTGCCCTCATCACAGTCGACGCCACCACCGGACTCACCATGGCCTGGTTCATTGCCCTAGGTATCATCGGTGCCGTTGGCGATGTGCCCGGCATGGCAGCCCGCACCGCCCTCATCGGTGACATTTCAGAACGCTCCGGCAAAACCACCGACTGGCTGGCCGGCGCATCACAAAGCATGAACGGCATCAGCTTCCTCCTTGGACCAGCCTTCGCCGGATTCATGCTCTCCGCCATGAACATGACATCAATCCTATGGATCACCGCCGGCTGCTCCGCCAGTGCTGCACTACTCACTGCACTCATCACCCTAGGAACACAAAAACCCGGACAAGAACACAGCACACCCGCACCCGAATGGGCCATATGGCGGGAAATCCTCCACATCCCAGCAATTCGATTGTTCGCCATCATTACCCTCATGACCCAAATACTGGTATCCCCCTTCACCATGGTGCTCCTACCAGCACATTTCGAAAGCATCAATAACTCAACAGCCCTGGGATTCGCCCTCTCCAGCTACGCCATAGGCATGATCATTGGCGGTGCCATTATCGCCCAGGTCGGGACCAACCGTCGCCGACTGATATGGGTCATAGCCATGGGATTCAACAGCCTCGCATTCATTGGCATCGCCTGGCTCGGCCTCACCCCCATAGTGATCGCCGGCATGTTCACCGCCGGAATCGCCGGCGGCATGATGCAACCAATCGTCACGGTCCTCGTGACCGAAACCATCCCCGTATCGCGCCGGGGTCGGGCGTTTTCGCTGTTTACGGCGGTAGGGTCGCTGACTGGCCCGATTGGGTTGGCTGCTACAACTGTGGCTTTGGGGCTGACCAGCGTGTATCAGGTCGCCATGGTGTGTGGTCTGATAGGCGCCGTGGTGATGGTGGGGGCGGCGATCGCCGGGGTGCGGGTGCTTTACGACGTTACAGCGCATTGACCAACCGACCAATGGTCGGTACTATGGAAAGTGGAAACTGACCGGTGGTCGAAAGAAGGCGATTGTGATGACCACTCACCCTATCACCCGGCATCCCGGGGCAGCCTGGCTCTATCTTGGCTCCGGGCTATCATCAGCGCTCGGCAATGCCATCTCCAACGTGGTATGGCCCTGGCTGGTGTTGCACCGCACCGGAGACCCCGCCGCGGCCAGCCTGGTCGCCACCTGCATTCTGCTCCCCTCCATCATTGTGGCGATCATGGGCGGAGACGTCATCGACCGGTACGGGCGCAAACGCATCAGCGTGATTTCCGACATCATTTCCGCCGCCTCCGTGGTGTGGCTCATCGTCGTCGACACCACGGTGGGGGCCACCCTCCCATGGTTTATCGCCATCGGTATTTTCGGCGCCGTCGGCGATGTACCCGGCATGGCCGCCCGCACCGCCCTGGTGGGGGACATTTCGGAGCGCTCCGGCAAGAGCCTAGATTGGTTGGCCGGCGCCAACCAATCAATCATGGGGGTGTGCTATCTCGTGGGGCCGGCACTCGCCGGCGTGCTGCTGGGGCAGTTGCCGATCACCTGGATCCTCTGGTTGACCGCCGCCTGCTCCGGGATTGCCGCCCTCATGACTTGGGTTATCCGCCTCAACGCGCACACCACCCCGGCGGAGCACTCCAGCGTGCGCGGCACCGTTACGGTGTGGCGGGACGTGGTGAAACATCCCATGCTTCGGCCCATTCTCATCGTGGAGATAGTCATCGCCATGGCGGTTTTCCCCTATCTCATGGTGATCTTGCCCGCCCACTTCACCCACACCAATAGCCCCACCACCATGGGGTTTGCCCTATCCAGCTATGCCGTCGGCATGATCGCCGGCAGTATTGTGATCGCGGCGGTGGGGGAGCGGCTACGCCGCAACCTGCTGTGGCTGGTGGCAATCGGCGCCACTGCCATGGGATTCTTGGGGGTTTCTTGTCTCACCATAACCACCATCGTGGTGGTGGGCATGTTCGCCGCTGGTTGCGGCAATGGGATACTCCGGCCAATCGGCACCATCGTGGTGACCGAAAACGTGCCGGAAACCATTCGTGGCCGGGTATTTTCCCTGTTTAGCGCCTTGGATTCCTTTGCCGGGCCCGTTGGGCTCATGGCCACCACGGCGGCGCTTCAAGCCACCGACATTTACCATGTTGCTGTGGGATGCTCCCTGTGCGTCACCGCCATGTTCCTATGGCTTGGGGTCATGGGGTATCGCACCTTAGGGGCGTCGCAAAGCAATCTACAATAACTGCGCCACCACTTTCGATACCGCTTTACCCAACACATGGTGCTGTTCTTTATCTAAATGCACCCCATCAACCGTGCTGCTTGTTATCACCGAGTTTGCGTCGAAAAACCCGCACCCATATTCCGCAGTGATCTGCCGCAGCGCATCCGCCAACCCCGCCGATGCGGTATCACCCCCGGTAAACTTCGGCCCGATCGGGCCCCGCGGGTGATCCAACGCTGGCGGCGCCACCACCAGGATTTTCGGCACTGGAATCTCCGGCTCTAGCGTGGTTGCCCGAATCGCATCAATGATTGCCGCGATTCCCATCGCCGAATGCCAGGGCGTATGTCGGTGAATCGACTGGAAATCATTCGTCCCTAACATGATAATCACCACATCCAGTGGGGATTGGGCCTCAATCACCTGCTGAATCCCAATCAAACCGCTGCGGCCCGGCTTATAGGGATCCTCGAATGCGGTTCGTCGACCATTCAGGCATTCCTCCGTCACATGCACTCGATAATTCCGGCCGGCAGCTTCGGCTGTATCGTTGAGATCCTGCGCCATCACCTGCGGCCACCGGGATGCAAAATCCAGCCGCCGCCGAGTGAGAGGAATGATCCCCCACGACAACGAATCCCCATACACCATAATGTGTTTAAACTCGGCCATCACCCTCACCACCATCACTCGATTAGCTGAAACCAAGCGTAGTATATTCTTTCCCGATGACTAATAATCCTTCCGCATCGTCCACGCCACACCCCGATAAGAACCCACCAATATCCGAGCGGCAAGCCTGGCGCGCACTCTGGGCGTTATGCATCGGGTTTTTCATGATTCTTCTCGACCAAACCATTGTTGCGGTCGCCACCCCGGACCTGCAAACCGAGCTTGGTGCCAGCCTTAATGAAGTCGTGTGGGTCACCAGCATTTACCTGCTGTTTTTCGCCGTACCGCTGCTCGTCACCGGTCGACTCGGGGACCGGTACGGGCAGCGCAACATTTACCTCATCGGCATGGTGATTTTCACCATCAGCTCGTTAGCCTGCGGGTTATCGCCCACCGTGAAAACCCTCATCATTGCCCGCGCAATCCAGGGAATTGGTGCGTCGCTCATCACTCCGCAAACCATGAGCGTCATTAACCGCATTTTTCCTCGCCACCGCCGCGGTGCCGCCATGGGAATGTGGGGTATTGTCGCCGGCCTCGCATCACTCGCCGGCCCCATCCTCGGCGGGATTATTGTGAGTGCTATCGGTTGGGAATGGATCTTCTTCATCAACGTGCCCTTCGGCATCATATCCATCATCATGGTGTGGCTCATGGTGCCAGACCTGCCGCGGTCGGCCCGCCGCTTGGATTTCCTGAGCGTCATCGTGTCCATTATTGCCATGAGCAGCATTGTGTTCACCATCCAACAAGGCCCTGACCTGGGGTGGCCCATTTGGATTTGGCCCATTCTTCTCGTGGGGTTAG
This sequence comes from uncultured Corynebacterium sp., assembly GCA_963552855.1. GTDB lineage: Bacteria > Actinomycetota > Actinomycetes > Mycobacteriales > Mycobacteriaceae > Corynebacterium. Next base: position 4,346 of record CAUVMZ010000124.1, on the reverse strand, counting down.
TGCTCGCCGTTGTCTTCGTCCGATTTCAAGCCACCGCAACTAAACGCAACACCGAAGCCCTCGTGCCGCTCGACCTCTTCACCATAAAAAACTTCACCCTGGGCACCATATCCATCACCACCATGGGATTCGCCATTGGCGGCATCTTCATCCCAGCCATGATGTTCCTGCAAAACGGCCACCACCTGAGCGCCCAGCAGGCGGGCCTCTACATGGTTCCCATCGCACTTTTCTCCGGCAGCCTATCGCCCTTTGTTGGTCGCATGAGCGATCGCATCAACCCTCGGGTGTTGTCGATGATTGGGTTTGGCCTCATGCTCGCCAGCAGTCTCGGGTTCGTGCTGGTCATGCGGGAGGGGGTGCCATTATGGTGCATTCTCATCCCCATAGTGTTACTGGGCATCGGCAATGGGTTTGTGTGGTCCCCGAACTCATCCACCAGCCTGCTGGACGTGCCCCTGCACCACATGGGTGCTGCATCCGGGGTATATAACGAAACCCGGCAGGTGGGATCGGTGGTGGGGGCCGCCATGGTGGGGGCGGCCATGCAAATAGGGACAACCTATACGGCGTTCACCACGGCCATGGGAAATTCCCTCATTCCGGTCGTGCTCGTGCTTGTTATCGGCCTGGTTTCGGTATCAAAATTCGAGCACAAACCCCATATGCGAGAAAGTTCACACTCCTAAACCACCTATGATTCGGGAAAACCGCAGTTAGAAAGGTTTTGTGGGGTTATGTTTGATCGGGCATTCAGTTCAAATTTACATTAGGATTGATAGCATGCGTATTGCCACACTGACCTCCGGTGGTGACTGCCCCGGCCTGAATGCTGTTATCCGCGGTATTGTTCGTACCGCAACCGAATATGGTTCCACAGTCGTGGGATATGAGGATGGTTGGGTCGGTCTCATGGAAGATCGACGCATACAACTGTATGACGATGAAAACATTGACCGAATCCTTCTCCGCGGCGGTACCATCCTCGGTACCGGTCGACTCCACCCAGATAAATTCAAAAGCGGCCTCGACCAGATTAGGGAAAACCTCGAAGAGGCAGGCATTGACGCACTCATCCCCATTGGTGGCGAAGGCACCCTCAAAGGTGCGAAATGGCTATCCGAGAATGGCATCCCCGTCGTGGGCGTGCCCAAAACCATTGATAATGACGTGAACGGCACCGACTACACGTTCGGTTTCGACACCGCGGTGTCCGTCGCTACCGACGCCATTGACCGGCTACACACCACCGCGGAATCCCACAACCGGGTGATGATCGTGGAGGTCATGGGTCGACACGTGGGGTGGATTGCCCTGCACGCCGGTATGGCTGGCGGCGCCCACTACATTGTCATCCCCGAGGTTCCCTTTGATATTGCCGAAATAACCAAAGCAATGGAACGCCGATTCCAATTAGGTGAAAAATACGGCATTATCGTGGTCGCCGAAGGCGCACTGCCCAAGCCCGGCACCATGGACTTTACCGAAGGCGCCGTCGACCAGTTCGGCCACCAAATGTTCAACGGTATCGGCCAGGTCATTGGCGACGAAATTAAAAAACGCCTCGGCCACGATGTGCGCACCACCACGCTGGGCCATATCCAGCGAGGCGGCACCCCCACCGCATTCGACCGGGTGTTGGCAACCCGCTACGGTGTGCACGCCGCCCGCGCCTGCCACGATAAAGATTTCGGTAAATGCGTGGCCCTCCGCGGCGAACACGTTGAACTAATCGACCTGGAAGAAGCCGTCGGCAAGCTTAAGGTCGTTCCCGACAGCCGGTACCGCACTGCCCGCGCATTATTCGGTTAACCCCTGCTAGCAGCGTCGAAAAGCGTTCACCCTTTTTAGGCTTTTCGACGCTTTTTCACTCTCACAAACACATGAATGGAGAAAACCTCATGATTATCGGCTGCCCCAAAGAAATCAAACCCAGCGAATCCCGCGTCGCCCTTACCCCCGCTGGCGTGTGGGAACTCTCCAAACACGGCCACACCATCCTCGTGGAAACCGCCGCTGGTGCCGCCTCCGGGTTCACCGACGCCGACTACAAAACCGCCGGCGCCACCATTATCCCCACCGCCGCCCAGGTATGGGCCGACGCCGATCTCATCGTGAAGGTGAAAGAACCACAAGCCAGCGAATGGCCACACATGCGCGACGGCCAAGTGCTCTTCACCTACCTACACCTCGCCGCCGACCCCGACGGCGCCCAAGCACTCATGGACCGCGGCGTGACCGGCATCGCCTACGAAACCGTCACCAGCAACAACGGCCTGCCGCTGCTCGCCCCCATGAGCGAAATCGCCGGTCGCCTCGCCGTCCAGGTGGGCGCCTTCTACCTCATGAAACCCTTCGGCGGCTCCGGCATCCTCCTTGGCGGAGTCCCCGGCACCCCGCCCGCTAACGTGGCTATCATCGGCGCCGGCATCGCCGGAGAAAACGCCGCCCGCATGGCACTCGGCATGGGCGCCAACGTCACCATTGTCGACATCAACATTAGCCGGCTGCGCCAATTGGACTCCCAATACGGCCCCCACCTGAAAACCCTCATGTCCAACGAATACAACGTCGCCGACGTGGTAGCCGCCGCGGACCTGGTGGTCGGATCCGTCCTCATCCCCGGCGCCGCCACCCCCAAACTCGTCACCCGGCCCATGATCGCCGCCATGCGCAACGGCTCCGTGCTGGTCGACATTGCCATTGACCAGGGCGGCTGCTTCGAAGGCTCCCACCCCACCACCCACGAGGACCCGGTCTTCGACCAAGACGGCAAACAAATGTACTGCGTGGCCAACATGCCCGGTGCGGTGCCCCGCACCTCCACGGTGGCCCTGACCAACGCCACCCTACCGTATCTGCTCAGGCTCGCCGACCTGGGGTGGCGGGACGCACTCACCCGCGACCCGCATCTGGCCCGGGGCCTGAACGTTCACGCCGGTTCGCTCACCCATTCCGAGGCTGCTGAAGCCCTGGGCCGAGACTATGTGCCGGTGGACACGATTCTCGCAGGCTAACCACGAGCCGCCCCGACAGTCTTGGTGGCACCCACTGGTAGGCCACACACCCACACCTCACCCAACCGGGTGGGGTGATATGGCATAAACCCACATGAAACCCACAGCGGTGGGGGAGCGGTCCGGGTTTAGCCCCAGGGATGACGCCACTACGACCAGAGTTTCACACCATGGGGTGACGCTATCACGGCAATAACCAGCAATGATGGAAACCATGCAAGAACATGATTTCCACATCATCCGAACCCACGGACTCACCAAAACATTCGGCGAGCACCGCGCCGTCAACAACGTTGATCTTCTCGTGCCCCAGGGCACCGTCTACGGGTTCCTCGGCCCCAATGGTTCCGGGAAATCCACCACCATGAAACTCCTCCTGGGGCTCATGAAACCCACCGCCGGTGAGGTATTCATCAACGGCCGGAAACTCACCAAGGCCAGCCGCCCCGAACTGCTGGGCCGGGTCGGCTCCATGATTGAGGCCCCACCAGGCTATGGGCATCTCACCGGGTGGGAAAACCTCCAAATCGTCCAATCCATGCTGGGCCTGGAGGAGCGACAAATCACCCAGGCACTCGACATTGTGCGCCTGACCAAAAACAAGGACAAGCTGGTCAAAAATTATTCCCTCGGCATGAAACAACGCCTCGGCATCGCCATGGCCCTGGCCCGGGAACCCGAACTGCTCATCCTGGACGAGCCCACCAACGGGCTAGACCCTGCGGGCATTGAAGAAATCCGGTCACTCATCATCCACCTCGCCCAGCAGGGCATCACCATCATGGTGTCCAGCCACCTGCTCGACGAAATCGACAAAATGGCCAGCGTGCTCGGCATTATCAATAACGGCACCCTCATTTTCCAGGGCAGCCGCGAAGAATTGTCCGGCCAGTCCATCCCCGATTTCATCATCGAATCAGACCAGGCCGGCCTGCTCCAAAACTTCCCAGGCGCCCGCATGCTTTCTCCCACCACCGTCAGCCTGTCCAACCTCAGCAAGGACGATGGTGCTCACCTGCTCGGCGAACTCCACGCCGTGGGCGCACAAGTGTTCGAAGCCTATCGGGCGTCGCAATCCCTCGAAGACATCTTCATGAAACTCACCGCACAGGGGCAACTCCAATGATCGCCATCGAATTCCGCAAACTCCGCCACCTCAAAATCGCGCCCATGGTCCTGGGGATGCTCTTCCTACTCTGCCTCTTCAACATCGGCAACTTTGGCGCCAACCGCATCAAAGACCTCGCCGCTGAACTCTCCAGCATCGGCATGATTCAGGCCTTCCTGGTGCCCATCCTCATTGCCACCATCACCACCAGGATCGTCGAA
>CAUVMZ010000123.1:0-9040 GCA_963552855.1 uncultured Corynebacterium sp. | reverse complement strand
CCCGCTACCACTGGCGCCGCATAATAGGGTAATCCCTGGTTGTGGGGTGAAATTCACGTTCTCTAGTACCGGCCGTTCCGGTGCCGCGGCGTAGGTCACGCTGACATTATCTATGTCGATCATGCTTGCTTCCGCATTAGTTGCCGCGTTTGTATCTGCGCTGGTGTCCGCCATCATTACCTCCAGTTCCCGTCATGCCCGTTGCGCAATCGTCAGGCCAATAAAACCAAGAATGGCCAGCACCATTACCGCATCCCACGCCCCAAACCTGTGGATAGACAGCTGCGTTGGCCGACCCGGCGCCCCCAGCCCGCGAATGAGGGCTGCGGCCGCGAGCTCGTCGGCGATCCTGGCCACCGCAGAGAGCAGGGGCACCACAATGTATTCGGCGGTGCGTATGGGGTGCAGCCAGGGTTTTTGATAGCCCCGCAGTTTCATCGCTTCGACGATTCCCCGCATTTCGTCAATGACAACGGGGAAGAATCGGAACATGACGCTGAGGGGAATCACAATCATATTGGGGAGCCGCATTTGGTGGAATGCGGTGGTGAATTCGCTGATGCGGGTGGTGCTGAACATCCATATGGCCACAGACAGGCTGACGGTGAAGCGCAGCACCCAATAGCCGACAATGCCGAAGGCCACCCCGAGCCAGTTATTCATGCCCGGCACCCCGGGGAGTAGCGTTGCCCCGAAGCTGATAAGAATAATGGCTAGGTATCCCAGGAAGAATCTCCGGGACATGTCGCAGGCAATGAGTATCCCCAGGCAAATGATGATGGGCCAGAGAGTTGATCGGGTGTTGAGGCCCATGACCAGCACATTGCAGACAATGAGGTAGAGCAGCTTAAGGCGGGCATCAATATTGGTGCGGATGTTCGTGCGGTCGCCTAGTGCGCTCCCGTTAGCGGCGTGAGTGGCGGTGGTGTTGTTGCTGGTCATTACACTATCCCGGCGCGGGTGAAGTGTTTTTTGAGGGTGCGCATTCCGATGAAGCCGGCGATGAGGCAGACGATGAAGGTTGCGACACCCCAAATGAGGATCATTGTTGGGGTGAAGATGTGCCGCATGGTGTCAGCATATTCGGCGCTTTTCATTTGGGCTTCAATGTCGGCGAAATAGTCGTCGGAGTTAATAAATATGGGTGCGACGAGTGCCATGGACCAGAGTTGGAAGACGGCGTACGCCAGGGGGTTGGTGAGTTTTCCCTGGTAGTTGCCGCTGCGGGCGATGGTGTCGCCGATGAGTCCGGTGATGATGGCGGTGGGGACAACGTACCAGACGTGTCCGGTGAACATCATGCCCAGCCCGGTGATGAGGCCGAGGATGGTGAGCGACCCGAATTGCGGCACTTTTGCTAGGTAGAGCATGATTACAATGCCGTTGATGAGGGTGCTGATGATTCCGCCGACCATAATCATGATGGGTGAGAAGATTCCGAGCATTCCACCGGAGAACATGACTACAAAATAAACGCAGCAGAATACGCCGATGAGTACTAGGTTCCTGGGGCTTCCCATGGGTTATCTCCTTAGGTTAGACTTCACTAACTATGAGACTAGCATTGGGCTTTTCGACGGTTCTGCTTACCGTTTGTGCTACTGTTGCCGTCCCCCTGGTTGCCGCGGCCGAGACCCGCATGCCGACCATCCCGGATAATAATCAGGCGCAGGAACATACCCGTATCACTGTTACCACGGAGTCTGGTGAGCCGGTGGCCGGGCCGGTTCATCGTGGTGATGTGTTATTGGTTCATGGTTCGGGGTTTGATCCGCAGGCCAATAAGGGCGGCTTCCCCATTCCCGTGCCGCCAGGTACCCCCAATGGGGTGTTTGTGGTGTATTCGGCGTTTCCCGAGTGGTGGAAGCCGAGCGAGAATGCGCCAGAATCCCACCGGAAGCACCCCCATGATAGGGGTATTGCGTGGATGATGCCCGCTGGCACGTTGGAGTCTATACCGTCGGCTTTTCGACGTTCGATTGCTCGCCAGACGCAAACCATGAACCCTGATGGAACGTTCACTGCCCGCCTGGTGGTGGATCCACCGGCCCAAACGCCCGGTGACCGGTGGGGCGTGTATGTGTATGCGGGTGCTGGTTCGGTGAATCCGGCGGAGGAAACATTTGTGCCGATCCCGTTTTCCTCGGATCCGGGGCCGAACACACCACCTGCGGCGACACCGGATTTCACCATTGATGCCGCTACTGTTGCGCAAGTGGCTCATGCTGCTGGTGGGAATGTCAGTACGAAGAATGGTGCGGCCCGGGATGGTGACCGGGTGACGTTTAGTCGGGCGGCGGATGCCGGCGATGGGATTATCCGGTATCGGGGTGTTGCGGTGGCGACGGCGAAATATAACGTGGTGGAGGTCGCGGTGGCCGACCCATGGTTGGAGCCGCGCGGGAATGGGATGTGGGCGGTGACTGCCGAGGTGTCGACCGGGGCGGATGTGGGCCCGGATTCCATGGTGCGCCGTGAGTTGGGCACTATTTCCGGCACGACGGGCACGTTCCCGCTGCTTAGCAGTTCGGTGACGGTGCGTTAGCGATTGCCTGAATGTGGCAGGAATGCTTTCATGAGTTCAATATTGCTGGCGTAATAGTCTCCTTGCTGTCGTGCTAATTGGCATTCCACGAGCGCATTCAGGTCACGTGTCATAGTTTTCTGAGATTTCCCCTCGTAAAGCTTGGCGAGTTCCGTGTTTGCGTAACGGATATTGGATTTCCGAATAAAACCATCATCGTTAGTGATGTAAGGCAGGTTTCGGGCTAGGGCTCGTCTGCGTGCCCAGGTTTCGTTATGCCCGTGAGCGGCAATGATTTCGTGGATAAAGGACTCCCATGCGATATGGATTTGGACGTTTTCAATCCTGGTCACTTGTTCTTGCAAACCTTCGACAAACCCGGTTATGGCATAGTCGATAAAATTTGCCATCCCTTGTTCGTAGTTATTGGTTCTGCTCGCTTGCTTTAGTGCCTGGTAATACCGTCCTCGTGAGCGGTTGTATAGTCGGAGAGAATATGTGCGGATGGGATAGGAATACCAGCATTGAGGAGGAGATATAGTTCGATGAGTCGGGCGGTGCGACCGTTTCCGTCACCAAACGGATGGATCCATGCGAAATATAGGTGGGCGATAATCGGTCGAATAATCCATAGTGGTTTGTGCCAGGTGGCATCGTCTGTTTGTAGCTCTGTGATGAATGAGATGAACCTGTCCATGAGGTATGGGCAATCTTCCGCCGGTGCACCACGGTAATCTTTACCCACCATAACGCTGTGATATCGGAATTCGCCTGGTGTGACGTCTTCTCCCAGGGGCTGGTCTTGAAGAATTCGCTTGTTCCAACTCTTGATGAGGTCTATGGAAAGCGGCGGTAATTCCTGGTTGATGCTCAAGTTGGCAATCTCGTTGAATATTTCCAGAAGGTTATCAATTTCCGCCCCTTGGTATTCAAGAGAGTCCGGTAGCGTGAGCTTTCCATCGATGCGTTTTTCCACCTCTTCCTCGGTCAGAGTGTTTCCCTCAATGCTCGTGGTGGCATGGATCCCTTTTGTTAGTGACACCTTATTGAGCTCTTGAGCTGCTGATGGTGGCAGTGGTGCACCGGAAACGTGGTCACATTTCGATAATGCTTCGCCCAGTTTAATAAGGGTTCCAGGTCCTAAGGTCATGGGATTAAAACTGAAGGAAATCCATGGGTGAGTTTCTTGATACTTTCGCTGTTCCATGCCACCATTTTAAATTTATTGTAGTAATTTGTCCAATTTTCTGTCTCATTATGTGTCCAAGTTTTAGCTAGGTGATGGACGTCAATAGAGTCAAAAAAATTTGGTTGATAGCGCATACTATCAACCAAGTACTGCGGGGTTGCCTTCGCGTCTACACCACGACGAGTGTGAGGGACATGCGGGAGGGTTCGAGGGCCTCGACCGCGTGGGGGTCATTGGGTGCAAGGTAAATGACGTCGCCGGGTACGACTTCGTTGTCTTTGCCGTTTATTGTGAACCGGAATCGTCCTTCGAGGATATTAATGATGACGGCCCGGGTGGAGGTGTGTTCCGTGAGGACTTGCCCGGCATCCATGGTGAACATGACGTGCCGCAATACATCGTTATTGACGAGGACGCGGGAAGTGGTGGCCTCCTTAGAGATTGGTAGGTCGGTGTAAGTGTTGGTGTAGACGCCGGATTCGGTAACCGGGGTAGTTGTCATGCTGTTGTCCTTCCTATTGGTGGGCTTGTGTCTTCCTACACTACCCCCAAAATAACCAATAGGATAGGCCCATTATGCGTGGCTTTATTGATTTAGCGTGCGTGACGTCCACTGTGTGGTTTGCGTCGTTCGGGATTATCGGGGGTGGGGTGCATTAAACTTTCCGCGAGAAGAAAGGTGCTTTGATATGACTGTTTCCGAACGTGCTGAGGCGATTTTCACCACTGGTTCGCTTCAGGCCCCCGAGTTTGCGTCCCTGGTCGGCAATATTGCTACCGCCATTACTGCTACGGCAAAGGCCCAGGCCGAGGCCATGGGCGCGCAGGGGTCGTATGCCCGCCCGCTGGTGTTTACGGCAACCCACGATGGGTTTAGGCTTGCGGCGGCGCCCCGCCCTAAGGATCCGGCCGATGTGGAGTTGGATTTTGTGGTGCACGATATTGATGATGTCGCGCTCCGCAGGGTCATCGATACGCTTTTCGACGATTCCCGCAGCCTCACCAGCCTGCCACATGCTGCGCAGCGTCCCTTAGTGAATGCCGCAAGCGTTATGGCGAAGCGACATCATAGTTTCAGTGTTACACTGCAACAACGCGGAACAGATACTATCAACTATTCCGGCAATATTGAGCATGTGGCGGGACTTATCACGGAGTTTAAGACGAAAAGAGTCGTCACCGAAACCATCGAAGATGTGTTCCAATTTGATGGTTTTCAGGGGTCGTCGGACACGATTTTCCTCATGATTGATGGTACATCCTACGCCATCAAGGCCACCGATGAGCAGGTGCGGCAGGTCACGGGGCTTGTGGCCAGCCACGGCCCGGAGCTCACCTTGGATTGCACCATTGAGCAAACCACCTGGCATAAGCCGGGCCGGAAACCCACCATTATGCGTAGGTTGTGTGCTGTGTCCCGGCGGGATCGCCCCAGGGTGGGCGAACAATTTACCCTATTATGATAGGACTTTGCCCAGTCCTTCCAATATGATTTGGGCGGACAGCAGGGAGGCGTTCAAATACCAGGATTCGTAGTCGACTTCGACCGCATGGTTGTTGGTGACCGCTTTGAGGCTGGGCCAGAGCGGCGTGTCCGCCGGTGAGGGTGCCCCGGATTGGACCCCGTAGAAAATCCAGTCGGCATCGGCCTGGTCCAGGACCTCTGCGGAGAGGTCCTTGCCGGCTTTGTCGGTGAATTGTTGCGATTCCGGCCGGGCGAGTCCGCAGTCGGCGGCCACGGTGCCGGCCATGGAGTTTGTGCCATATACCTGGAATGCGTCGTCTTTGGTGCGTAGGAATGACACTGTTGGTACTTCGGCTGGTAGTTTTCCTTTGAAGTCGGCGGCGTCCGCAAGGTAGGCGTCGAGAAGCTTCTTTGCCTCGTCTTTCTTGCCCACGGCCTCGGCGATGGTGGCCAGGTCGTCTTTCCAGTTTTCGCCGCCGCCTTTGCCGGTCACCACGGGGGCGATATCGCGGAGTTTGGTGAGGATTTCGTCGTCGGTGCGTTCGTTGGCGCAGATCAGGGTTGGTTCCAGCTTGCTGATCGCCTCAACGTTGGGGGTTTGGCGGAGCCCACAGTGAGCGATGCTGTCTAGATCATATTGGGAACCGAATTTGTCCTTGATGAACTGGGGTATGAGCTCGGCCCCTTTCGCGGCCGCGACACCCACGGGAACAATGCCCAGCATGAGGAGGTTATCGAGCTGGCCGGTGTTGAGCGCCACCACCCGTTGGGTGTCGCCGGCGGCCTCGGAAGTATTAGCTGCTTCGTTGGTGCTATTGGTTTTGCCGCATGCTGCAAGCACGCCGACAGAGGTGACCGCACCTGCTGCAACCAGGCCCAGGAAGCCTCGGCGCGAAATTTTATTACTCATTCTTTTGAATGTAGCTTAGGTTTAACTAAAGTTGCAATAGTGCTTAATAGACGTCTTAGTGGACTCTTTCTCCTTCTAGGGGTGCTTGTGCTGCTGGTGGTGGCGAGTATCGTCATTGGTACCCGCACCATTGCTTTGAGCGCCCTGGTAGATATGGTGAATGGTGTCGATATTGATGCCGCCGATGCCGCGGTTATTCAGGATCTTCGGATTCCCCGCACTATTCTCGGCATTGTTGTCGGCGCGGCCTTGGGCACCGCCGGCACGTTGATTCAGGGCCATACCCGAAACCCGCTGGCTGACCCCGGTATTTTCGGCATTAATGCCGGTGCCGCGTTTGCCGTGGTGGTGTCGTTCACCTTTTTGCAGGTCACCAGTGTTGCCGGCACCGTTATTGCGGCGTTCGTGGGCGCCATTATCGCTACCATCATGGTGTTTTCGTTTAGTGGCATTAACCCGGTGAGCATTTTGCTGGGTGGCACGGCCCTGTCGGCGGTGCTGAGCGCCATGACGAGCGCCATTGTGTTGACGAACGATGACAGCCTCGACCGCATGCGGTTTTGGAATGCGGGTTCGATTGCCGGCCGAGATGTGGCGGTTTTTACGGGGGTTGCCCCGTTCATTGTCGTGGGTGTGGTGGCCGCACTGGTGACGGCCAGACAGTTGAATGTGTTGAACCTGGGTGATGATATTGCCGCCTCCATGGGTGTGGATACCCGGCGCGCCCGGCTGGTGGGCATGATTATTATTGCGCTCCTGGCTGGTGCCGCGACGGCGGGTGCGGGCCCGATCGGGTTTGTGGGGCTCATTATCCCCCATGTGATTCGGGTGGTGACCGGGCCGGATTACCGCTGGTTATTGCCGTATTCCGCGTTGGGTGGTGCGATTTTGGTGCTGTTGGCGGATATATTAGGTCGGGTGATTGCGCGGCCCGGCGAGTTGCAGGTGGGTATTGTTTTGGCCGGTGTGGGCGCCCCGTTTGTGTTGTATTTATTGGCGCAGCGGAAGTTGGTGGCCCTGTGAGGGTGATACATTCCCGGATTATTGTGGTCAATGTGGTGTTGGTGCTCGCCGCGGTGTTGGCGTTTGCGGCGAGCATTACGATTGGCGACCACCCCATTACGCTCGAAAAAGTATTCGAAGTGTTTATGGGTGGTGGTACGCGGCTGCAACGCACGGTGGTGCTCAAGTGGCGGCTGCATCGTGCCGTGGCGGCGGTGGCGGTCGGGTTGGCGTTGGGGTTGGCGGGTGTGCTCACCCAGTCGGTGACCCGGAACCCGCTGGCCAGCCCGGACGTGTTGGGGATTTCCCAGGGTGCGTCGGCCTGCGCGGTGACGATCATCGTGTTGGGTAGCGGCACCATGGGGGCGGTGAGCCTCCCGGTGGCGGCGCTGATAGGATCCACCCTGGCTGCGGTGGTGATTTGGTTGCTGGGGAGCAGGCGGGGCATGGACACGTTCCGGCTGGTGCTATCAGGCATTATGATTACGGCCCTGTTGCAGTCCTATATCACCTGGTTGTTGTTGCGCGCCGATATTTCGGATGCGGCAATAGCGAAAACCTGGTTGACGGGTTCCCTGGTGGCGTCGAGCGCGGACCGGAACCTGCCGGTGCTGCTGGTGTTGGCCCTGATCGTGCCGACCATTGGGTATATGGCGTTTCAATTGCGGGCGATGACACTCGGTGATGACATGGCCGCCGGCCTGGGGGTGAGCGTCGATAAGCATAAAGCGCTATTCCTGCTGGTGTCGGTGGTGCTTACTGCGGTGGCGGTGTCGGCGGCGGGCCCGATTGGGTTTGTGGCGTTTGTGGCGCCCCAGCTGGCGATGCGCCTTACGGGAACCCCCACGCCGCCGCTGGTTGGTTCGGCACTTTGTGGCGCGGCATTATTGGCCGTGGCGGATCTGGTGGCCCGGGCGGGGCTGCCGGTGGAGTTGCCGGTGGGCCTGGTCACGTCGGCGATCGGCGGGGCATTCCTGGTGTACCTTCTCATCCAAACAAACCGAAAGAGCACAGTATGAGTCGTTTAGCCGCAACAGGACTACGGGTTGGTTATGGCCCAAAAACTATTATTGATTCCCTCGATGTTGCGATCCCAGACACGCAGGTAACCACGATTATCGGCCCGAATGGTTGTGGTAAATCAACATTGCTGCGGGCTATGGCTAATTTGCTGCCGACGCAGGCGGGTGAGGTGACGTTGGATGGCACCCCCATTCGCGCTTTACGACGCCGGGATCTGGCCCGTAGCCTGGGGGTTTTACCGCAAACCCCGGTTGCCCCGGATGGGCTGATAGTGTCCGACCTGGTGGCCCGGGGCCGGCACCCCCACCAGGCCTGGTACCGGCAATGGTCGTCGGACGACAAGGACGAGGTCATGACCGCCCTGCGCATGACCAAGGTGGATGACCTTGCGGACCGCACGGTGGATTCGCTTTCCGGCGGGCAGCGCCAACGGGTGTGGATTTCCCTGGTCCTGGCCCAGCAAACCGACATCCTGTTTTTGGATGAGCCCACCACCTACCTGGATTTATCGCATTCCATTGAGGTGTTGGAGTTGGTACACCGTCTGAGTCGGGAGCACGGCCGCACCATTGTGATGGTGTTGCACGACCTGAACCTGGCGTTGCGCTATTCGGATAACCTGGTGGTCATGCGGGACGGCAGCCTCAAGGCGGTAGGGAAACCACAGGATGTCATCTCCCCCGAGCTGCTCAAACAGGTATTCGACCTGGATGCGGTGGTGGTGGAATGCCCGGTGACCGGCGGGCCCCTGATCGTGCCCGCCTAGCTGGTGTGGCTAGGTTCCTAGCTCGTTCGCGTTGTAGGCGCCCATGGCGATGTACCGTTTCTGCGGTGTGCACTCTTGCTTCACTGCGGTTTCTTGCTGATTGGTCACAACCAGGGATGCGAACATGTCAGCCGTGGTTTCCGCATCTTTCAGGTTCTTGT
>CAUVMZ010000122.1:0-9372 GCA_963552855.1 uncultured Corynebacterium sp. | reverse complement strand
TTGGCACCTTACTCATTGTGCAGCCCGTCCTGGCCCTGACCCTCATGTTCACCTTCCCCATGACCGCATTCTATGAGAAACGCCGCCTCACCGTGGACGAAATCATTGGTGGGGCGCTGCTCACCGTGTCGGTGGCCACCCTGGTGATTCTGGGGAAACCCGTCCCCTTCCACGGCAAAGTCACCTTCCACGATTGGTTGCCCGCCATCATTGTCACAGCGATAATCATGGGCATTATTTATGCAGCATCCATCCGAATGTCGGCCCCCTACCGGGGATTATCCCTCGGCGTCATTACCGGCATCATCTATGGGTTTGTGGCTGTTTTATCCAAGGCGGCGGTGAATGTGTTCAACCATGGTGGCCTGCTCATTCTCTTGACCGCTTGGGAATTTTACGCCCTCATCGCCTGTGCCGTCTTCGGCACCATCATCCAGCAATACGCCTTCAACGTGGGGGCGCTGCGCCTCTCCCTGCCGGCCATGACTACCTTAGAACCCGTGGTCGCCTTTATTTTGAGCTATACCGTCTTGGGGGAAAAATTCCAGGTGCACGGGTGGAATTGGGCCATCATGGGGATAGCACTCGTCACCATGATCCTGTCCACATTCGCCCTGTCAGCGCGCGGCAACGCCTGAGCCTAGATCGCCCATTCGAAAAAGATCAGCATAAACGCGGAAAAACAGGTGCCGAACGCAAACCATAGCACCGCCGGCACCACCCAAACGGTGTGCCACCCAACCCGGCGCGATAGCTTTTCCAGCCACAACACCACCGGCAGGAGCAGCAGCAGGGCAGGTAGGAGGAGGCGGGGTCGGGAGTGCATGATGCCGTCCGAAAGCAGGACGTTGGCGGTGATTCCGGTGCCGAAGACCCATAACGCCCAGGGGAGGCGTCGAAAAGCGATGAGCATGGCGATGGGGGCGCCGATGATGGACACCACGGAAAGAATGTAACCTATGTCGTTGAATTCGGTGAGGGTGCTATACACCCAGTCGACGGTGGCAACCCCCCAGTCGAATGTGGAGTTCCAGCCTTTCGACTGCATGCCGAAATAGCCACCAATGTCCTGGGTGGATGCGGACGCGAACCGAATGTAGGTGATGAGCGACAGGCCGGAAACCGCAACCCCCAGCCAGGCACGCCAATTCGTGCGGGCGTAGAGCAGCACAATGATGGCAAACGTGGCAACCAGGTCAATGGCGGTGAGTCGCACAAACCCCAGCAGATAGATGAGGGCGGTGGTCTGCCACCAACGTTCCTGGATCATGAAAATCAGCGCCCACACGCACAAGGCCAAGAATGGGGCCTCCGTGTACACCATGTTGAAGGTGACTGCCATGGGGGCGCCCAGGAAGAGGATGCCGGCGAGGATCCGGCCGCGGTAACCCGCGCCCAGGAGGGCGGCCAGGGCCATGATGCCGGCGGTCATGACGATGCCAGCGATGGCGACGACCAGCCAGCCGCTCGCCACATATCCCAGGCCGGTGAGTAGGTGGACTTGTTGGATGAGTGCCGGCAGGCCAGGGAAGAAGGCGAGTCGTTGCTGGAAGACATCCGGTTCCGGGCCGCCTTGGCCGTCGCTGCTGAAGTAGCCGTATTGGGCGATGTCCACAAAGTGGAGGGCGTCCCATTGTTGCAGCACATCGGTGAAGGAGTGTGCGGAGGTGAGGAGCCGCAGAGTCCCCAACCTGATTGCGGAGGTGATGGCGAATAGTATGGTGGCGATCCCCCAGTCCCGCCAGCCGAATGATTGCGGCTGCCAGCCGGGTATGGCCAGGATCCGGCCAATGATCCCCGGTAGTGGTGGTGATAGGGGTGTGACCGATGCGTCCAGTTGCGCCGGTATGTGCGTTGGTGGGTGCATCGGTGGGTGTGTTGATGGGCTCGCAGAGGCATTGGGGGCATCGTAGGACCCAGGGGGCCTAGGGCCCGCTTCTACCGATTCCTTTGGTGACTTCGGTTCCGTTGCGGATTCCACACTGTTGCTACTCACGTGTTCCACTCAATCATAATCGCAGGTTTTCCCGCATCCTGATGGTGGGTGCACACCCCCACCCCGGGGCTTCAGGTGTTCTAAGCATGGTTTCCATGTTCTGGCGGCCCTGTAGCAACCGGATTCCACCCAAAACCATGCTTAGCAAGTATGCGGCAAAGTGAGCTGATTGGGGACTCCATTGGACAATAGCGAACCACACCAACACCACAACCATGCTGCATATTTGCTAAGCATGGTTTCCATTCCGACCGGCCACAAACCCCCGGGGAAACAGCTTACAATGACCAAACACCATGCTTAGCACACCTGCGACCCCCGGGAACAAGAGCGCCACCACCAACCCACCTAGGCTTCAATCGTTCTAAGCATGGTTTTCCTTTTTCTACTGTGCCCAATCCCCAGGAACCTGCTCACCCTCAAACTAGAAACCACGCTCAGCAAACATGCTTCCGGAGGTATGCAAAGGGCGACACAAGCTTCCCAGATGGTTGTAGACCTGCTAAGCATGGTTTCCATTCCGACCGGCCACAAACCCCCGGGGAAACAGCTTACAATGACCAAACACCATGCTTAGAACAATTGAAGCTCCAAGGCATCCGCAACCAACCCTGGTAGCAAGACCGATAAGCATGGTTTTCATTCCCAGGGGGTTCACCCCAACCCCCAAAAACACGCAATCCAAGCTTATCGGGTATGCAGCCCCAAACCCCTCAAGCACTTCAGATGTTCTAAGCATGGTTTTCGGCGGAATCGGTCCGCCATGAGGGACTCCCCGGATGAAAACCATGCTGAGATAACCCGCTACCCGATTAGTTATGGGCTCCAGGCCAAGGGGAACACCCACCCTACAAAGTCAGCGCATCTTCTAAGCATGGTGTTTGGGTTGGGCGGACTATTACTCCTGGGGTTTGAGGTGGTGAAATCCAAAGACCATGCTTAGAAGATGCGCTACCGGGTCGAGAGCGAGGGCCTGCGGGACTGCAGCAAAGGCACCTTGGGTGGCGTCGTCAAGCGGAGTGAGGAGGGAAAGTATGCCGGATTCAACAAATTGCGGTATCATGTGACGCATGCTGCGTGCGTGTGCGGACCGCCTTCATGGCCTCCTCCTTCTGAGCCGCGGCGGGTCTTGGGTCTAGAATCTGTTGAGGATCAACGGCCGGCTCCCCGTCGCGGGGTTTCGCATCGACTTTTCAAGTGCCGGCCGTGACATATCACATCAACTGTTTTAAAGGGATTTTCACCATGGCCATCCATGACACTTTTATTTCCGCCCCCACTAGCGACATCACTAAACCTGCCGGGGAGCCGCCCGCAGACCAGCCGAAATGGAATAAGCAGCGCGGTTCCGCCATGCCAGCGCACCGCTATCAACCGTTCGCCCAAGAGGTTGAGGACGTCACCTTGCCGGACCGCACCTGGCCGGATAACAAGATCACACACGCACCGGCCTGGTGCGCGGTGGATTTGCGGGACGGAAACCAGGCGCTGATTGATCCGATGAGCCCGGAGCGGAAACGCCGCATGTTTAACCTGCTGGTGCAGATGGGCTACAAAGAGATTGAGGTGGGGTTCCCGTCGGCGTCACAAACCGATTTCGATTTTGTTCGGGAGATCATCGAGCAGGACATGATCCCGGACGATGTGACCATTCAGGTGCTGGTGCAGGCCCGGGAGCACCTGATTCACCGCACGTTTGAGGCCTGCGAGGGTGCGAAGAATGTGATTGTGCACTTCTATAACTCCACGTCAATTTTGCAACGGAATGTGGTGTTCCGCAAGGATAAAGCCGCGATCAAGAAACTGGCCACGGATGCCGGCGAATTGATTAAAACGATCGCCAAGGAATACCCGAACACGAATTGGCGGTGGGAGTATTCCCCGGAGTCGTTTACCGGCACCGAATTGGCGTACGCGAAGGAAGTGGTGGACGCGGTGGTGGAGGTCATGGACCCCACCCCGGAGAATCCGATCATTATTAACCTGCCGTCCACGGTGGAGATGATTACCCCGAACGTGTATGCGGATGCGATCGAGTGGATGCACCGGAATTTGAACCGGCGGGATTCCATTATTTTGTCGCTGCACCCGCATAACGATCGGGGCACCGGGGTGGCGTCCGCCGAGCTGGCATTCATGGCCGGCGCAGACCGGATCGAGGGGTGCCTGTTTGGGAACGGCGAACGCACCGGCAACGTGTGCCTGGTCACACTGGGGTTGAATCTGTTGACGCAGGGCGTGGATCCGCAGATTGATTTCACCAATATCAACCAGATTCGCTCCACGGTGGAGTATTGCAACCAGCTGCGGGTGCCGGAGCGGCATCCCTACGGCGGTGACCTGGTGTTTACCGCGTTCTCCGGGTCACACCAGGATGCGGTGAATAAGGGGCTGGATGCGATGGCCGCCCGGGTGCATCCGGGCGCGAACCACAGCGATGTGAAGTGGGAGGAATTGCGGGACGAACTGTGGGAGGTCCCCTACCTGCCGATCGACCCGAAGGATGTGGGCCGAAACTACGAGGCGGTGATTCGGGTGAATTCGCAATCCGGCAAGGGCGGCGTGGCCTACATTATGAAGACGGATCATGGCATGGTGTTGCCGCGGCCCATGCAGGTGGAGTTCTCGTCGGTGGTGCAGGACGTGACCGATGCGCAGGGCGGCGAGATCGAGTCGAAAGCCATGTGGGACATTTTCGCCGAAACCTACCTGGACGCGACCACCCCCCTGGAGCAGGTGGCCATGCATGTGGATGCGGCGGTGACGGAGCAGGACCAGGCGAAGATCACGGCCGAGCTGCGGTTCCAAGGGGAATCAGTGACGGTCAACGGCACGGGCAATGGTCCGATCGCGGCGTACGCAAATGCGTTGGAGCAGTTGGGGATTGATGTTGAGGTGCAGGAATACACCCAGCACGCCCGGACCGCGGGTGATGACGCGGAGGCCGCCGCCTACATTTTCGCCGACGTGAACGGCCAGAAGGTGTGGGGCGTGGGCATCGCCGGATCTATCACCTATGCGTCCCTGAAGGCGGTCACGTCGGCGGTGAACCGCGCATACCAGGCTTTTTAAGCTTTACGACGCGCCAACGGTGGGAAAGCCGGTGCAACCGGCTACACTAAACCGTTATGACCACTGATCCACGCCGGCGTTCTCGGCGCCGCCGGTCGGGCGGCGCGGCACACAAACCCCAATCACAATCCCAACCGCAGCCGCAATCCCCCGCGGCCACCCCGAAACCCCGGGAGGTGTCCCAGGAGCGGGCCGAGGAATTGGCCCGCACCCCATTTGTGGCCGTGACCGTGAAAACCACAGGCATTCACCCATCAACCGCGCAACTGGTGGTCATTGATGCGGTGGTGTTGACTGCCTCCGGAGAGCCGGATTCCGACTTCCACGCGGTGTTATCGGTGCCGGACGATCCGGGCCCCAAACACATGCACGGATTATCCCGGGAGGAAATCGCCGACGGGAAATCATTCAGCTCTATCCTGAAAGCATTGGGCAAAACCATAGATGGCCGCACCATGATCACCCATAATGTGCCGCTGGTGTGGGGATTCATCCATAAAGAAGCGCGGCGGGCGATGACGGCCGCCGCCCGGGCAAACCGGCGGCGGGGAAGCCGAGGAAAACCTCGGCGCCGGCAACGAGTCGGGCACGTGCCCCGGCCGGTGGGGATCGTCGACATGCTGGCCACCGCCCGCCGGCAGGGTGTGGACCTCCCCGACACCCGCATTCGAACGGTTGCGCGAATGCTGGGGGTGGAGTGCGAGCCGGCAACCGCAACGGTGGAACGGGCCCGCCAACCAGAATTCGACGTCACCCGGGCGGAAACCCTCCTGGTGGCCGACATGTTCTTCCGCGACCCCGACCACGTGGTCGTCGTCAAGCCGGACGAACTCCAACCAGACCGGTTCGGGCTGCAACGCTCCAGCATACGGGTGACCGCGGCAACCGCCACCCCGAAATTCCACAACCCGGGCGTATTCGCCGGCACCCTGGTCCAGGGCATGCAAATCGTCGTGGCCCCCGAAATCACCGCGGACCCCGACGACATCATCCGGGCAATCACCACACACGACCTCTCCTACTCCGAAAAGGTAACGCGACAAACATCGCTGGTGGTATGCAACAAGCAAAACAACCTGTCCGGCAAGGCCATGCATGCGGCCCGAAAAGGCGTGCCACTCATGGCAGATGATGAGTTCCTCACATTAGTCAGCACCACACAAATTACCCCCGGCGAACCAACCCCGCCGCCGGAAACTTCGCCGGTACTTCGCTCAATTACCGGGCGATCAACACGCCAACCACGGAAAAAGGGCAGTCGGCGAGTTTCCAGGCGATAGTTTAGGACTAGACTCTTTCCTCATGAAGTTCCCTCGTTTACGCGCGCGCACCAGGGCGGCCATTGGGCTGGCGCGGCTTGCTACTTTCGCTTCTCGTGCCACCGGACGTGGCTCCGGCGGCATGATTGGCGGACTGGTTGCGGAAAAAATCGACCCCCAGATCATGAAAAACCTGGGATTCGGCCGGCCGGTCGCGCTCATCACCGGCACCAACGGTAAATCCACCACCACCCGAATGCTCGCCACCGCGATTCGCAGCGCACACCAAGTAGCCACCAACGAAGGCGGCGACAACATGGACGCCGGCATTATCACCGCCCTCATGGCCGGCCAAGAAGCCAGCCACGTGGTCCTAGAATGCGACGAACTCCACGTCCCCTCGGTGGCCGACCGGCTGCAACCATCCTGCCTGGTGCTCCTCAACCTGTCGAGGGACCAACTCGACCGGGTGGGCGAAATCAATAAAATCGAACGCGCCCTCCGGCAATGCGTCCTCAACCATCCAAACATGACCGTCATCGCCAACTGTGACGATGTGCTGGTCACCTCGGTGGCGTGGGAAGCGAAAAACGTGGTGTGGGTGTCGGCCGGCGCCGGCTGGAAAGGCGACTCGGTGTCCTGCCCCCGAACCGGTGGGCGCATCATCCACCACCCGGACGGCACGTGGGAAGCCGTCCAACCACTGGCCGACGGCACAATATTCCGCCGACCGGAACCCACCTGGACCATCACCCCGGAAGGCATCCACACCCCCACCAACGATATAACGCCACTCGCCCTGAAACTACCGGGAACCGCCAACCGGGGGAACGCAACCCAGGCGGTCGCGGCAGCCGTGGAATGCTTCGACATTCCCCTCGATGTGGCAGTGTCCGCGGTCGAAACCGTGGACGATGTGGCCGGCCGCTACTCTACCCTCCGGCTCGGCAACCGGGACATACACCTCCTCCTCGCCAAAAACCCGGCCGGCTGGCAGGAGGCCATGTCCATGGTGGACCGCACCGCCGACGGCCTCGTTATTGCTGTCAACGGCCAAGTCGCAGACGGGGAAGACCTGTCCTGGCTATGGGATGTCCGATTCGAAGACTTTGGCGAACTCGCGGTGAAAGCCTCCGGGGAACGCGGCACAGACCTCGCGGTGCGCCTCACCTACGCCGACATTCAACACGAACTCATCCACAATATGATGGACGCCGTTCTGGCCTGCCCGGAAGGCCGAGTGGAAGTGTTGGCCAACTATACGGCATTTCGGGATCTTAAACGCGCATTGGTGCGCCGGATTGAAGCGGAGACACATTAAATGAGCACCCTACAGATTGGTTTGGTTCTGCCCGACGTACTCGGCACCTACGGTGATGACGGCAACGCCCTCGTGCTACGCCAGCGCGCCCGCATGCGTGGCCTCGACGCGAACATTGTGCGCATCCACCTTGGCGACCCCATCCCCACCAGCCTCGACGTGTACTGCCTCGGCGGTGGCGAAGACACCGCCCAAATCCTTGCCGCGGAACACATCAACACCGACGGTGGCCTGCACAAAGCAGCGGCAGCCGGCCGACCCATCCTGGCGATCTGCGCCGGGTTACAGGTTCTTGGTGAATCGTTCCGCGCCGACAATAGGATGGTCACCGGCGCCGGGCTTATCGACGCTACCACCGGCAGCCTGAAAAAGCGGTTCATCGGCGAACTCCAATCCACCCCCCACCCCAACGATGGCGGCATCACCGTCGGCCTCACCGAACCACTCACCGGGTTCGGTAACCATTTCGGCTCCAGCATTCTCGGGTCGGATGCGAAACCATTGGGCATCGTCACCCATGGGGTGGGCAACTCCGATACCGAGCAGCCCACCTACGAAGGCGCAGTTCAGGGCAGCATCATCTGCACCTACATGCACGGTCCGGTCCTGGCCCGCAACCCCCAACTGGCGGATCTTCTCCTGGCATGGGCATTGGACATGCCCATGTCCGAACTACAGCCATTGGACCTGCCGGTCGTCAACAAGCTGCGGAAGGAACGGCTACAGCGTTAGCCGGCCGCTGAGCGCCCGCGACAAGGTGAGCTCGTCCACAAACTCCAAATCGCCGCCCAATGGCATGCCGGATGCGAGACGAGACACCACCAGCCCTGGAAAATCCTTGAGCAGCCGCGCCAAATAGCTCGCAGTGGCCTCACCCTCAGTGTTGGGGTCGGTGGCGAGAATCACCTCGGTGATCTCCGGGGTGGTGTCGAATAATGGCTGCTCCGGGGTAGAATCCGCCAACTCCCGATCCGGCAGCACCCCGCCGATTCGCTGCAGCAGGGCGGTGATATTCAGCTCCTTCGGACCAATGCTATTCAGCGGATCCAACGCCCCACCGAGCACATGATACCGCCCATTGAATTCGCCAGTACGTTCGAGAACCTGGATGTCTTTGGGCTCCTCGACCACGCAAATTGTCGACCGGTCCCGGCCCGAATCCGCGCAAATCCGACACACCTCATCGCGGGAAATGTTGTGGCAGATCCGGCAAAAACTCACCCCCCGCTGGACAGCCCCCAGCGCAGCCTGCAGCCGAGTAATATCTATTGGATCCACATGCAGCAGGTGAAACGCAATACGCTGCGCACTCTTCGGCCCCACCCCAGGCAGACGCGACAATTCATCAATCAAATCCTGCAACGGGCCTTCAAACACCGCACCTCATCCTTTCATCACTCGACGTTGATTCTCCCACACCACCCGGACATGAAACAACGAGGCGAGGCGGCGGCGCGGCGGCGAGGAACGGTGGTGTTGCGGGGTGGGGCGCGACACACCCAGGGCTTCAGGTGTTCTAAGCATGGTCTTTATTCCGGCAGGCCACAAAGCCCCAGGGAAATCCTGCCGCATCAACCAAACACCATGCTTAGAACCATTGAAGCTCCACGGATCCCCACAGCCGACCCTAGTAGCAAAACGGATAAGCATGTTCTTCCCCCAAGGAAGATCCCACAGGGGCCGATTTCACCAAAGGCCATGATTAAAACCATTGCTATCACCCG
>CAUVMZ010000121.1:0-9376 GCA_963552855.1 uncultured Corynebacterium sp. | reverse complement strand
GATTAACAAAACCGCTACACCATTGGGGTATTCGGGGGTAGCGATATAGCTATTTTTAATGTGAATTTGACAACACTTTCTAATAAGACCACTAAAACCACTGGTCACAGCGTCGTAAAGCGATTTTTACACATGCATAATTCCTATCACAATAAGGACCACGGCGACAAGATAACCACCCACCGCATTTGCCTGTTCCTTATGTGCCCGCAGCCAAGCAAAAAACCGGCCCGCTAGACTCTCTGGATATAACCGGACGGCGCCCACCAGGAGCGCGCTCAACACCGGCAACGAGAGCGCCAGGCTCGCATACGCCACCATGCCCACGTACCGAATCACGATAGAAAATCCGCCGGCGCTCAGCACCGCAATGCCCGCATAAAACGGCACTGATGTTGCCGACTGCACCACCCCTAACACCAACCCGGTGACAAACGTCTTGAACGAGGGTCGCTGCAACGACGGCAAAATTTTCGCCATCATTTTCGAAGTGTCCCCGCCACGCCACGTCAGAATCGCACTCAATACGCCCACCACAATCAAAATAATGCCGAATATCGACGATTCCACCAGCCGCTTAATCGGGGCACCAATGCCGTCAAACACCAACATGCACACCAGTGCATAAAGAAAAACCCCCAACCAGTCGCCAGCGATCAGGAGGGTGACAATGCGGTTATAGCGCGACCTGGGCGGCAGAAGCACACCAATGACCACTAACACCCCAATGAGCAACACATTGATGGCATCGGTCAATGCGTACGTAATAGCAAGCAGCATGCGAGCCACAAATCCTTCTACTTCGAAACCAAATACATCTAGTGTAAACCCCTACTTTAAGCACCCCTAAAATAGGGTAAACTTTCCTTAATTTCCAACATAGATAGCCACGACTGAATTAGTATCTTGGGGGTGTGGATCGCCCTAAAAGTCGTCTCACACCCTATCTGCCCGTACTTTTGTTCTAAGGACACATCCAGCCATGGCTCCAGATTGGAATACTAAACTCACCTCCGCGCAGGAAATGCTACCCCTGCTCTACAACCTGCATCACAATAACAACATCATTACCTCGATCTTTGGCCGGATCCTCATGGGTGTCACCGATATTGATATCGTCAAAGCCCACCGCTATAGTCGGCTCGCCACTGACACCGAGCTCACCCCCGCACAAACCCTTCCTATCGTCCAGGCACTGACCACCCTCAACCCCACCTCCGCATCCATTGATATCGGCGCTCTGGCGGTCCGCTATGCGGAACGTAGCAACAATGACCATGACGAGCCCGAAGACCTTGTGGCATTCCTCCGCACCGAACTCGCGGAGGTCCTCCCTGCCGATGACGCAGGCAACCACGAAAATCCGGCATCGGCCACCCCACCCCGGGATATTGTGCTCTACGGTTTCGGCCGCATCGGTCGGCTTTTGGCCCGCATTCTCATTTCCCGCGAGGCCGCCTTCGGCTCTGTCAAGCTGCGAGCCGTCGTGGTGCGGAAAAACGGCGACAACGACCTACAGAAACGCGCCTCATTGCTGCGCCGCGACTCCGTGCACGGCGCCTTCAACGGCACCATCACCGTCGATGAGGAACACAACGTCATTTGGGCCAACGGCACCAAAATCCAAATCATTTATTCCAACGACCCGGCCAGCATCGACTACACCAGCTACGGCATCACCGACGCCATCGTGGTCGACAACACCGGTCGGTGGCGGGACGAGGCCGGATTGCAACAGCATCTTCGGGCCACGGGTTGCTCCCGCGTCGTACTCACGGCACCCGGCAAGGGTGACCTCAAAAACGTGGTCTATGGCATCAATCACACCGATATCACCCCCGATGATGCCATTGTCACCGCCGCCTCTTGCACCACCAATGCCATTACTCCAGTACTCAAAGTTATCAATGACCACTATGGTATCCAGGGTGGGCACGTGGAAACCGTGCACTCGTTCACCAATGACCAGAACTTAATTGATAATTTCCATCGGGGCTCCCGCCGGGGTCGAGCCGCCGGTTTAAACATGGTGCTCACCGAAACCGGGGCTGCCAAGGCGGTCGCCAAGGCCCTGCCAGAGCTCGCCGGAAAGCTCACCGGCAATGCCATTCGGGTGCCCACGCCCGACGTGTCCATGGCGGTCCTGAATCTCACGCTCGATAGGGAAGTCACCCGCGATGAGGTCAATGATCTCATGGATCGGGTAGCCCTCTATTCGGATCTCCGGCAGCAAATTACCTATATTCATTCGCCGGAAGTAGTCTCTACTGACTTCGTGGGCACCACACACGCTGGGATTATCGATGGTTTGGCCACCATTGCCAATGGCAACCATCTTGTGCTCTATGTGTGGTACGACAATGAATTCGGCTATTCCAATCAGGTCATCCGAATCGTAGAGGAATTGGCGCAAGCCCGCCCCTTGGTCCTGCCTCGACGCATCAATCAAGCAGAACTTTAACGAACTTCGACGAACCCCTTTCGGCAACAGTCGATTCCCTCTTATAATCCTTAATTGTTGTGGTTTTACCGCCCCCTAAACGGGGCAGTCCCACCCCACAGCCTTCCCCATAAGTAAATATCCCCATTCCTTATTAATTGGAGTTTTCATGACCGACGCATACACCCCGTTGCCTAATTCCTCCGACCTAGACAAAGCCGCCGAAGCCGCCGTCATTCGGGCCAAGGAATGGTTGGCTTTGACCAACAATGCCGCATCCAAGAAGGAAGCCGCCTCCACGGAACAGCTGGCCGCCCTGGTGCGCGACGACGATGGTATCCGATTCACCATGGGTTTCGTGGACCGGGTTGCCCGGCCTGCCGACAATAAGGTGGCAGCCCACGAACTCTCCAGCCTGGCAAATCCGTTCAAAACCACCATTCCCAGCTTTATTGGCGCCGTGGACAAGGGCTTGGTGAGCGTGGGCGCCGTCGCCGCCCCCATCTTCCCCTCACTCGTCATGCCCTTGGCCCGCAAACGACTTCGCCAAATGGTGAGCCACCTAGTGCTTGACGCCGAAGGTAAGGCACTCAACGCCAAACTTACCGAGGCCAAGGAGCAGGGCTATCAGCTCAACCTCAACCTGCTTGGTGAGGCCGTCTTGGGCGAAGCCGAGGCGAAATCCCGCCTGGAGCGCACCCGACAAATGCTGCAAAACCCACTGGTCACCTACGCCTCCATCAAGGCATCTTCTGTATGCGCCCAGCTGAACCCGTGGGATATTCAGGGCAATATTGAACGCCTGAAGGATAGGCTGCGACCCCTGTACCGGGAAGCGATGAAGCGCAGCCCCCACGCCTTCATCAACATGGACATGGAGGAATACAAGGATCTGCGGCTCACCATCGACCTGTTCAAGGAACTGCTCAGCGAGGACGAATTCATGCCGCTGGAGGCCGGCATTGTGTTGCAGGCCTACCTGCCGGACACATTCGACGCCCTAGTAGAGTTGGCCGAGTTCGCCAAGGAACGCCGCGCTAAGGGCGGCGCGAAGATTAAGATTCGCCTGGTAAAGGGCGCGAACCTGTCCATGGAGCGGGTTGAAGCACAATTGCACGATTGGGCCCAGGCCCCATATTTGAGCAAGGAGGATGTGGACGCCAACTATTACCGGTTGATGGACTACATTTTCCAGCCGGAGCACGCCGACAATGTGCGCATCGGTATCGCCTCGCACAACCTGTTCACGGTGGCTTTGGCAACCAAGCTCGTAGAGCTGCGTGGTGTACAGCACCAATTGGATGTGGAGATGTTGCAAGGCATGGCGCCCGCCCAGGCCCGGGCCGTGCACGAAGTGGTAGGTGGCCTGATTTTGTACACCCCGGTGGTGCACGCCGAAGACTTCGATGTGGCCGTCTCCTACCTGGTGCGTCGCCTGGAGGAAAACGGGGAAAAGCATAACTTCCTCCATGCTCTCTTCGCCCACGATCCCCAGCCCATGGAGGATCAGGAGCAGCACTTCCTGAATGCGGTGCGGGATCGGTGGGAAACGTTCGCCGGCCCCCGGCGCACCCAGGATCGCACCCAGGATAAGGGGTTGCAGTCCGGCACTGTGCCGGGGCATTTCTTGGGTGAGCCGGACACCGACCCGTCGCTGCCGCAAAACCGCGATTGGGCGCTTGAGCTGCTCCAGAAGGATCCGGGCAAGGTGGAGTCGCCGAAGGTAACCGATCCAGCACAGATTGACAAGGTGGTGGCCACCGCCCAGAAGCAGAGCGCCGCTTGGGCGAAGTTGAGCGGCAAGGAGCGCGCCGAGGTGCTGACCAGCATTGCCACGGAGCTGGCTAATGCCCGGGGTGATCTGATTAATGTGATGACGCACGAGTCCGGCAAGACCGTGGGCGAATCCGATCCGGAAATTTCCGAGGCCATCGACTTCGCCATGTATTATGCCGAGTCGGCCCGCCAGTTGGATGTGGCCCGGTCAAAGTTCACACCGTTTAAGGTGGTGTTGGTGACCCCGCCGTGGAACTTCCCAGTGGCCATTCCCATGGGTGGCGTGTTCGCGGCACTGGCCGCCGGCGCTGCCGTGATTATCAAGCCGGCGCCGCAGGTGGTGCGGTGCGCCGAGGTGGCGATCAAGGCCGTGCACAAGGCACTCAAGGGTGCGGGCGTGGATCCCGCATTGGTGCAGTTGGTCAATGCCGACGAGGCCGAGGCCGGCAAGCACCTGGTGTCGCATAAGGATGTGGATTCGGTGATTTTGACCGGCGCCTCCGATACTGCCCGGCTGTTCCGTTCCTGGAAGCCGAAGATGGTGCTTAATGCGGAAACGTCCGGGAAGAATGCGATTATTGTGACGCCTTCGGCGGATCCGGATTTGGCGGTGGCCGATGTGTATAAGTCCGCGTTCGGCCATGCGGGCCAGAAGTGTTCCGCGGCCTCCCTGGTGATCCTGGTTGGTTCGGTGGGTAAGTCCGAGCGGTTTATCAACCAGCTTGTCGACGCCACCCGCTCGTTGAAGGTCGGCAAGGGCACAGAGATCAACACCACCATGAACGGCATCATTGAGGCTCCCGGTGAGAAGCTGATGCGGGGCTTGACCCAATTGGAGCCGGGTGAGCAGTGGCTGGTCAAGCCGGAAAAGCTCAATGAGGAGGGCACATTGTGGTCACCTGGTATCCGCGACAATGTCAAGCCTGGCTCCTGGTATCACACCCATGAGTGCTTCGGCCCGGTGTTGGGCATTATGCGGGCTGACACCTTGGAGGATGCCATCAAGCTGCAGAACTCCACCGGATTCGGCCTGACCGGCGGTATTCATTCCCTGGATCAGGACGAGATTGATTATTGGCGCGAAAACGTGGAGGTGGGCAACGCCTACGTCAACCGGGGAATCACCGGCGCCATTGTGGAACGGCAGTCGTTTGGCGGGTGGAAGGATTCGGCCATTGGTTCCGGCGCCAAGGCCGGTGGGCCGAACTATGTGGCACAGCAGGGCGTGTGGGCCGATGGTGACCTGTCGCAGGTACCAAGCGTCAGCCTGGACCCAGCCATTAACCGGGCACTGCGCGACATTCTCGGCACTGTCGAACTCAGTGACGAGGACCGCGAATGGTTGCAGAAGGCTGCTCATTTGGATGCCCTGGCCTGGCGGGAAGAATTTAACGTTGAACACGACCGTACCGCACTTCTGTGCGAAACAAACGTGTTCCGGTATCGTCCGCTGTTGCAGCCCCTCCAGGTGCGCATTGGAGCTGACTTTAAGCTGCGGGATGTGCTCCGGTTGCAGCTGGCCGCCCTCATCACCGAATCCCCGGTGCGCTTCAGCGCCAACCAGGATACTGCCGTGGCCCTGGCCAAGGCCGGTATCAAGGTGGATGTGGTTTCCGATGCTGATTTCGCCGCGGAGATTCGGAAGGATTCCGGCGTGCGGATTCGTACCGTGGGGAAGGTTTCCGATGACCTCTACCCTGCCGCCGCGGAGTCTTCCTCCGTGGTGTTGGATCAGCCGGTCTTGGCCGATGGTCGCCGGGAGCTGTTGCCGTTCCTGTTAGAGCAGGCAGTGGCCACCACCCAGCACCGGTTCGGTGTGATTGGTAAGAAGATCTAACCCCCAGAAAGTCTGATCGTTTTCAGCCGTGCCCGGGCAGCAATTGCCGGGGCACGGTTTTGGTTTTAGGCGGCGGGAATGATGACGGCAACGATCACGCCGAGCACTACCAGCATGAAGGCTTGGGACTGCCATCTGGCCCAATTGAAGTCCAGTCCCACCCCGAACCGATCATTGACCAGCACCCGCATGTCGGTGGGGTTATAGTAGAACATTCCCAGGATATAGAATTTTTTGTCATCGTCGTCAAGCTGGTGAGGGAAGAGTTCTCGGGCGGCATGCTCGTATCTTCCGGTTTGGAGTATCACGTAGCACAGGCCACCCACAAACATGATGACGCAGGCGACCAGGGAACTAATGCTCACCGGTTTTTCGTAATCGTGCAGGGCGGGCAGAAGGTAGACGACCTGGTTATAGGCGAAGCTTAGGGTGATGAGGCATTGCAGCCAGGAGAGGGCATGAATGGCGGTGGCGAGGGTAGCTACGTGGGAAGTGCGGAAGGCCTTACCTCTGGTAAAGGAGGGCAGCCGAATAAACAGGCAGATCAGTAAAAACACCAGGCTGAGGGCCAACCCCAGGAAGGTGAGAAAGTAGACGGATCCGCCATTTCGGGGCGCCCACGTGTCGGTTTTGAACCCTGGGTCAAAGTGAATGGGAATCTGTACCGGCATGCTATCCCAGCTGGCATCCAGGTAGATTGCGGCTAAGAGCAGCACCAGCCAGCCGCCGGTATAGAGGTAGAGCGGGAGGGTGAGGACGGGAAGCATGAACGGGTGACCGGCCTCGCGCACTTTAGTTTCTTCGTCGTCAAGCCACCCGTTGGCGAGTTTCCGGCGGCGCACGCTGCGGCGGGCCACAAACCAGTTCACTGAATGCAAGGCAATAAACATAATGGGGGTGGCCAGCTTACCGGGAAATGGAATGAGGGTCACACACACAGCGGTGATGACAGCAATGATGATACCTACCGCGCGGTATCGAAGTTTAATGTCGACAATTTGTGCGATATGCTCGTGGTCGAGTCGGAGCCCAAACGATGACGGCAACAAGAGAATGGGTGGTAGACAAAGGATGATGGTGATCAGAATCGAAATCATGCTTCCCTTTCCACAATTTTCTTATACAGGCCCTTATTCTCCGAACCTTATGTTACCCCACCCCATTAGTGGGTAGACGCCCCCGGTGTTGTTTCCATTATTTTTCTTTCATCATAGAGAAGTAACACCCGCGATTATGGGCACGACAAGCAGGTAGGAGGTCATTATTGTGGGCGAAGTTCGGCAAGCAAAAAAGGCCGCAACCCGGCGCGCCTTGGCCCGGGCAACCGCTGCACTGGCCCGTGAGCGGGGTGCGGATGTCGTGAGTATTGCGGAGATTACCGCTGCTGTGGGGGTGTCGCAGCGTACTTTCCATAACTATTTCGATTCGAAAGAAGATGCGATTATGGAGTTTGCGGTGTTTTGTGTGGATAATCTCATTGATACTATGGAGATGTTACCACCGGGGGCGAACACTAGTGTGATTGCCGCGGTGGAGCAGGCAGTGATTATGCACTTGGATGTGCCGGATGCGGAGCTGGAATCGTTTTATTCGTTTCGGCTGTTGCGACAGCAGTTTGAGACCCGCAGCCATGAGAAATATAACGAATTGCGGGAGGATTTGAACGTGCGGGTGCTAGCGAGGGTTCGGGCCTTATATCCTGAGCTTAGTGACTGGGCCGTTCAGGTTCAGTTAGCATGTGCTGCTACAGCGGCTAAACTAGCCCTTGACCGTTATTACTCTTATTGTCACACCGCGGCGGATGATGCGGATAGTAAGAGTGCAGATAATGGGGATGCCATCTTACTCGTGCATGAGGCGTTCGCCCAGTTGAAGCGCTAAATTATGTCCAGATCAAGAAAGGTTATGGTGGTACCAAAGTGTTTTTGACTGCGCCGCTGTCGCTGAGCGATGTTGTAGCTGATGGCTTTCTCACCCAGGCTGGGTTTGATGATGCGTTGAAGCAGCGTGGCACGGTGACGAAGACCGAGTTTAATCCTCGCCTTGATGGTTATGAGGTGGTATTGACCACGGATGATAATAAAACTCATGTGTTTTCGTCGCATACTGTGGCCTATATTGATCAGGGGCGAACCACGTGGAAGTGGAAGGATGAGCCGCAGTTCCGGTTTTTGGGGACGTGGCCGAGCGATGACATGATTAAGGCGGCGCGGACATTGGCGGGGAATGGTCCGTGTTTTTTGGTGCCGCAGCCGGATGGTTCGTTTGATGTGGCGATTCTTGATGCGGATCAGTTGCCGAAGTTGCATGTGCATACGGCGCTGTGTGTGGGGTTGGCGAATATGCCGGCAACCATGGAGTTGGAGCGGGCGCTGACGGCGTTTGGGGCGACGAATAATATTGGTATGACCACCGCCGATGATAAGGTGACGTTTGATGAGGGGACGGTGGTGGATTTAACGACCCGGCGGGTGGTGAGTTCGCTCACGTTTGCGAATGTGGTGGCGGATGCGTTTTATTTTTCCACGGAGCATCAAATGTATTTTGAGGGCCGGTATCCGGGGGCGCCGGTGATGTTTAATCCGGTGACGAATAGCGTGATTGTTGCTGATTCGTTTGCGGCTCATGGGCTCATAGTGGGTCGGATTAAGGATGGGGTGTGGCAGTGGGAGCATAATGCGAGCTTGCGGAAGTTTGCGTTGGATTATGCGATTTTGGAGTTTTTACGGGATCGGACGCCGGTGGCGGAGGCGGCGGCCCGGGGGTTTGATTGTGCGACGAAGCGGATTTTAAAGCATTGGACGCATGTGTTTGTGCAATTGGATGATGATACGACCGCATTGGTAATTATGGATGCGCACCAGTTGCGGTTGCCGCCGGCTTCCCCGGAGGCAACGTTGGCGGTGATGGCAACGCCGCTACCGGAGGGTGTGGATAAGCAGCGGGCGAAGATTAGTTATCATCAGCTGCGGAATAGTTGAGGATTTTCCGGTAAGGAGCCGGGTCGACGTCGGCGAAGGTTTTTGGTTGGAATTGTGCGTCGGGTCGCTTGTCGACGAGTACCGCACGCACGCCTTCTGCGAAGTCGGGTTGCCTGCGGATGTATTCACCGAATGGAATTTCGAGCGCGAGTTCGTGGCGGATATCGGTCTTGGTGCCGGCGGCGGTAATGAGTTCGAGAGCGGCCACGATGGCGGAGGGGCTAGCGTGGGCGATGTGTTGGTAGACGAGGTCGCGGAGTTCCCCGGTGAGATGGTGGTCGATTTCATCCCAGGTGGGGTGGCCGAACGCGGTCTCAATATCGTCAATATAGGTTTTGAGCT
>CAUVMZ010000120.1:0-9411 GCA_963552855.1 uncultured Corynebacterium sp. | reverse complement strand
TTTGGGTATGACCCCCCGGTCAAACGCATATAACACCGCATGCACCCGATCCCGCGACCCGGTCTTCGCCAACACCCGACCCACATGGGTCTTCACCGTCGGCAGGGAAATAACCAAATGGTCGGCAATCTCCGTGTTCGACAACCCCCGGGCAATCAGCAATAAAATCTCCGCCTCCCGATGCGTCAACGGCTCCACCAACCCCCGATTCAGCGCCACCATCGGATCCACCGTCGGCGCCATATGGGTGCGCAACCGCTTAAACAGGGTTGCCGTCGCCGCTGGGCTAATCACCGCCGACGACTCCCCCACACTCTGCACCGCCGAAATCAACTCTTCCGGGGAAGTATCCTTCAACAGAAACCCACTGGCCCCCGCCTCAATCGACTGCACCACATAATTATCCGTATCAAACGTGGTCAACACCACGATGCGAGTGAGCTCCCCCGCCGGGCCCCGCAGCCGCTGCGCCACAATCTCCTTTGTCGCATCAATCCCATTGACCACCGGCATTTGAATATCCATGAGAATCACATCCACCGGCTGTCTTTGCGCCAATATCACGGCCTCCCGACCATTATTCGCCTCCCACACCACCTCAATATCATCCTGGGAGCCCAACACCATGGAAAACCCGGCCCGCACCAACTGCTGATCGTCGGCAAGCCCAACGGTAAACATCATTATTCTCCTAACGGTAGAGTGACTTCCACAACCCATTGTCCAGCATGCGGCCCCCAATGCGCAGCACCACCATGAATTTTGGCCCGCTCCGCAATACCAATAAGGCCGCGACCACCTGGAACATCGGCAAGCTGCTGGGGGTCCACCAACCCCCCACCTAGGTCATTTTTCACTACAATAACCAACCGGTCCGACAACCAGTCAAGCGACATGATAATGTTCGCACTCCCATGCTTAAGGGCATTCGTGAGGCACTCCTGCACGATACGGAACACGCTCAACCCCAATGATTCCCGCACCACATGGGGTGTGCCGGTCACCGTGTAGTCCACCTCCGCCCCGGCGCGCCGGGTCTCTTTAATAAGGTCACCGATGCCGGCCACACCGGGGGTGGTAGCGAGACTGCGTTCCGGAGCTTCGGTTTCCCGCAGCACACTGAGGAGTTGGCGCATTTCGGCCAGGGCGGACCTGCCCACATCCCCAATGGTATCGAGGGCTGTGATCGCCATGTCCGGGTTCTTTTTGCCGGCGAACTTCCCGCCGTCGGCTTGAGCAATCATGACGGTGAGCGAGTGGGCGATAATGTCGTGCATTTCGCGGGCGATCCGGTTGCGTTCCTGAACCACGGCATAGTCAGCCCTGGCTTCGAGGTCTTGCATGCGCTGGTAGCGGCGGCGAATCCCGGAGCCGACCAGCCAGAAAAACCCAATGGTGACCAGGACCCCAACGATGACGGCACCAATGATGAGAATGACGTTATAGAGGTGCAGCGTCTGCCACCAGTGTGGCCTGCTCTTGGCCTGGAATAGTTCGGGGATGATCAAAATATATGCGCTGGCGTAGAGGCTGCCAATGATAATGATGGTGAGCCAAAGACGGCGGCGGAAATTCAGTCGGGCAGCCGCAACCGCAGTTTGATAGCACACAATCGGATAGGCGACGAATTGTATAGGAAACACCGCAAACGATGAGCAAAACAACCCCAGGCCCACAAGACCCAGCCCCAACTCAAACCGGGTGAGCTGCACCACCAACCCCAAGGCCAACAGGGCAAACCCAATGATCTCCATGACAACAACCAACGTGGCCACAGAAGCGGGGTAAATCAGTTCCCGAGTCTCGGGATCACCCACCCCCACAATCAAAATAAACACAATCATCAATGCGATAAAAACATATTGGCGCCAGGTCACCAGCTCCTCGGAGAACGGGATGAGCCATCGTTTATGCACGGTCATGACTGTTGAGGTTAATAAGACGCAAACCATCCCACATCATGCTGGGGTATTGGTTTGTGGCATGATTTTTCGCGGCCGCCCGCGAGTTGCTCCCCGGCTTCACCGGCTTTCCTTGAACAATGGGGAGAAATCACGAGTTTTACATTTTAAGGAAGGTCCCCATGTTGGATGATATACGGTGGGAATTCGGGTCGCGGCGATACCTATCGCTGGAACAGTTCGTCACCGAGGTGTCCAGGGTCAACAAATCGGCGTGGCCACACGACGAGATTGTGATGAACAACCCCAAGGTGGCGTTCGAATATTCGGCGTTGATATCCAGCCTGGACGAGTTATTGCCGTGCGAAAACCTCGCCCACGCGGACGCAGTGCTCCAGCCGGACCCAATGGCCGACGGACTGTTTTCGGTGGATATTCGGGCGGAGATCATGGCGACGAACCGAACATCGTTTTCGGCCGGCGAGCTCCTGTGGATCGCCCACAGCCTCCAGGCGAATAAGCGACTGGGGGATCACCCCCGGTTTGCCGGGTTTGAAATCACCGACGAACATTCGGGGGTGCCGGCGGTGACGATCACTACCGCCGCCTAGCGGACCGCTTTGCGACGCTGGGCGCCGCAATATAGTGGCGGGTCACCCATAATTCCAGGAAGAGGAGCGCCAGGGCCGCGGCGGTGATGAGGACCATGGCAACCCAACTGTGGGTGATGCAGTCGTTCGACCAGGAGAGAATCTTCGCCACCCGGGGGTTCAGCATGAAGGAATAGCTGCCCTTGCAGACGCGCCGGGCGCCGTTCACACCGGTGACGTGGGCGTGGTTGCGGGTGAGCCACCACATGTAGGTCATGATGAGGGTGCTGGTGAGGGAGACGAAGAGTTTATTTTCGATGGGATGTTTGCCGCGGCCACGGAATGCGGCGAGCCACGGCAGGAGGGCGGCGAGCGCCACCAGGCCGATGAACACATAGGTAATGATCTGGCCTTTAATGGTGATAGAACTCAGGAATGAGGTGGAGCCAGAATCGTTGCGGATGTCGGCCATAACATAATATTTGCCGTCGACCTGTTTCAGGGTGATGGTGTGGGTGTCGCTCAGGTTTCCGGGGGTGGGTTTGCCGTCTTTGCCGCCCTCGGTGAGGGTGGTGGTGATGGTGGCGATGACGAAGGCGCTGCCGTCAGGTTGGGGGCTGGCTTGGGTGATGGTGATGTCGCTTTTGGCGACCGCGAACCAGGTGCCATCGGCAAGGAGTTCGTCACGGATTTTCAGGTTTTCGCGCTCAACCTGGGTGAAGGTGTCCCGGCCGGCGGGAGTTCCGACGATTCTGCTGCTGGAGCTGAGACACCGGGAGAGGGTGCAGCTGGTGTTGGTCCATTGGGCGTCGAGGACGCTTTGGTATGTTTTGACGGCGGTGGTGATGGCGGCATTATCGGTGGTGGCGGACTGTGGCGCTGCGGTAGCCGTCGATAAGCTACAGGCGTAGCACATCAGGATGAGCCCACATAAGGCAAGGATTTTGTGCTTCATTGGTGCCCCTTTAACCGCGTTGCGTAATGAAGTAACGCAGGATTTTGCGTTCCAGCATGAGGATCACGAGGGCCGACAAGAAAAATAATGCTATGGCGAATCTGCTATTGAGTATGCATTCGTAGGATCCAATGAGGCGTTGCACACTGGTGTCTAACATGTTGGGATAGCCGTAGTTGCAGGAAACCTTATCGCCGTAACCGTGGGTAGTGTAGGCGTCGCCAACATGGATCCACAGCATGAGAAATGTCATGATGCCGGCGCTGACGAAAGAGACCCGTAAGCGGGTAGCAATGGAGTCTCTGAGGTGGGTGGGATCGTCGGTGACCCAGGGGAGAACTGCCGCCACAACAACGAGCACAAAGAACACGTACATGACGATTTGTCCTTCGATCAATGCCTGAGCCATGCCGATTCTCTTTTCCTTGTCGCTCCCTTATGAGGTGTAAGTCAGCTAGAAGATACCTCAACGCTACCGCACCCAAAATTCGGGGGTAGGTCAGCAAACAAAAGAAAAATATATGCGGGCGGTGGCTTTTAAAGAAATATGCGCATGCTAGCACGATCTCTAACGGAAATATTAGTTGCGGTTTAGCGTCATTCACCACGGGCAAGGTTTACCCCCTCCCGCACCATTCGTGCTTGACGACGCCCGACGGTGCGGAAATCCGTGACCTCGGAATGTTTCGGTAGGAATAATTTCATGAATCACCCCGACACGCCAGTGTAACGAATTACACTTATACTAAATCTGGATTGAAACTCGGGAATAAACCTACCCATACCACAAGATATGGGATTAATAATATTTAATCTATACATATGTAGTGGTTTGTGGGTGTCAATCCGGTAATCTTATTCACCATGCAGCGTTACGACCATTCCAGCATCACCGAATACTTATCCCACGCCGATTGGCGCATTAATGCCAACGCTAACCAAGATTTTTCCCTCGGCGGCCTGATCCTCAATACCTCCGGCAAGGCCATAGCTAACTACTGGCTTGACCAGGTATTTTCCCCCGAGGCGGGGCAAGCACACCGGGACGGTGACATCCACATCCACGACCTTGACATGCTCTCTGGATACTGCGCCGGATGGTCGCTCCGTCAACTCATCGAAGAGGGATTCGGAGGCGTGCCCAACACGGTTTCCTCCGCCCCGCCGAAGCATTTAAGCTCCGCCTGCGGCCAGGTGGTGAATTTCCTGGGTACTCTGCAAAACGAGTGGGCCGGGGCACAAGCCTTTAGCTCCTTCGACACCTACATGGCGCCCTTTGTCCGCATCGACCAACTCACCTTCGAACAGGTGTACCAGGTGTTGCAGGAGTTTGTGTTTAACCTCAACGTTCCCTCCCGGTGGGGCACTCAAACCCCCTTCACTAACCTCACCTTCGACTGGACCTGCCCGGCAGACCTCCGCGACCACACCCCCATCATCGGCGGGGAAATCATGGACTTCTACTACGGCGACCTCCAGCCCGAAATGGACCTCATCAACCGGGCGTTCCTAGCCGTCCTCGCCGAAGGCGACTCCGATGGCAGACCCTTCACTTTCCCCATCCCCACCTACAACATCACCAAAGACTTCGACTGGGACTCCCCCAACACCGAAGCGCTCTTCGACATGACCGCACAATACGGTCTCCCCTACTTCCAAAACTTCATCAACTCCGACCTGGACCCGGGCATGATCCGCTCCATGTGCTGTCGACTCCAGCTTGACCTGCGGGAGCTCCTCAAACGCGGCAATGGGCTCTTCGGCTCCGCGGAACTCACCGGCTCCATCGGGGTGGTCACCCTCAACTGTGCCCGACTCGGCTACCAATACGCCGGCGACGAAGCCGGGCTCCTGGCCGCCGTCGACAACCTGGTGACCCTGGGGGTGGACACGCTCGAACGCCGGCGGGCATTCGTCACCGAACAATTACACAACGGGCTCTACCCCTACACGCGACGGTGGCTGCCCAGCCTAGACAATCACTTTTCCACGATCGGCGTGAACGGCTGCAACGAAATGGTGCGGAACTTCACCCACGACACCTACGACATCACCGATCCCCAGGGCAAAGCCTTCACTGTCCGACTGCTCGACCATATCAATAACCTCATCGTCGCCGCGCAGGAACAAACCGGGCATCTGTTCAACCTGGAGGCCACCCCAGCGGAAGGCACCACCTACCGGTTCGCCAAGGAAGACCGCAAACGATTCCCCGACATCATCCACGCCGGATCCGAGCGGGAACCCTACTACACCAACTCCTCCCAACTGCCGGTCGCCCACACCCCAGACCCCTTCGCCGCCCTCGAACACCAGGAAGAGCTGCAAAGCAAATACACCGGTGGCACGGTCCTCCACCTGTACATGGGGTCGGCCATGTCCGACGGCAAGGCCTGCGCCAAGCTCGTGCGCCGCGCCCTGGAAAACTTCCACCTGCCCTACATCACCATCACCCCAACGTTCTCTATCTGCCCAGAACACGGCTATATTTCCGGGGAACACCCCCACTGCCCGCACTGCGATCAAATCACCGAAATGTGGACCCGGGTCATGGGCTACTTCCGGCCGGTCGAAAGCTTCAATATCGGGAAAAAAGGCGAATTCCATGAGCGTCAGTACTTTAGCGAAACCTACGTGTAACCGTAGCCAGGTTGGGGCTCGCACGCTGCCGGTTGCGGGAATCATTCCGTTCTCCGCCACCGACTGGCCTGGCAATATCACCATCACCATCTTCACCCAGGGTTGCCCGTTGCGCTGCGTCTACTGCCATAATCCCAGCTTGCAGGCATTCGGCGCCGGCAGCCACGATTTCACGGAGGCGCTTGCGTTAGCCGTCGACAGGCGATCGCTTATCGACGGCGTGGTGATCTCCGGCGGCGAACCCACCGCCGTCCCCGGGCTTGCCGACGCCATTGCCGCGGTGCACGAAACCACCGGCCTACCAGTGGGATTGCACACCTGCGGCTATAGCCCGGCGCGAATCAGCCGGCTCCTGGAGCGTGCGGAAAGCACCCCGGACTGGGTAGGTCTGGATATTAAGGCCCTCCCCCGGCACATGCCGGAAGTCACTGGATGCTCGGCCGCCGTGAGCGGTCGAGTGTGGGACAGCCTGCACCTTCTTGTCAACGCCGGTGTGGACCTACAGCTGCGAACCACCCTGTGGCGGGACTCGATCATCTCCCAACACCTGCCCGAACTCCAACACCTGGTATCCGAACAAGGATTCGACCTGGTGATCCAGCAGGCCCGGGCCGCCGACGGCAGCCCATTCCAGCTGGTGTGATGAGAGTCGGCATTAGGGTGGGAGGAGCGAGGGATGCCGTGGAGGGAGCGGCGTCGCCGCATAGAAGCGAGTGGTGCCGCGCAAGGAGTTTGTACGGAAACGTTGATTTGCTCAACGTATAAGGGGCCGGCACACTGATAGCTTAATGAAGACATAACTGTTGCGGCCCCCACCGAACACAACCCGAAACCTCACCTGGAGCCCAAAACCCGAAGAAGCATGGGTAGGTTTTGAAGGCCCTGGGGCAGGGCTCAAGCCAGCCCGCTTGATGCTGATACTGATTTCAGCGATGCTAGCCATCGGCGGATCAAACGCTATCAAGCGCCCTGCCCCAGCTCAAGAGGTATTACGTATGAGAGGGAGTTAACGGAAAAGCGTGGGAGGAGGAAGCATGGGTAGGAATAAGGATCATAGGGCGTAGAGGATTGTCAGCGGCAGAATTTTTACCCCATAATTCGGCTCCCAGATTCCAGAGCGAATTTTGGCCCATTTTTGAGAATCATGCTACAAAAGACCCAGCTCATTTAGGTACTCTCCGCGTGCACGGAGGTAGATCCTATCCGTCTTTTCGTCAAGATTAACGTCTTATAAGAAACTCTTCACCCGAGCACGCAACTCATCCGCAAAACCATAAATATCCGCCACCACATTTAGGTCATGCATGTGTTCTTTCTTATCAGCATCAAAAATACCGATACGTGGTGTTTTACGGTCGAAATACAGCCGGGCAATGGGCTTACGGTTGTTGTCCTTGTAAAGAATGGCACAATAGCTCTTCGCATCACGGATCACCACATCAGTTGCCGGCACCTCAGAACAGCAAATAGCCCGAATAATGCTATACCCCTCAATCTCCTCATCAGTAGTGACGATCCCGTTATCCGCGCCGGGCTCTTCCTGCACGGGGCTGATGGTGGTATCAGCGGTGGAGGCTTGGGAGGGTTGTTCCAGCATGGCTGTAGTGGGGGAGTCATCATAGTCTTGTGCTGACCGTAGCCGCCGGTTGGCTTCGTCCTTCAGTAGCTGCGATGAGGCAGTGGCCACGAGCGTAGTGAACGCCTCCAGGTTTTGGGCTGTCATGCGTTTCGATGTGATTTTGGAGGCGATGAATTTCACCCACTCAGGTGATGGATCTTTCAAGAAGCCGCTGAGAAGCTTTTTGATCTCTGCAATGTATTTCAGCTGCTCAGCATTCGTCGTGATAGTGCCCGAGTCGAATTTTGATTTGGTGCACATCTCCAGGTAGGGCAGCACGCGGGGGTCTATATTGCTCAAGTCAATCGTCATGAAGGGGCGTTCGTCCATGCGATTGACCGCATCCAGCTGGGCATAGAATTCGTACACCTCGCCGTTGGTGAGGATAGCGAATTCGGTATCGGTCGCGTTGAAGTAGCGTATAAGCTGTTTAGCGTGGTCGATACTGAGCGGCTCCCCGATCTTTTTGCACTCGATCAGGAAGCGGAAATCTTCCCCGGCTTTAATAGCGAAATCGACCTTCTCTCCCTTTTTCACGCCTATATCAGCGGTGTACTCGGGTATGACTTCGCGTGGGTCTGTGGCGTCATACCCTAGAACCGTGCTGATGAAGGGGATGATGAAAGCGGTTTTTGTCGCTTCTTCGGTTTCGATAATAGGTTTGAGGTCTTTCACCTTCGCGGCTAGAGTTTCGATGCTTTGCGCGATACTCACAGGGGGTTCCTTTGCAGATAGTGGAGGTTAATGCTTGGGATAAAAGCCAGGATCAGCTGAGGCTGAGGCCGCATGCGCTCACATGCCGGGTGCAGCCAATACGGTAGAGTCGCTCCCAGGTACGCAGCAGGTGCACGGTAACACCTAACTCGGCGGCCATGGCCACGGGCTCGGAATCGCATTCCCACGCGGCTTCTTCTACCAGGCCATCATCTAGCAGCTGATCGGCGGTCCGTTCATCAGCTACCCGTTCATTATCAAGAGTGGAGCAATCATGACCATGATGTGCATATCCTAACTCATGGAAGATAGTGCACACCCGAGTTACCTGGCCCAACCCATGCCTGGCACAGATGATACGAGTCAGGAGATGCCAGCATGCATTCATGCGTGGGGTAAGTGCCCCTGTTTCGACAAGGCGAACATCAAACTGATGCAATAAAAATTCCAGCCGTTGTTCAGCATCACTCACAATGACTCCTCAAAACTGATAATGAACTTAATCAATTATGAAACAAAACCACACAGAAGGCAATAAATTTTGGCGAAAAAATACGCGCAAGAAATCTCAAAAACAAGGAAATCAAAGCTAAGTTGTACAGAAGCTTATTCGGCTTCCCCACACATGGCTGGTTTCCGGAAGCAAAGAAAGGCAAGCTAGATGGCATATTCTTTCTGATTTTCCCGGCTGAATAAGCTTCGATGATGCTGCCGAAAAACCCGAGGATATCGCAACCCAAGCCAAGAATTTAATCGCATCGTATTTTTCTTTAGAAAAAGAATTCCCAAGTGTGCGAGTCCATGTGACACCTATAAAGCAGCGGCATGTCCTAGGAATTATCGAAATTGATATCTCGCAATCTCGGGAGCATGAGCGGCTGGATCTCTTAAATAATTTTCATGAAGCTATGTGCTGAGACTAACTGGGGCATGGAGCTTGAGGCTTATTCAGCCGCTGGGAAAATCCATCTACGCCAACAGGTGGAAGATCAA
>CAUVMZ010000119.1:0-9413 GCA_963552855.1 uncultured Corynebacterium sp. | reverse complement strand
TGGGGGTGAGCAGCCGTTTATGTTGGGTAGTAAGAGTTTTAGGATTTCTTTAGATTACGATGATCTCCCAGAAATGGTGTACAGGTATATCAAGACGAATAATGAAACAATGTGGAACATCTTCCAAGGAATAGAGTAAGAAAGCTCATTCAGTTGCTGGAAGGATGTATGTTGAATGATTATCCTGCAGAAGAATAGGGAAACAAGGTTGGTAGTGTATTTGGTAAGAGTGTGAACAAAATGACCTATTGATTCCGCACCGTCGATGACTTACATACTCACTCTAAAATCTCTTCACATTAGAGTGAATATCATCACCACACTAGGTATCCCACACCACTGCTCACCATGCTTGGGGATCTTCACTAGCGTGCAGATCATTATGCTTTACTTATAAGAAAACATAGGGCAAGAAACTTTGACTGGTTCCAACCAACTGTTTTTAGGACCATCAACAATGTTTTGAATATGTTTGATAGGACTTTTCGTGCAAAACACTACCATCCAGGGCATGAACGTGAAAGGATAAACTGACGTTGTTATTTGAGGAAGACTTCGAAGAACCCATTGACGTGTTTTACCAGCGCTGGTCTAAGTTCGCAGACCACATGCTTGCTGACCCAGACCTGAACATGTATTTGTGTATCAGCGATTACCCATTTGCAGAGACCGCAAGGCTTCGGGATATTTCGGGCCTTATCCCCAGGTGGTATGGGTATTTCCCCACCAAGGAACAAGAACTGTTCATGCGGGCTGCCCGAAGGGGAGACATTGGGGTGTTCATGTTCGATAAGACTGCCCGCTATCCGAATGCTTTGTATCACGCTATGGGCGGCAAAATTTGGGTGGGAGATTCCATCGTGGTCACGAACGACCCGGATTTTCCCACCAATGTGATGGACACAATGATTCACATGTCCCAACACTCACCAGTAGAGCCCGGGGTTGAACAACAGTTTATGCTGGGTAGCGAGAGTTTTAAACTTTCTTTTGACTACAGTGACCTCCCTGGAATGGTGCACGGGCATATTCTGGCGAATAATGAAATAATGCGGAACATCTTCCATGGAATGGAATAAGAAAGCCCGAAGCCTCTTCACTGCTGGAGCAATAAGGTTTAGGTTCGGTTGGTAGATGAGGCGTATCGGCCGTACCTGGTGCCGATGCGGCCCAAAGATGATCCTGCGTTTGGCACCTTTGGGCGTCGTCAAGCGGGCTAAAGCAGCTTCTCAGCAGTACCCAGTGGCACATGCAACCATTCTTTGCGATGGTTGTAGTCGTAATCAACCTCGTACATGAGCTTGTCCATGACATACGCATCAAGCAGCTTATGGTCGTCGGGGCTCAACGCGCCGTAACCGTCGAGGAAGTCGGAAAACTCCGCGACCTGCGCATAGTCGAAACTCCGCACCATGCCCGCCAGGTCCCGCATGGGGGAGTCCGGCAGGCGGCGTTGCGCGAGCGGAACCGTGGGCTCACCCTCGAAATCAATCAAATAATACTGGCCGTCCGCATACAGAATCTGCCCCAAGTGCAGGTCCGCATGGATGCGCTGCACCGGAAACGATCGCGGCAAATCCTCGTACGCCGCCAACGCCACATCCTGAAACTTGCGCACCACCGGGGTGCGCTCGCAAAACAGCTCCAACCGGTCCGTGAACTGCTTATATAATGTCTCCCGCGTCCCCACGCCGGTGGGAAACGCCTCGGCAAGATCCTCGTGCACATCCTTAATAACCGCACCCAACCGGCGTAAATGCGGGCCCAAATCCGGTCGCAAATCCCACATGCTCACGGCATCGGCGAGTCGACTGGACACAATCGCCGTCGTGTAATCACCATAGGTCAAATGCCCCAAATACTCCGGCACGTGCCGATGCAGCGCCCGTGTCACCTCCACATCCGGGTGCGGCCCCGGCTCGCAGGTGCGGAAAAACTTCCAAATCGTCGTGCGGGTAATAAACGACGTGTTCGTCTGCAACGCATCCACCGGCGTGCTCTCCGCCATCTCCGGGTCGTTCAGCAGTTCCGTCAGCTTATCGCCGTGTACCTGAAACCGCGTGTCATGACCCAAGCACACATCAGCGACCGGATCTCCCGCCACATCTTGAACCAAACTCTGACTTAATGTAATCATTTCATTCCTTCACGAATATAACCCAACGGGTCAGTAATAATGTCCGTGCTGCCATCCAGGTGTGCTACCAGCACTTGCTTATCGACGCCATACTCCGGCCAATCCAGCTCCTCACCGTGAATAAACCGGAGCGCCTTTTCATGCACCAACTTTTCCAACGGTGGGCAGTGCCTAATCTCGGGGATATCCTGCGGGATACTGTCGAAATTGCCGAAAAACCAGGGAATGTCCGCGCAATGGTAGATCGGATCCTGCGTGGTTCCCCGATACTCCAGCACCCACGTTTTCTTCGGATTCGCGTCCGCCACCTGAGCCACAAACTTCCTAATCATGGCGTCGCCAATCAGATAGCCAATTTCCCGCACCCGGTGGGGTGGCAGCCACAATGTGTTCGCCCCAAACATTCGGCGGAAGAAGGGCCGCAGCACCCGACCCCACCAGGAGAAATCCTGCTTCCGGCTGGCCAAGAGCATCTCTTCTTGGCTGCTCGTGACCACCAGCGGAATATCCGCCGACAACTCCTGGGCGCGAAACGGGTACGGTCCAAACCGCAGATCATTCCGGACGAGGCTCCGCATTCGGGCCTGGGCCTTCTTCAACCTGTCGTAATTTACCTTATTGAGGGCGTCCCGCGTGAGCCTGGTGCACAATAATATTTTGGCCAGCCACCGTCGGAATGGGCGACGGGGAAACGCCGGCGACATTGCCCACGCTCGCCGAAACGCCCCCTTGTAATGGTCGCGGCGGCATAGCCACAGTACAATGCCCGCCCCTGCCGACTGGCCCACCAGGGTCACATTTGTGGGATTACCGCCAAAGCTTTCAATATTTTTCTGCACCCACTCCAGCGCCATCTCGCAGTCATCAATGCCGCGATACCGGTTCGGCTCCTCGCCATTAAACCGGGTGAAACCCAAAAACCCCAGACGATAGCTCACGCTCACCGTCACTACCCCGTCGCGGGCAAACGGCACAG
Source organism: uncultured Corynebacterium sp. (assembly GCA_963552855.1). GTDB lineage: Bacteria > Actinomycetota > Actinomycetes > Mycobacteriales > Mycobacteriaceae > Corynebacterium. The sequence goes on along the minus strand of CAUVMZ010000119.1, from coordinate 6,300 downwards.
CATTAAACCATGGTTCATCGTAGCTACCGGCCTCATAGGAGCCGCCATGGATAAACACCACAACCGGCAGGTCATCGAGAGGCTTCGCAGATGCGGGGGCGGTGATGGATAGCACCAGCTCACACATCTCCTTCCCATCTTCGCCACACTTGTGCATATGCAAATCCTCATGCTGTGGGGGGCTTGCTACACCGAAACGTGGTGCTATGCCGTACACAATCCGTTTGAAAACCGTGACGTCATTGGCGACCGTGGTCCCAGTGAACTGGCCAGACGGAGCGTTGACAATAATTTCACCCATGCAGGCGAGTTTAGCAACTACGATGAGTGTTCATGACCGTCAACCCGTTTGCCCAACCGTCGACGCTTCCCTACGAATTGCCGCCATTCGACCACATTAGCGAAGACCACTTCCGGCCGGCCTTCCGGGACGGCATGGCGCACCACGAGCAAGAACTCGATGCCATCGCCACGAATCCCGAACCGCCCACGTGGGAAAACACGATCGAGGCCCTGGAGCGCAGCGGGGCGGAACTGCGCCGCGTTTCGGCGGTGTTCTTCAACCTTCTCGGCACTGACGCCACCGAAGAACTCGAAGCCATCGCCGCCGACATCGCCCCCCAGCTTGCCGCCCACACCGACAAGTTGTACCTGAACGAGCAACTCTATGGGCGGATCACGGCCGTCACCCCACCCGACGACCCCGAATCCCGGCGGCTCCACGACCATATCCTGCGGCAATTCTGCCGGCACGGCGCGGCCCTCGACGCCGAGGACAAACAGCGGCTGACCCAACTCAACGAACGGCTGAGCGTGCTGGCCGAACGATTCACCCATAACCTGCGGGAGGAAACCACGCGGCTGGCCGTAGCATTTGAACGCGACGAACTCCAGGGCCTGGACGAGGGGCGCATTGCCTCCGCGGCCGAAGACGCCCAAGCCCTGGGAAAGACCGGTTACGTGATCCCGCTGGGGCTGCCCACCGTGCAGGAGGAGCAGGCCGCCTTAGAGTTGCCGGCGGCCCGCGCCCGCCTGTACGAGGCTTCGCTTCAGCGGGGCCGGGGTGCGAACGGCCAGGTTTTGGTGGAGATCGCCCAATTGCGGGCCCAGCGTGCGGAGCTTTTGGGGTATGCCACCCATGCGGACTATGTGATTGCGGAAGAGACCGCGGCCACCACCGATGCGGTGCGTACAATGTTGTTTGATTTGTCTCCCGCTGCGGCCACGAACGCCCGCAACGAGCTGAAACTCCTGGTTGAAGCCGCGGAAAACGCCGGGGACGCTGAGGCTGATGGTGCAGGTGCCGGCGCCAGTGCCGTGACCGATGCGGACCGCCCGTTTTGGGAAAGCAAGGTGCGGGAACGGGACTACGCGCTCGACGAGGCGGCACTATCCCACTATTTTCCGCTCCGCCAGGTGCTGGTCGATGGGGTGTTTTATGCCGCCCACCTGCTCTACGGCATCACCATCATTCCCCGCCCGGATCTCACCGGCTACGCCGCGGACGTGGACGTGTGGGAGGTACTCGACGAGGACGGCGCCGGCATTGGGCTGTTCCTCACCGACTATTATGCCCGGCCGTCGAAGCGGGGCGGGGCGTGGATGTCCACCTTCGTCGACCAGTCCGAGCTGCTCGGCACCAAACCCGTGGTGGTGAACGTGCTGAACATCACCAAACCCGCCGACGGCTCCCAACCATTGCTGTCGCTGGACACGGTGACCACGCTGTTCCACGAGTTCGGGCATGCCCTCCATGGGCTGCTGTCCAAGGTGCGATATCCGAGTTTTTCCGGCACGAATGTGCCACGGGACTACGTGGAATTCCCCTCGCAGATCAACGAAAACTGGGCGGTGGACCCCACGGTTCTGCGCCACTATGCCCGGCACGTGGATACCCAGGAGCCCATTCCCGACTCGCTCGTGAATGCGATCCATGCGTCCCGGCAGTTCGGACAGGGCTTTGCCACCAGCGAATACTTAGCGGCTGCGGTGATCGACCTGGCGTGGCACTCCCTCAGTGCCGCGGAGGCCCAAAACCTGACTGCCGATGACATCGACGCCTTCGAACAGCAGGCGTTGGCGGCGGCCGGGCTGGAGGTGACGCCCCGATACCGATCCACCTATTTCGCCCACGTGTTCGGTGGCGGCTATGCGGCCGGCTACTACTCGTACCTGTGGGCCGAGGTGCTGGATGCGGACGGGTTCGCCTGGTTTACCGAGCAGGGGGCCGCCGGCCCAGACGTCGAGGCTGCGCGGATGCGTGCCGCCGGGCAGCGCTTCCGGGACGTGATCTTATCCCGGGGTGCGGCTGACGATTACGCGGCGGCGTTTACCGCCCTACGCGGCCGGGATAAGGACATCACCCCGCTGTTGACCCGGCGCGGACTGCGGGGTGCGCTCTCGTGACCGTGGTGGATGTGGTCAGCCAGTTTCTGATTACCAGCCCGTTTTGGTTGCAGGGGCTCATCATGTTTGTGGTGGTGGTGCCCCTGTGCGCGGCCCTGGCGATGGTGTGGCTGCGGCTGGTGGACTTCATTGGCGCCACTATGTTCCGGGTTCGAACATGGTTTCGGTACCGTCGGTAGCATTCGGCTGCTTTGCGACGCCTAACGGTGGTGGGTGGGAATCACGAAATCATGTCATGTGTTTTGCCTGAATGGTTGCGGTTCAAGAGAGTCTGCAAGGGGCGGAAAGTATCCGCATGTGGGAAATAGTCATTGCGTGTGTGGTGAAAACTATGAAATGGGTAGTGAGTAGACAAGTAATTTTATTTTTAGGATTCCTCCTTGTGGTGGTGATGCTCTTTGTAGTATCCCTGCTGGCAGAGGATTACATGCAGGAGAAACAACAGGCGGTTACTGCCAGGACCACAATCGTCCCGGAATCCATTAGCCCGGAAACCGACCAGGCCGTCGGCCGGGCAATAGAAAAATACGAAGCAGTCCTCGATGCCCAATGGACTGATCGTGATTGCACACTATCATCCTGCCCACATTCCAGTCGAGCAATTCCCGGTGTTCCAACAGGCAGGGGATTATTTACCACGCATGAACGAAACAACATCGAGGAGCGAGGAAACCTACTTGCCTACCCCTCCTCATCACGCGTTCAAGTTCGCAGCGATATTGAACTGTACAGTGTCAAAGCAAAAAATAATGATGAGGTTGAAGCAATCGTGTACGTCACAATTATCAAAATATCCGAGGATAACGAGAAAAACAGCAACAGTTCCGACATTTACATCATGACTCTTGCTCCTAGCAGCCTCAATGACGGCGAATACGTGGTTATGGAAGACATAATGGATGATTCCAACATGCAAGTGCCGCACATTCAACCCCTCTATACCAATGGTTAAAGCCACGGCCCACATGACGGCAAAGCGGCCATTGGTACCACAGAACATATAAATTAATTTTTATAGGTTGTATCAGATTGCATAGCGGGGGTAAAGCTTATTAATCTGGTTTTTGGATAAGCATGGGTTAATCGTGAGGTAAGACGACCTGGTAGCGCAATATGCTTTCCTTAAAACTTCCGGTTGAGGCACCAATGAGCGGTACCGATTCATACCCCCATCCTGTTGATGGGCGCTAGACTACGCGCCGGGGATTGTCGTAGGGTCGCAGATACGTTGATGATTATCCCACAACACGCATCAACATCAGATTCTCTATGTCTATGAATTTTGGGAGCGTAAGTCATGACGTTAACACCTCGGATATGGCATGGGGTGAGGCCGATCTTCTTTGGTGACCGCTCATTGGGTTTAGATTTATGTGCGCCATGGGCGTCGTCGTAACGCCACCCGCTGGGTGAGTTCGAGGTTTATCGAAAGTTATTTATCTACAAAACGGTGGGGTTAGTGACGCGGTGCGAACAGTAATAACGGTGCTACGAATAATGGTGTTGTTAGCCCTAGTGGTAGTGGTTGGGTATATTGCGGTATCCGGCTACCAGGGGTATCACAAGTCATATCCGGCATACCCCGAGCAAAAAACCGCCGGTCAAAAGATTAACCAGGCGGTTGGTAAGGCGGTAGAGCATTACGAGGAGGTGCTCGATAAGGAACAAAATAATCCTCATTGCACGCTATCGAATTGTCCGATTTCCAGTAAATTCATTCCCGGTGTGCCAGAGAACCGGGCCCTCTTCACCAACGCGGAACTCGTCAATTTTCGCCGGTGGGTGACCAAAGAGAAACCGCGAAGCAGTATCGACCTGTATAGCGTGTCGGCCAACAAGAATGGTGTGGTCGAGGCGATCGTCTATGTCACGATGGTGAAATGCACCTCGCCGGAAAACGACTATCCCTACAGCAGCACGACGGATGTGCACCGAATGATTTTGATTCCCAGCCACCACCATGAGGCCGACTATGTGGTGATGGAGGACGAATATTTCCCCATGATGGATGCGATGAAATACCCTGCCGCGTTCTCGCCCCTCTACGCCAGTAGCGAAGACGAAGACATGTTTCCCGAATGCAGCGAACCCGGTTCACCCCACAGGTTTGCCGGCTTAACCCGCAGCTTTACGACGAGGTGATCGGTGTGTTGCGGCAGCGAAGCGGAACCATCATCATCGTGGTGGTTGTGGCGTTATTTGTCGGCTACTCGGTGCACACCGCGGTGGAAAGCCGGCGGATGCAGGTGGTGGCGCGGGCGATCGAGGAATACATGGCGGTTCTCGACGCCGAATGGGTCGATGCGGATTGTATGCCGGATCATTGCCCGAAGTCGAGTAAGTCGCTTCCCGGGGTACCCCAGGATCGGGCCCTGTTCACCTCCACCGAGGGTGGCATCATTAGGGGTCGGGGTAAAGATGTGTCCATCGTTGCGCCGGTGCGAAGTAGCCTGGCCATTTATGAGTTAAAGAAACAAAAGCATGGGGTGGTGGAGGCCTATGTGGATATCAGCGTTACCCAATGTCCGTTTTCGGGGAACAAAGGTGACCCATATGAGGTGCTTCCCGACCTGTATCGGATTACTCTTGCCCCTAGCGTCGTCGATAAGCATAACTATGTGGTCATGGACGATGAATACTTGAACCCCACCAAATACCGCCCGGGGCCTGGTGGTGTCGCCAGCTATTACCGGGATAATGGGAGGAAGCCGCAATGCTTCGGGTAGTCAACAGGCTGATCGTGGTGGGTTCGATTATTGTGGTGCTTGTGCTGGTTGTGGGCGGGTGCGTGCTAGAGGATTTGCAGTGGCAGCAGATGATGCACCCGGATTGGCCCAAGCAGGAGACGGCTGGTGCCGAGGTTGATAGGGCGGTTGGTGCCGCGGTGGATCGGTATGAGGCGGTGCTGGACGCTCAGTGGGGGGACGCGGATTGTGTGGTGGAGCGGTGTCCGAAGTCGAGTAAATCGCTTCCTGGTATGCCGCAGGATCGGGCGGAGTTCACCAAGGAGGAACGCTTTAACCTAGAGCAGAAAGCCCACTACCTGTCCCGCGAGCCTGTGAGCAGCACAGATTTATACAGTGTGGTGAAAACCGATGCGGGTGTGGAGGCCATTGTGTATGTGACGGTCGCCAAGTGCTATAGGTCGGAGGTGATCTGGGCCACGGACCCGCACCGCATGATGCTTGCCCCCAGCACTAGTCGCGTGGGTGAGTATGTGGTGATGGAGGATGCCATCCTCACCATGAAGGAGTCGGAGAAGTACCCCGAGGCGTTCTCCCCGCTGTATTCCGGCAGGAAGGGGGAGGAACCAGACTGCTCGTAACACCCACCTTTTGTATGATGATGGTAGCAGTTGACCCCAAACAGTTAATGATTCTCGCTTATAAATAGAACATTAATAATGAGGAAGGTGAATTATGGGGGCGTCGGTGAATTGGGACCGGCTCGTGGTCGTCGGGTCGCTGGGTTTCGTGGTAACGATGGTGCTGGTCGGTGCGTTCGTCGTTCATGACGACGATGGGCCGATATCGTATGCGACTCGCCCCGACCAGTATTCCGCTGGCCCAGTCGTTGATCAGGCGGTTGGTCGGGCGATAGAGAAATACCGGAAGGTGCTTGACGAGGGGAAGAACAGTCCCGACTGCACCCTGTCGGACTGCCCGATCGCCAGTAAATATATTCCGGGCGTACCGGAAGATCGGACGCTCTTTACCGATGCGGAACAATTTGAGCTAGAGATGTTTCCTCCAGGTAAACAGGCGCGAAGCGGGTTCAGCCTCTACAGCGTAAACCGCCAAGATGATGGCATGGTGGAGGTTATCGCCTACGTGGTGGCGTTCAAATGTTTTGATCTGCAAGATGGGGGTGGGAGTAGTGGCGGCACGTTTCTGC
>CAUVMZ010000118.1:0-9533 GCA_963552855.1 uncultured Corynebacterium sp. | reverse complement strand
CTACCTGGAAATATTTGGGAAATCATTCAAAAAGACCAGGATATTTGGGATAAACCTCAATATCCTGGTCAGCGTCCAGAACTATGCCGAAAAACCCGAAGCCCAGCTATCGGCCGGTTGTGGGGCGATAGCTGGGCTGGGCGGGCTGGATCTCGGGATCCTTCAGTTAGGCTGCCAAGAATTCCGGGATGATGTTCTTATGGGGGGTGGGCGTGATCCCCAGGGTGTTGAGGAGTTTCCGCACCCGTGCTTCTACCTCATCGCACATGGCGTGGATGTCCGCCTTGGTGCTGATGTTTTTGGTGATGTTCCAGGTTTTCACGTCGTCACTGACGTGGGCGTCGTCATCAAAGATAATGATTTCGTCGATATTGCCCAAGGTGTGCGGGTTGAAGTTCTTGGGTTTGAGATCGTCGGTAGGGACGCCACGCTCATTGAGAACTTCAATCACTAGCGGATCAACATGATATGCCGGGGCTAAACCAACGGATCGGACGAACACTTGTTCGCCTCCGAGCCATCGGGTGTATGCCGAGGCGATTTGGGTTCGTGCAGCATTATCGTCGGAGACGAAGAGGATCCTGGAGGTTGGCAGGGCGTCGTCAAGCTTGCTGCCGCGGTGCTCATTCAGGGTCTGCTGCATAAATGCGTGCAGGGACTGAGATGGTTCAGTTTCGCAGGTCTCTGCCCGCTTGGATTCACCGGTGCGTTCCTGCGGCGTTTGCAGGAATGTAGTGAAAAGCTGCCCCCACCGAAGAGAGAGCTTTTTAGGCTGAAAATCAAGAATGGTCATGGCCGTTAGGCTCCTTTCTGTAGTGCGCTTTATGAAGTGCTAGATTTTCACTCCAGTCACCTCAATATCAGTAGTAAATAACTTTCAATCAACCTTACACCTAAAAATCGTTGGTAGGAACCAATGATTGTTTGTTTCCCGCGGGTTTATTGAGTTGACATGTCTTCTACTGGTTGTGAGCTGGCAATATGAGAAAGAAAAAATGTTGAAAATTTTCTAAAAAATATTCCCAAACCAATAGAAAACCATAAAATTACTAGCTGTATTACTAGCTGCAAAAGGATTGCGAGTCAGGGGTCTGACCCGTTGGAATTTTATTGAGCTGTTCAGCATAATCTGTTTGGCTCGTTTTCGCTGAAATCGACTCGCTGGTTGCCGGCGGCCTGGCAAGAAAAACTACAGGTAGCAGGTATGTCAGTCGTGGCGAAATGGAGTTGGTGGCTCAAAGTACCATGGTGATGCAGTGGTTATTACCGCAGGTGGATGCGATGATTTGTTGATATAGCATCATGTTTGGTGGCAAAATACCAAAATGTGTGGAGTGTGATGCCTGCCTAGAAAGGGGGGAACATATAATTTTACTCACATTGTGGGGAAGTCGCAAAAATGCCCCGCACCATGAGTCGGTGTGGGGCATATAAAGAGCCGATGACGGGAATCGAACCCGCGCCGCCTGCTTGGGAAGCAGGAGTTCTACCATTGAACTACATCGGCAGTGGTGGTTGTGACCTAAGAGCCAGGCCAACAGGCTGACCGGTTAACAACGAAGTATAGTCTAGCACTAAAAAATCCCGCGGGGGCAATTTACAAGATAAAAGCGGGTAATACCGGGTTTATGCTGAAGTTTATGTGTCCTGGTTCATGTCCCAGGCTGCTGCGGCGGCTCCTTTACCTCAATCCTGACAGCGCGCCGGGTTACACTAAAAAGGTGCTTTATTCCGATCGTGACATACGTGCAGCAATCGATGCCGGCGATTTAATTATCGACCCCTTCGACCCGGAACTGGTCCAGCCCTCCAGTGTGGATGTGCGCATGGATCGGTATTTTCGGGTTTTCAATAATTCCAAATACACCCACATTGATCCGAAACAGCAGCAGGATGACCTGACCAGCATGGTTGAGGTTGCCGAGGGTGAGTCGTTTGTGCTGCACCCGGGCGAGTTTGTGCTGGGCTCCACGCTGGAGCGCTTTGCGTTGCCCGCGCATATGGCCGGCCGCCTGGAGGGCAAGAGTTCGCTGGGTCGGCTGGGGTTGCTCACGCATTCGACCGCCGGGTTTGTAGACCCGGGCTTTTCCGGCCGCATCACCCTGGAGTTGTCGAATGTGGCCAACCTGCCCATCACGTTGTGGCCGGGCATGAAGGTCGGCCAGTTGGCGCTGTTCAAAATGACGAGCCCCGCCGAGATCCCGTATGGTTCCAGCGGGCTGGGTTCGAAGTATCAGGGCCAGGAAGGGCCCACGCCGTCGCGCGCCTATCTGAATTTTCCCTGACTCGCTTATCGACGCCCTCCCGTGGGGGTGATAGGGGTGTAGAAAAGGAGCATTTTTATTGCTGAGTTTATCGCTTGGTGGCGCTCAGAAACTGCCGGCAAAATCAGGGTAAAAATACGATTTTTGGCGCATAAAATCTCATAAAGGCTGGTATTTAAGTCTAGTTATATTTAGTAAAATCTGGGGAAAATTTTATATTAGGGCTAGATTTGCTGATATGGAATAGTGAACCGGCTTAACGTCTCGCGGTTTCCTGTTTAGGCTTACATACATGCGCAACAGTGGATTAAGAACCGGTACACGTCGACAAGCTGCGGTCGTGACCACCGCCGCATTATGCGCCATCATGGCGTTGGGATTGGCCCCCCAGCCTGGTCACGCGCAGCAAGCAAACACCACCGGCTCCACCGTTGCTACGCCTGGTGGGGGGAATTCGGGTGGCACCCCGGCAGATAGTGCTGGCGCCGGCACGGGTGCTACCGGCAACACTGGTACCACTAGCACGAGCACTACCGCTAGTACCGCGGGTGCGAGTGCGAGCAGTCAACCATCCCAGGAAACAGCCGCCCCGGCGACGGCCGATCCTTCAAAGGTGTCCACGAAAACCGACGATGTTCAGGAAGCTAAAGAAGCAGCAAATGGCGCCACCGACCCGCAGAAAGCACCGTTGATAGTTCCGGGTGGTGCGGTTGACGGCAAACTGTACCCCAAGCTATTTCAGGATAAATTCACCGACACCGCCACGGCCCGCAGCCTGCTCCACTGGGACGTGGAGTTGAAGGAGGATGAACGGCTTGCCTTCAGCTATATCGTGCCCCCCAAGCAGGGGATTCAGCGGATGGATTCAAACCTGCAAATCATCCCATTCATTATCGACCAGGAGGGCCATAACTGTGTGGCCCAGAAGAGCACCGATCAGGAAGATAACACGAATTTTGCCGCCCCATTTACGGGATATATTAGTTCCCCCAGGGTGGGCGGCCAGGACCAGGAATGTAAGCCGGGCAAATATAAAGTGTCTCTAGAGCGCCGGGGGGCCATTGAGCCATCCATGGAGATTCCATTCGAGTTCATGTTGTGGAAGGTTCCTCGGCCGACGGAGGAACCGGCGGCTGTGGCGTCGACAAGTGCGACATCGACCACGGATGATAGTCCCGCGGTGCCGTTGACCATGGCGGATGAGCGTAAGAATGCGAAATTAATCGGGTCGGGTAACTATTCCGGCACGCTGGAGCCCAATAAGCTGCAATGGTTCAAGGTTTTAGTGTCGGAGGGGCAGCGGCTGCACATGGATGTGAATGCGTCGCCCATCGAGTTGGAGCGGAATGCGGACACCAGTCAGCCTATTTCGCTGGAGTGGCGGGTGGTGGGCCCCACGTTTAACCCGATCATGACCACGGGCACGACCGATAATGTGCCGTACGATAATGTGTCGGTGTCGTCCAAGCAGGTCGTGGGGATTGAGACCGTTACCAATCCGATCCAGTGGCCGAACCTGGAGAAGGAGCAGGGCAGTGGTGTGGGCGAGTTCCTGTCTGGGGAGCAGTGGGTGGCGCTTCGGTATTATCGCCCGCAGGCCGCGGCAAACACGCAACCGTTGAAGTTCACTATTTCGCTGGCAGTGTCAGGCACACCCTTGTCGGTGCCGAAGTTTGTGGATAACCTCACCGGTCAGGCGGCTACGGATGCGAAGCGGCAAGAAGTTGTGGCCGAGGAATCCCAGTCGAAAACGTCACCAAGGTTTATGGTGCGCAGCAATTCCACCCCCGGCCAATTGTGGACGTGGGCCATGGTTGCCGCAATAGTGGCAAGCATTGGCGCCGTGGGCGGGGTGGGGATCTTGCGCGGCCGGGGCAAGGAAGTGTCCCTGTTCCACTAGGGGCACGTGGTACAGTATTGGTGCACCGGTGAGAAACGTAAGGAGGTGCACCTTGGCACAGCGCAATGCTGACCGGCGGATGTGGAAAATGAGCCCAGAACGACTGGAGGCACATCTGCAATTACGCAGCCGGGCGCGACGCGTCCCGGACAAAAAGAAACAAGCAAGCAAAAAGGCCTGCCGCCGAGGAAAGTGGCAGGCCTTTGGCCTTTCTTGTGGGCTTGTCGACGCCCCTACCGTGGGATTACGCGGTCGTCGGGGCGGGGTCCGCTACGGCTTCTGAATCGGCATCCTCATCGGTGGTGTCGGCCTTGTTGCTGGTGTTCGGCACCGTGTAGGCGGCGATCACCGTGGTGATGGGTACGGTCAGCGTGAGGGCGAGCGCACCAATCCCGGAACGCAGCATCTCCGTGGCCACGACGTCGCTGGTGAGGATTTGCACCAGCGGCCGTTCCGACACTGACAACAACAGCAGGAGTGGCAGGGATGCGCCCGTGTAGGTGAGCACCAGGGTGTACACCATGGAGGCAATATGGTCGCGGCCCACCTTCATGGCTCCCAGGAACAGTCGGGCCGGTGACGCCTGCGGGTCCAGGTCGGCCAGCTCGTTGATGGTGGAGGCCTGGGAGATAGCGACGTCGTTGAGCACGCCCAGGGCGCCAATGATGAACCCGCAGAGCATGAGGCCCTTCACAGACACGTCGGGAAGGTTCACAATGATGGACAGGTTATCGCTATTGCCGAGGCCACGAAGCTCATTATTGTCGATGGCGATGGTGGCCAACCAGGCGGCAATGACGAGTGCTAAGAGGGTGCCACCGAGTGCCGACGCGGATTTCCAATTGAACCCGTGCACCATAAACACCACCAGCAGGAGGATTGCAGCCCCGCTGACGACCGCCGCCGAAATCGGGGAGGCGCCCAATAGCAATATTCGGACGGTAAACAGCACCACCACAACCAGGGTGATGCCCAACCCCAGGAGGGCCCGTACGCCGCGGATCAGCGCAAACCCGGCGATCGCCGCCGCGATAATGAGCCCCCACAGCAGCAGCGGGTAGGTGCGTTGGAAGTCGCTAAACCCATACGACATGGACCCGTCGGCCGCCTTGTCCTCGATGAGGAGAATCCGGTCGTTCTTGTGCAGCTCGGGCTCGCCGGGGTTGTGCGAATTAATCAATAGGGTGCGTTGCCCCTTATTGGTGCCCGAGTCGATTTGGGTGATATACCACTGGCAGTTATTATCCGACCCGGGCGACTCCCGCGGCGAAGTGTCGAACACCCGTCCGACTTCCGATGATGTGCACGACCCTGGTTGGGTGAATAATACGGTGCCCTCAACCTGCGCATGACTCATACTGAACGAGGTATAAAAACTCGGCGAAATATTGGGTTTCTTATCGCCCGGCCACATGGTGTACACGCCGAAAATGGTGCCGCCAACCCAGGCCGCAATAAACGCAACCAGCAGGATGCGCGTAAACGTCCAGGTCCGGGTTTTCGGCTTGTCTTGCTTATCGACGTCTACAGCTGGGCTTTCGGTCTCTAGCTTCCGCTTCGACCGGGGTACCCGGGGCTGCTTGGCTGGTTTGGTCGGCTTCGTCGGCTTCGCCTGCTTTGCCGGTTGCTCCGAAGCCACGGGGGTAGCGGGGGTGGGTTGGGTAGGCTTGGTTCCCTTCGCCGGCCGGGGCTTCCGAACCCGCGGCCCCTTCGGGGTGGCAGGGGCAGCATCAGCAGGCTGCTGGGATACTTTCCGGACCGTCCGCTTGGTCGGGCGCCCGGCACCCGCCGACTTCGGCGAGGACGATTGCGCCGCCTTGGTGGGGCGCACAGCCGGCTTCGCCTTCGCGGACTTCGACCCCTTCTTCGCCGGTTGTTGAGCAGCGGGTGTGATGCGCTTCGACCGTCGATTCCGCCGAATCTCCGCTGGCGACTCTGGTTCGTTCTCTGACTCTGATTCTAATTGGTGGTTATGCCTACCCATCGGATCACTCCTACTGCTTGTAGCTGGACAGGAAATTTCCCAGGCGATCAATAGCTTCCGCTAATTCATTGGCCCACGGTAGGGTCACTACCCGGAAATGGTCGGGCTGTGGCCAATTGAAACCAGTCCCATGAACCAACAAAATTTTCTCGGCGCGCAATAGGTCCAGCATCAATTGGGAATCATCGTGGATATCGTAATATTCGAGATCCAACTTAGGGAAAGCATACAACGCCCCCTTAGGCTTTACGCAGCTCACACCCGGAATTTCATTGAGTTTTTCCCACGTTACATCACGTTGCTTTGTCAGCCGGCCATGGGCGGAAGTCAAATCATAAATCGACTGCCGGCCCCCCAAGGCTACCTGAATCGCATGCTGTGCCGGCACATTGGCGCACAAACGGGTGCTCGCCAATAAATCCAATCCCTCAATAAAACCCCGGGCGTGGTCCTTCGGGCCGGTCAACACCATCCACCCGGCGCGGTAGCCGGCCACCCGGTAAGCTTTCGAAAGCCCATTGAAAGTGATGCACAGCAGGTCAGGGGCGAGGGAGGCAATGGATGTGTGGGTGGCATCATCGTAAAGAATCCGGTCGTAGATTTCATCGGCCAAGATGAGTAACCCATATTCCCGGGCTATTTCGACAATCTGTTTGAGCGTTTCCGGTGAGTATACTGCGCCGGTAGGGTTATTGGGGTTAATCACCACAATGGCTTTGGTGCGTTCCGTGATTTTGGCCCGCATGTCCGCCATGTCGGGGTTCCAATCGGCGGCCTCGTCGCAGATGTAGTGGACGGGTTTCCCACCGGCCAGGGACACGGCTGCGGTCCATAACGGGTAGTCAGGGGCTGGGATGAGTACCTCGTCGCCGTCGTTAAGCAGGGCTTGGGTGACCATGGTGATGAGTTCGGACACCCCGTTACCAAGGTAGACGTCGTTAATGCTGAATTTCGGAAACCCCGGTATCACCTCGTAGCGGGTGACCACAGCGCGGCGGGCGGTAATAATGCCTTTAGAGGTCGAATATCCTTGCGAAAATGGGAGGGCTGCGATCATGTCTTGCACGATCACGTCGGGGGCCTCAAATCCGAAAACGGCGGGGTTGCCGGTGTTGAGCTTGAGAATGCGATGCCCGTCAAGCTCTAGTCTTTCTGCCTCCTCAGCCACCGGCCCCCGGATTTCGTAGAGCACATTTTTCATTTTCTCCGACTGGTCGAAGATGCGCCGGCGCCGGGGACGGTGGGGTGGTGTGCGGGTTTCGGTGAGGGGTTTGACGGGTGCTTCAGTTGGGGTGTTGTGGGGTTCCTTGTTATTCATTCGTTAAATTTTGCCACTTTTTGCCCCAGTGCGCACACAGACATGTGCGGGTGAGGCAATGAAACTTATGAATGCCCCCACATGTGACATGCCCATGCTTTAGTGGGCTGATCCTCTGGTTAGCGCCAGTTGTTGTTATACCGCCATCGGGTGACGTTGTACCGTAGTTGTTGCGGGTTGTATTGGTCCGTGGTCACCTGTTGTTGGGTGATTTGGATCTGCTGATATTGCTGGTGTGTCAACTGTTGGGGATCGATCATTTGTGGTGGCTGTGGTGGTTCCGTGGGCTGCCCCAAAAATTTCACCCCCGCAACGACCAAGGCGACGAGAATCAGCGGGAGCAAGGCAAAGCCCAACATGTATAGGAATGGGGTGAATGCCGCACTGGCCAGCATAAACAGCGGCAGTAACATGAGGAACCGGTATAAGACTTTGGTGCGGTTTTCCGGTTCGTAGCCGGCGTTAGGAGGGTGGGGGAGGGTGTTTGTCGCTGCGGCTGGTCCTACCGATGGTGGGGGAGTGGGGGAGGGTGAAACTAGTGGGGGGAGGTCCGCGAAGACTGGTGCCAGGTCGGATTGCATGACTGCGTTGGTGATGCTGGCGAGCCGGTTGTCGTATTCGGTGACGTCAAGCCGGCCAGCGGTGAAGTGCTTCCCTAGAGCGTCCATTGCCTCTTGGCGCTCGGCGTCACCAATGCGGTAATCCCGGTTACCTGGGTTGATTGGGGGCACAGGCGATGTCATAGTACTAATAATAGTGAAGTTATTAGCGTGAGCGGCACTAGTATTGTCTGTTTATGTTGTTAAACATGTTTTGAATCTGCTGCTGTTGCTGTAGTTGTAGTAGCTGTTGTTGATATTGTCCCTGCTGTTGGCTCCAATAGTAGTATCTTGTGTATTCCTGGTTTGCCGCCTCGTCTAAAAGAGCACGCTGCTGGAGGTTCAACTGGTTGCTGAAGTTCTGGTATACGCGTTGGTATTTATTCACAGTAGCCATAGAAATTACAATACATAGTGCGAATATTGAGATTGCTATGGAAAGCATGATTCCTAAGGGGTCAGTAATGAGCATAAGGGCGAAGAAAATAAAGCCAATTATTACAATGGATAATCTTATTACTGATGGGCTCAGGGATTGTGCTTTTTGTTCCGCACGGCATGCCTTGAGTAATTGCCGGCCATCATAGGCGGGGCCGGGTGCCGGAAGGTCGGCGAAGATCGCCACCAGGTGAGACCACATGGTTGCCCCCATGATGCCAACCATCCGGGTTTCATATTCCGTAGGCTGTAGTTTGCCAGCCGCATAATGCTGATCCAGCGAGGTTTTCGCATGCCACCGCTCAATGTTCCCAATGGCATAATCCCAGCTAGCGAACTTAGAAACGGGATCTTGGGGATAGGGTGGGAGTGCCTGCGGATTCATACCTATCAATTGTAGTGGTGGGCTCCCGGTTGCCTGACCACACACTACACACATCGCCGGCAGGTTATGAGCGGTGGTGACGGTTCCGGAGTCGTTGGATGTATTGGTTGGCGACATCCAGGGCGGCGTCGGCGATCTCTGCTTGTCGTTGTTGCCGGAGGAGCTGTCGCTGCGCCATTTGTTGGGCGTTGGCGAGCTGTGTGGCCTGCACCTTCATGGCCTCAGCCTGGGCGATTTGGCGTTGCCGTTGTCGTGCCAGGGCTTGGGGGCTGGGTTGGTGCCATGATTTCGGCCCCAGCTTCAGTATGTACAGCATGATAATGGTGGCAAGAAAGACCGAGAACGCTATACCGCTTACAAACGTGTCGGCAGGTACAGTGGCGAGGAAGGGGAGGAACATGAGCATCGTAATGCCCAGCTTGATGCGTTTCCCGGACCGGTAGTTTTCTTCTATCTCGCTGCTGGTGAATTTGTCTTCTTCGGGGATCCCGGCGGCATGCGGTATGGTGGCCGGAGTATTGGCATCGGTAATGGCTGGGAGATCCGAAAAGATTGGTATCAAATCAGACATCATGGTTGCTTCTGCAACGTTGGTGAGGCGATTATCGTATTCGGTGATGTCGAGCCTGCCGGCAGCAAAATGCT
>CAUVMZ010000117.1:0-9602 GCA_963552855.1 uncultured Corynebacterium sp. | reverse complement strand
AAGTTCCGTGAATAGACGTTTTACAACCCTTACCTTTGGTGGTATTCCGGTTTTTGCCCTGGCTGCTTTGGTGAATTTTGACCATATTCCTGGCACAAATATAGCGCTGACCGTGCCGTATGCGGCTGAGGGGCCGGGGCCCATGTTTAACACATTAGGCAAGGTTAATGATGTAGATGTTGTTCAAATCACCGGCACCGATGTTGATCACACCAGCGGTAACCTCAATATGACTACCGTGTCTGTTCGCACCAATATGACGCTGGTTCAGGCGATTAGCCGGTGGCTGCTCACGAGCGATAATTTGGTGCCCATTGACCAGGTCATACCCCAAAATAAGACTGAGGAGGAGGTGAACCAGCTGAATCAGCAGGCGTTTTTGTCGTCCGAATCTTCGGCGACGACCGCGGCATTGCGGTATCTCAAAAAACCGTTAGAGGTGGAGATTGCGGAGGTTGTTGCTGGTTCGCCTGCCGACGGTTCCCTCTCGGCGGGAGATCGCATCGTCAGTATTGCTGGGGAAAAGGTCGATAGTGGGGGCCATGCCCAAAAGATTGTGCGCAGTAAAAAGCCGGGTGATGACATTACCGTTACGGTTCGCCACCGGGGCACTACCGAGGAAAAAACCATTACTCTTGCTAAACATCCGAGCGATAAGAAATTGCCCTTCCTCGGCATTAGTATGACTACCGTTCCGACCGGGGATATTACTGTGAAATATAACCTTGAGGATGTGGGCGGGCCATCCGCTGGCATGATGTTCGCGCTTGCGGTCATTGACAAGTTGTCCCCGGGTCAATTGAACCATGGAAAATATGTGGTGGGTACCGGCACTATTGACGACGACGGAAACGTAGGACATATTGGCGGCATTGAACATAAGGCCCGGGCCGCCGCTGACGATAATGCGGAACTATTTCTCGCCCCCAAGGATAATTGTGCCGACCTTCGGGGTAAGGATTTTGGTGCTATGAAAATTGTTTCCGTCGCCACCTTGGAGGAGGCCATTACCCAAATGGATAATTATGCGGCCGGGAAAGACCTGCATCTTTGTGAATAATCACTGTTCGGGTTGCTCTTCCTCGGTGGTTTCTATGACCTCTGAAGTTTCGGATTCGTCCGCTAACCCTAATTGGTAGATTCGTTTTGTCGGATCCACGGTATCTGTCGACACCATTTGCTGCATTACTAGGCCTTTTTCGTTATCCACAACCGTGATGACTGCGGTGCTGCCTAGGGTTGACCAGCCCACCACAAGTTTTCCGGTGTCTTTAATCACCCGGGAGTTCCGCAGTCCCGTCAATAGTTGCGTTGATGATGCTGCCTTGGAATCCGAGGCGAAGAATTGGAATTGCCCCACTTCCTTCCCGGAGCAGGCCAAGGATCCTTCCACACCATTAGGGGTACAGACTTCAAACTCGTTAAAGAGTGATGAGGGTGCCAGTGACCCAAATGTTTTCCGGGCTTCCGCCACAGTTCCGTCTGGTTCCCCGGATTTTTCCGATTTAGCCCCGGTGCGTTTCGTCGATGATGCTGGCGTTGAGCTGGTATCCCGTGGCAATGAGGACCCTAGTGGTGATGTTACCGGTGTGACGCTGGGGGGCATATTGGTTCCTGTCCCAGCACCGCCGTTCGTGCATGCCGATAACATAATTGTGGTGAATAATACAGCCAATGACCTACCAGTCCATTGGGTGGCCTGATTGATCTGGGATGGCCGGACATATTTTCCCATCATAACCTCCATATCCAAGCGTTATTATTCTACTCAAACGTAGCCTGAAGCGCCGTAATTACACCTGATGCGACACCCGGCCCACCCCGGAGTTCACGACGACTAGGTACCTGCGGATCTGATTCAGATGGCCGTAATTGCAGCAGTGTCAGTTGTGCCATATTGTCTCGGAGCACCCCTGAGAATAATCGGGCCGGCTTGGGTGGTGTTGATGCGTCGGCGTTGGGGTCAAGAAAGCGGATTTCTTGTGCTAGGATTGCGCCCACCACCCCGTCAGGCCAGGTGACACGGCTGATATAGGCGCCTAATTCTTCGGATTCCGGGGTGAGGTTGCTGGGTAACTCCTGAACGACCAGGGTCAACGGGGCGTCGTCAAGCGCGTCGTGAGCAAGTCCGATAAGTGCGGTAGGGACCAGCCCAAACAGGGTGGGAGGGGCGTCCCAACCTTTGGCGTCGACAAAATCGACGGCCTCTAACATAGCCTTGTTTAGTGCTTGCGGGGAAAGCTCATGGGAAATCCCTGCGTAAGGTTTATTGTTCATGACGTGGCGTAGCCCTTCTTAGTACTTACTTGGTTAATGGCGGTATTGTAAGGAGTTATTGTGACAAGTCGTTGAATAATCATGAAATCAGAAACATAGATTAACGAATTTGACTAATTTCTATTGAAAAGGAGTTGGCGTTGGCTACTGGCTCAACACCATCAGCCCCGCAAATCGGTCGACCACCCAAACTTGTGTCCATCATTGTGCTGGCTGTTTTCATACTCGGCACCATTATCCCTACCTTTATTGGGTTTTATACCGACTGGCTCTGGTTTGGTGAGGTAAATTTTCGGAGCGTATTTAACAAGGTAATCCTCACCCGGATTGCATTATTTGTTGCCTTTGGTTTCATTACCGCCGCTGCCGTGTGGATCACAGCAACCATCACCCAAAAGGGGCGGCAGAGTGATGAGACCCGATTTTTTGATTCTAGCCCACAGCTCATTGCCTACCGGAAAAATTTGGAGCGCTCCACTATCCGCCTTATGCGTTTCCTCCCCGTGCTTTTCGGGGTGATTGCCGGATTTTTTGGGCAGCAATCATGGCGGGTTGTGCAGCTCTTTTTAAACCGACAAGACTTTGGGGTAGCCGATCAACAGTTTGGTGTTGACTACGGGTTTTACGCTTTCGTGCTGCCCATGCTGCGGCTTACCCTCAGCACATTATCACTCCTGCTCATTATTTCGTTCCTTATTGCGCTCATCGGCCACTATCTGCTGGGAAATATCATAATTGGCAGTCAGGCGGCTGGGCAGCGCGGTTCCATTTCCCGCTATGCGCGCATCCAACTTGCTGTTACCGCTGGGTTGTGGATGATCGTCAAATCTGTGGGCTATTGGCTTGACCGGTTTGACCTGCTCATGACTCGTGATGAAACCTTCTATGGTGCCTCCTACACTGATATCAAGGCGTTATTACCGGCCAAAATCATCCTCATGGTCATTGCCGCGCTGGTGGCGATATCATTCTTCAGCGTCATTGTGTTGAAAGACCTGCGGATTCCCGCCATGACCACCGTGCTCATGCTGCTTTCCTCGATGGTGATTGGGTATGCGTGGCCTGCCATGATGGAACGCTTCTCGGTGCAACCCAACCGGGCGGAAAAGGAATCCGAATATATTTCCCGCAATATTGAATCCACACGCTACGCCTACGGTCTTACCGAAGACAAGGTGACCTACCAGGAAAATTGGGGGGCCAAGGGGGCAACAAAAGAAGCAGTGGCATCCGATGTGGCGACCGTGTCGAACATTCGCCTGCTCGACCCGGAGATTATCTCCCCCACGTTTACGCAGCTCCAACAGCTGAAAAACTTCTATGGGTTCCCCGAATCCTTGGCAATGGATCGCTATAACATTGATAATGAGCTGCGTGATTTCGTGGTAGCGGCCCGAGAAATCAACCCCAATTCGCTGCGGGAAAACCAAAAAAACTGGATTAACCGGCACACCGTTTACACCCACGGTAATGGGTTCGTGGCGGCTCGCGCTAACCAGGTGGATGAGGTGGCCCGCGACGTGGGATCGGCCCGTGGCGGCTATCCGGTGTTTACCGTATCTGACCTGCAAACCACTGACGAAAACGCCAAAAAACTTGGCATTGTGGTGGACGAGCCGCGCATCTACTACGGTCCGCTGATTGCTTCCGCCCGTGACGGGAAAGACTACGCCGTGGTGGGCTCCGAAACCGGTAACTCTGTGGAATACGACACGGATTCCTCCACATACACCTATGAGGGTAAGGGCGGCGTCGATATCGGAAATGTGTTCAACCGTGCCGCGTTTGCGGCCCGATACCAGGAAATGAACCTTATTCTTTCCGAACGGGTCAACAGCAATTCCAAAATCCTGTTCGAACGCGACCCGCGGCAGCGTGTACATAAAGTAGCACCATGGCTGTCTACCGATTCCACAACCTACCCGGCGGTCATTGATGGCCGAATCAAGTGGATCGTGGATGGCTATACGACGCTCAACAGTCTCCCGTACGCCAGCCCCACCAGCCTGAGCGCCGCCACCAATGACACCTCTGGCGACGTTGGGTCGACCCAGCGTGCCCTGGTCAGCGATGAAATCGGTTATATCCGCAACTCGGTGAAGGCCGTGGTTGATGCTTACGACGGCTCTGTGGACCTCTACCAGTTTGATGAGGAAGACCCAGTGTTGAAGGCCTGGATGGGGGTGTTCCCCGGCACGGTGAAGGCCAAGGGGGAGATCTCCAAGGAGCTCATGGATCACCTGCGCTATCCGCAAGACATGTTCAAGGTGCAACGCGGTATTCTCACCCGCTACCACGTCAATGATGCCCGGGACTTCTTCACAAACGACCGGTTCTGGTCCGTACCTGATGACCCCTCGGTTGCTGAGGCCAACCGGGCTGCCCAGCCGCCCTTCTATGTGGTGGCAGCTGATCCGGAAACCGGTAAGCCTTCTTTCCAGCTGATTACGCCATTCCGTGGCCTCAACCGGCAGTATTTGGCGGCTCACATGTCGGTGAGTTCCGATCCGGACAATTACGGCAAGATCACTGTGCGGGTTTTGCCAACCGATACCCTCACCCAAGGCCCGCAGCAGGCCCAAGACACCATGATCTCCTCCGACCAGGTTGCCCGTGACCAAACCCTCTGGAAGGAAACCACGGATCTGCGGAACGGTAATCTGCTTACCCTGCCTGTTGGCGGGGGAGAGATCCTGTATGTGGAGCCGATTTATTCCAAACGCAAAGGCCAAGAATCAGCATTCCCGAAGCTGCTGCGGGTGTTGGTTTCCTACAAAGGCCAGGTCGGTTATGCTGCCACGGTGTCCGAGGCGTTAGCCCAGGTGGGTATTGATCCGCGTGCTGCTCAGGACTTGGATGAGGTGCAAGACATCGAAAAGGTGAAGCAGGAAACCTCCAAGAACCAAGACGATAATAATAGCCAGCAACAAGCTGCCGAGGTGCCTACCCCCAATACCGCTACCCCGAATGAGGCCGAAGCGGTGAAGGGCATTAATGATGCACTCAACAAGGTGAAGGAAGCCCGAAACGGTAGCCACGAAGACTACGGTAAGGCGCTTGATGAACTTGACCGTGCCGTGGAAGAGTACCAAAAAACTCAACAGTCGCAGCAACAAGAGTAGGGGGTAATTCCGCGGTTTCCACCCCAACGTAAAACCAAAATATTGGTTTTACGCTGGGGGTTTGTGCTTTCGTGTCGACGTTAGTAAAGTTATTGGTCGTTGCACGGAATAAGTTTCCAAAGCAATCGACGCGGGGTGGAGCAGCTCGGTAGCTCGCTGGGCTCATAACCCAGAGGTCGCTGGTTCGAATCCAGCCCCCGCTACCAAGTTTGATTGGGGTCCCTTATCAAAAGGGGCCCCAATTTCGTATGCACGAGGAAACAAATCCGTTAGTTGGGGTTTCTGACTAGATCACCACACTCCTGTTGCAATCAAATCGGAATAATAGCGTCAATATGACCTGGTAGTAGTTGCCTAACGATCCTTCCTGCCACCATGTGTTTAAAAACCCGACACTTGCTACCACAAAAGCACGATAGGCTGTGGTTAGTGTTTCTAGCTAGCAAGTTAACAATCTAGTGGTGTGGTCAAGGAGTTGTTGTGGTTGAGTTTCCGGCGTTTGATGATGTGGTTGGGTATGTGCGGGAGTCGTTAGGGTCTTCGGCTCATGACTATGATGTTGCTGCTATTGCCGAGGAGATCAGTGCCTATGATGGTGTGAAAAACGCGATGGTTATCACTGCCCATCGGGGCGAGTTCTGGTCGGTGGTAGAAAAACATTATTACTATCTCGATAGCAGGGTGCCGAAGTATGATCTTGATGATCTTGACTGGTCGCAGTATGGCGTGCCGGAGAAGATGAAGGCCGCCCAGTGTGCGGTGTTAAAAGATCGAGGTGGGGTAGCTGACATGCTGGTTGTAGCCGAGTATGACTATCACACCCACAAAGCGTGTCTTATGGCCCCTATGTCTGAGCATTATCTTTGTGATTATTGGGCGCATAGTGATGTTCCTGCCACGTTTGATCGGCTTGATGAGTTATTCGGGCCTGGGCAGTGGGAGAAGTTCCTTGAAGCGTTCGCTACCTACCATGAGCGAAGCAGCGAGGATGCGGGCAATAAATATTTAGTGTATCCGCGGGATACCAACGTGTTCCCGGTGCTTGTTGGTACGGATATTACGGATATCACGGATAAGGTTTCAGTGTATGCGCATCAGCATGGTCGGTCAGCGGGCGCTGTTCCAGTTGCTGATGATCAGTTACATGGGTATGTGGCGCGGGCTTTCGGGGTTGGCCGGCATGAGGTTGTGGTAATAACGCCGCTTGAAGGGCCGGCGATGATTGAGGTGTATGAGAAGACCCAGTTATTGCATCAGTTAGAAGCAGAGGTTGATAGGGTGCGTGCAGAGCGCGATCAAGCGATTGTTAATGCGGTAGCAGAAGGCAAAGTGAAAACAACTGTAGGGGTGTTAGCAGGCATCAAGCCTTCTAGTGTTCACTCGATTCTAGTGAAAGCAGGCATGACCAAATAACCCACCCACCAACACCAAAAATTTGGCATGCGGAAGCTTATTCAGCTGCTGGGAAAACTGATCTACACCAGCAGATGGAAAATCAGAAAGGATATACCATTTAGCTTGGTTTTCCTTACTCCCAAAGACTAGTCATGTGTGGGGATGCTGCATAAGCTTCGTGGGTTAATGAATAATTCAAGAATTACAAAATTGGAAGGATTCCACACCAATGTTATGTATTTACGCTATTGCAATGGACCCGGAGAGGAAAGGCCATCTTTATAAAGTTACGGGGGAAACTCTGGAAGAATTGTGGAATAAGCTACAAAATGATTCTGATAAAAATAATACTGTCAGGAACAAGCCTTTAAGCCCTGATTTGCTTGTTAACGTAGCGGCAGAAAATTGGAACATTCAAGTATCCGCAATCAAATTCCTAGAAGTTACCCATGATCACATTAGTCGAGGTGATCTTAAGGTTGCCAGGTACGCTTTAGGCGTCAATCGCCCAGAATTTGAAGCATTAATGGGCATTAAAGATCGAACAATATCTGTTTGGACTCAAGGGAAATGGCCAATCCCACCAGGAATCGGCGATTTAGTTCATAGGCTTTTAAGAGAGCAAGACGAGGCGGTAGAACTTGTTGCAGAAGAATACCGGAATGGTCGGAAATTCGTCTATGGAGAAATCTATTTCGACGATAAGCCTTTGCGGTGGAATAAGCGAGTATTGCAGCGCGCCATGGTTGACTATGGAGTCGAAATCCTCCTTGAAGGCGAAGTAACTTAGGAAGCTTATTCACACTGGTAAGTCCTGTAGCGTTATTCCTATAGCAAACACCCTCACGCCAGGTGATCGACTTGTTCATAAAAATAGCGCGATCACTCCCCAACTGGTTGGGTAAGAGCAGTGATCTTTTTCGGGGTTTGCAGTTTCAGGATGTTATCTGTGCTGATGATGGTGTGTGCGTAGTCTGTTCGTTGCTGCAGGCTGTTGTGGGTGTTGGTGGCTTGTCGGATGAGCCAGCGTCGGCCTTCTTTGATGTCTTTGATGCTCATGCATGCTGCGATGGCGGATTCGGTTTGATCATGGGTGCCAACGTAGGTGGTTGGGAAGTCATCTCGGTAGGTGGGTTGGGTTGCTACCACAATGCTGTTACTGGGGATGTCTTTTTCCCAGAACACCATGTCATGATCTGCTGGATCATCGCCGATATGGGAGACAACCCTTGTGTACCGTTCATTGCGTTGTTGTATGTAATCAACGTGGATGATGTATCCGCCATTATGGTGTGCGGCGATCAAATTCTGCAGGGCGTGTGCGTGATCGGGGTTTCCGAGAAACGACATGGGGCATCCTTCCAACAATCGCTCATTACCCAAATGCCGGGAAACCGGCCTGGAAGTGGTGAAGCCACCTATTATGCCACCGGTGCTGCTCCTGTGGGCGGTACCAAGACATACACCACACAAAACGAAACTATCCCCAGGAGTAAAGGAGTGACCCTGAGTCTCGCACAACCCCAAGGAATGCGGAGGTATGCTCTTCATTTTTAGGGTCGCTGGTAGTCTATTAGTTCTATTGCTAATTGGATGAACATTGACCTCAAGTTATATGAAAAAATTGCCATGCTAACAGCAATATTTTGCTCTAATGTGAGTATAAAAACCATTTAAGAATAGCGCATAATACGATTCGAACTGATGGTCGTCTAGTCTCGTTTATGTTAATCCGTAAAAATACAGAAAAGATGCAGCGTAACTATTAGAAACTCTCAGTCCTTTGCCAGACTCGCGCGATATGAATAATAAGGACACTATAAGAACTAGAGTTAGGAAGTACATTCGCTTGCCAAGCTTGTGGGTGGGTATGTGCGCTTCCTTCTTCTCAATCGAGTTTTAAAGGAGAGTGCTGGGTGTCTACATCTACACCTTCGCGCATTGTAGGGCTGGACATAGCCCGTTCACTTGCCATTATTGGCATGATTATCATTCATATGGCCTCGTTGCTGTGGAGTACTAAAGTCATCCTTTCCGGGCTGCCTTCATCTTTGTTTGCCGTCATCGCTGGTATTACGTTGATGATCATCGGAAAGAACTACACTCTGACCACCTTCATGCGACTAGTGGCTCGGGGATGCATCGTAATGCTGCTCGGTCTTGCCTTGTTACCAGTGGGGGGTGAGATTCAAATCGTGCTCGTAGCCATGGGCATCACCATGGTGATTGTTTCCTGGGTTCCCCCGCTCAATTTCTGGTGGAAAGTTGCGCTTTTCCTTGTCGCTACTGTTGCAGCGACAGTAATGTATGCGCCACAGACTCTGCCGCAGATTTACCCCTTGGTGGCGTGGATCGCCTACTTCATTGGTGGGATGCTTCTCTACGAAATTTATTTGAGCAACACCCATCATCGCGCCAATATCATGCACTGGGTTGTGACAGGCGTGAGCCTCATTATTGCTGCGGTTGGCCTGTACTTCCGTTTTGATCCAAATGTACCAGGTTGGTTGCGCTTTACCGGACATACCGGTGTTGTGGGCGAAATCATCCTCTCGGTCGCGGTCGCTGCAGTTGTTCTCCACGTATGTTTAATCGTCGGCAAGCGTATTCCGACGTTGGCTTACCCATTCGCTGCCCTGGGCTCAATGTCGCTTACCATTTACATTTTGCATGTGCTTACTGCCTACTATTGGCAGCAGAATGTAGCGTTGCATTCCACTATGTGGGCGTTGGGATTCGTAATTTTCTTCTTCATCATGCCAGCCTCTGGAAGAAATTTGTAGGGCGAGGACCTTTTGAGTTGCTTGT
>CAUVMZ010000116.1:0-9628 GCA_963552855.1 uncultured Corynebacterium sp. | reverse complement strand
TCGCATTTGGCTCACATTGCTTAAAACTTCAGAAAGAAAGGCACACCCATGTCAGCCGAAAACCAGATGGCTGAGTACCCGGTCTTCGACGGCCAGGTTTCTAGCCGCATGAGCTACATTGATGGTTATGATCCATCAAGTCTAATGGCTCCGCATTCTTCCCTGTTACGCACCAGCACATGGGTTGGCATGGGCCTTGTCCTATCGTCGTTAGCTGCGATAGGGGTTACAATATTTGGGGCAGCCAGTTCGGTGTATCACACTAATGATAATGCGTCCACGTATTTAATCATTGGCCTGGTACTGGCTGCGATTCTGCTAGTTGGTGGTTTTGGCCTTATTCAGTATGGTCGCCGTTATTACTACCAGTATCGTGCTGAAACTGGTCGCGTGAACTAACCAAACACCTACATCTAGAAAACCCTGCTTCGGCGGGGTTTTCGACATTCAATATAGTTTATACCGGACATAGGCGGACATGCGCTGTTCATAAGGACCTTGCTGAAATCAACATTGACAAATAAAAACAGGGATAATAGCAAATATGGAAAAACCCGTAACCACCGCCACACAACGGTTAGCAGTACCTGGCCCTTCACCAGAAATGGAGGCGCTCAGACGTACTGAACTACGACGGTATAAGGCATTAGCCACCGGATTGTTACTTATTGCCGCCGTCATATTTTTTGGATGTCGTTGGTGGGAGGCACAGGGACACACTGGTGCTTGGGTTGGTTTTGTTCGTGCTGCCGCTGAAGCTGGAATGGTCGGTGGTTTGGCCGACTGGTTCGCCGTGACCGCACTCTTCCGCTATCCCTTGGGACTGAAAATACCCCACACGGCTATTATCCGGCGCAAAAAGGACCAAGTTGGTGAAGCACTCAGCGGTTTTGTGGGTGAGAACTTCCTTAATGCGGAACTCATTACCGAAAAAGTTTCTAAAGCCGAAGTACCGGAGCGTATTGCCAAATGGCTTGTTGAACCAGATAATGCGGAAAAAGTATCCCGGGAAGTAGGTAAATTTGTAGCCAATGCGGTTAACGCTCTTGATCCTAAAGATGCAGAAGCCGTTATCCGGGCTTCACTCATCGATAAACTCTCCAAACCGGAATGGGGGCCACCACTAGGTCGTGTCTTGCAAAAACTTGCCGATGGTGGCCAAATCGAACCCCTGGTTGACCAGCTTGTCGCCTGGATGCATAAAAAAGCGCTCACCTCGGAAGATTTCATCACTCGGGTACTGGATGATCGTGCCCCGATCTGGGCTCCCCGTTTTGTCAACGAACTAGTTGGCGACCGAGTATACCGGGAACTCATCACCTGGACTGCCGCAGTCAATGCCGATAAAAACCACGAGGCTCGCCACGCCATTCGCCGCTTCATCAACCAATTCATTGATGATCTGCAACATGATCCCACCATGATCGCCCGCGTCGAGGAAATCAAAACCGACATCATGAATTCCTCTGCCGTGCACGACGCTGCTGGAACTCTTTGGAATAGTGCCCGTGACGGTTTGATATCTGCAGCCCGTGATGACCAATCTGTGCTCCGTCGCAAAATTGTAGAACTATCCATGACATGGGGGGAAAAACTCCAAACAGATGACGAATTGCGGTATTCCGTGGACCAACGAATCACTGGTGCAGCGGCCTTCCTCGCTGATAACTATGCGGACGAAGTAACTAGCATTATTTCCGAAACCATCGAACGGTGGGATGCTGATGAGGCGAGCGATAAAATCGAACTCATGGTGGGCAAAGATTTGCAGTACATTCGCCTTAATGGCACTATCGTGGGGGCGTTGGCAGGTCTTGCCATTTATACTGTTTCGTACTTAATCTTTGCGATCTCCCCGTTGTAACCCAACCATATATACAATAACCCGTAGAACCATCAATATTGCAGGGAATAAAAATTGTGGCCATGAACATCGAAAACATCCTCGGCGAAATAATCCTATACGCCTATTGGCTCATAGCGGTCTTCGCGCTCATTGGGGCGCTAATGGCAGCCACCACTCGTGAAGATGCGTTCACTGTTGCCGAACGTCAAGGAAAATTAGCATGGGTTGGATTACTTCTTCTATCAGCATTAGCCATAGCTATCGCCATGCCATTCCTATCATGGATTGGCATAGTCATCACCGGATTGTATTGGTTCGATGTGCGACCGCAAATCAACGATATTCTGAGCGGAAATTACGGATGGTAGCTAGCATCAGCACTGGTGAATGCCACGCATGAAAATCTATCGCGCATTTCTCACCCCCCAGCCGGAAAAAATCATTGCAGCATGCGCTGCCGGCCATAGCGTCTGCGTGCCCCCCAATATGTTGGATTTTGCCACGGGTGACGTTGCCAGTTTCGCTGGCTACCCCACCGGTAACCACCATCAACTTGTCAAAGCTAGCGAAGCCCGACTAGCGGCACAACAAGGCGCACGACTCATTATCGCTGTCCCCAGCATCATATCCGGTGCCATAACTGGAGCATCCAGTACGGATATTCATGAACCGCTCATGGCTGAAATTGTGCTACTGCGAGAAGCCGTACCACATCCAACCACCCTAGCTATCGTGGTAGACACCCAGAAATTTGATAATGCACAAGCCCTTGCATTAGCCACCGTTGCTAAAAACAGTGGTGCCGATGCCATCTGCACCGGCGTGACTGAATCTCGGCCCCATTCCCACCCAGCCTTAGCATCAGTGCTTCCTGTTATTGCCATTGGGCAAAGCCCCGCATGCGCTCAGGAGGCCACGATATGGCTCAATACGAACGCCAATCCAGCAAAATAACCTGGAGAAACATCATGTACTGCATAACTCTGTACCATGATGAGTCGAGCAATGCTGAACACTCTAGGCAGGTAGTAAATGCTGAGGTAACGAATCAACCTGGGTTTCAGGCCGCCGAGTACTCAAGGCGGTGATCTTTTTGAGACTGTTGAGAGCGCCATCCTTCGTGCCCACTCACACCCCACAAAAGACCCCAAACCCTTTGTGATATCCGACGTGCAGGAGACCACAAGGAGTTAAGTTATTGTGTCTGCATTGATTGGGAAGCCGCTGACAACTTCACGTTTTGGCCACTCATCTTAATTCGCAGCCCACCATCAATAACCGTCACCTCATCAGTGGCCATGCCGTTAGTATTCACCTTGGAAATGTTTTCATTCAAGCCTTTTGACACGGTTTCCGTTACCTCAGACGGCAATGCAAAACCAAATAATGCTGTGTTCACCGCATCAAAACCCAGATTGCCATCCTGCACTTTAGGCTTAAGCGTTAATGTGGCCGCCCCATTAGTGAACTCCACATCAATCGTGGAATTCTGTGGATTACTTGTCACCTTGGTCACCTTCACCACCTGCTGCAAAAGCCCCTGCAAATTCGCCTTCAAATCAGATGCATCCGTTTGACCTGATGCATCCTGTTCCGCTACGGCTGATTGCACCATCGCCAGCAAGAAAGCATCGTCCGGCTCTACCTCCAGTGTCATGGCACGGGCAGTGGGATTTTCCGCATCTAACAGCGATAACCCGTCAGCAACCATGCGAGTCTTGGGCACCCCGGTGATTTCGCTAATGGTGGAATCAGAATTCTTTTTGATGTTTATCGTTGATGGCGTATCCAGTTCAACATGAGGAATCTCCCCTTTGACCAGGCCTAACAATAGAGGCGATGCGCCAAATGAGATTTTAGGTTTCTCTTTTTGCTCTGATGAGGTTTGGGCGTCTTGCGTTGCCAGAGCCTGCACCACCTGGTTGCCAATGAACCAGCGCAGCCCAAACTCGGCGAGCAGCAGTAGAACCGCTATCACAATGATTATTGTTAGGAGGATTTTCCCAGCAGATGAACGTTGTTTCATAACCATCTAGTGTGGCTGATAAACCTCGATTGTGCCACAAGCAGCGCCACAAGATCACAAAAATACTGTTGTTTCCGGTTCAACTACCGACCATGGGACCGTCAAAACGTTGTCCCGAAGCAGCCGTAGCCGTGGGATCGGCAGGTGTTCACGTAATAACTTTTGGGTTTCCCGCCACCGGATTCGTGGCCCAAATGCAGCTAAACCACTGGTTTTATCCCAACAGTCGTCGCAAAGCCGCAATAATGAGTGAATTTTCTGCCCCGGTACATTCCGGTGAATCAGTATTTTAGGTAACCGCTCTGCCATATCTGAGGGTTTCGCCACATCCCACGGTTGCCATGCCAATGTCAGCGACACCGGCCCCCGCCGATCAAGTAACACCCAACTAGCCCGCCTACCCAGCTCATCGCATGTTCCCTCAATAAAAACCCCACCCGGGGCCAGCTGGCTGCACACCATACGCCACGCATCCGGCACCTGTGCCACATCGTATTGTCGCAGCACATTAAAAGCCCGCACTAAATGGGGTCGGTAACCCGCCAACTCAAACCCACCCCGCTCAAACCGTACCCCATCCCGCGGCGGCAATACCCGGCTAGGATCAATCTCCAACCCAACCACCGATATGTGCGGGTTTATGCGACGTAACCACCACGCCCATTCACACGTCGTAGCGTAACTATCCCCATAGCCCACATCAATAGCCAACGGTGCCGCAACCGCATGCGGACGTAGTTTCTGGCGCAGCCCAGAATGATAAAAAACCCACCGGTCTACCTTCCGCAGCCGGTTAAAACCAGTCGTGCCGCGGGTAATAGTCCCAATGGGCTGTTGTGGATGACGGCGAAACTGTGCGCGCTGATTATGCCCATGATTCGCCATAACTCTGTAAAAAATTAATGTGATGCCACCCAGTCAGAAGTGATGGCACCCTCATTACCAAACAACTCGCCTAGCGCTTCAGCCACCTTCGGCTCGATAGCCGACCCCATGAAAGGAATATTGACCGTGACCTCATTTGCATATTCGAGAGTCGTTTCGTCACCGCTGCCAGATAGGTTGATGGTGCCCTTGAAATCCACCGGTGTCCCCTTGACATCTGCAGTGTACGACAACTCGGCAGTTTCTCCCGTCAATGGCCCTACCGTGACTACCCGCTTGACTTTGAGCGCCTGACTGATCATCGAACGCACCGCCTCCGGCAGAATTTCCAGCGGCAACACCTCATACAGGGTGATTTCCGCACCACCATCTGTAGGCACAAATTCATGCACTTCACCAGGTTCGGGGGACAGGGTAGCTGCCACATGAGCCCAATACTCTTCGGTGGTCAAAGCAGCATGCACCGATTGAGCTGGATGTTTAATGGTTACAGTATTCGAACTACGCGTAGTCATGCATACAGATTACCCTTAATATGGTGACTATGCTCATGGAACCCTTATTACAGCTTTTCGACGCCCATGTTCGCGGCGTCGTTGAGAAGCGCGATGATGTACAACTCATCGATACCACTTTCGCCCAACTCACCACCCTCCACCTAGGGGGACGACCCGCCCACACACTGCGCTGCACCACCCGTGATGCGGTTGTCGATATTGTGCAACTCCTCGACAAGCACAATATTCCGCTCCTCATCGTTGGCGGCGGCTCTAATCTTGTCATCGCCGACGGCGATATCCCCCTCATCGCAGTCATTATTGCCTGCGACGAAATCTACCTGGATAAAGAAACCGGTGAACTTGAGGCCGACGCCGGTGCCGTATGGGACACAGTTGTTTCCCTCTCCGTCGACCAGGGCATGGGCGGCATCGAATGCCTTTCCGGCATACCCGGCAGTGCCGGCGCCACCCCCGTACAGAATGTTGGAGCATACGGTGTAGAAATCGCCGATGTTCTCACCGAGGTGGAGCTTTACCGCCGTGACACCGGTGTCCGGGAATGGGTTCGCTCCGCCGACCTGGAACTTTCCTACCGTTACTCCAACCTGAAATTCACCAACAAAGCCGTCGTGCTAGGCATTCGACTGCGACTCCGCAATGATGGCCTATCAGCACCACTACGGTTTGGGGAACTCGCCCGGGTCCTTAACGTATCCGTGAACGAAATCGAAGCACGCAGACTCGCCACCACTGTTCGCGCTGAGGTTCTACGGCTACGGAAAAAGAAAGGCATGGTGTACAATCCCGACGATCACGATACGTGGTCCGCAGGTTCGTTCTTCACCAACCCCATTATTTCCCCAGAAGTAGTCCAACACGTTCGTACCGTCGTCGAAAAGCTCCATGGTGCAGACGATGCCGCCGCCATGCCATGCTTTGATGCTAGCGGCGGGCGGAAAAAACTCTCCGCCGCCTGGCTTATCGAACGTGCTGGCTACCCTAAAGGCTATCCCGAAGACGGCCCCGCACGGCTTTCCACAAAACACACTCTCGCGCTCACGAATCGTGGCAACGCTACCACCGAAGACCTGGTAGAACTCGCCCGTACCGTGCGTAATGGGGTGGAAAAAACCTTCGGTGTGAGCCTTGCCCCAGAACCTGTGTGGGTGGGTGTTAGTTTATAAACTTGCTGATAAGTTCGGCCTGGACCTCGCGCCGCCGAATTTTACCCATTTGGTCCCGGGGCATATCTTCAAAGTGGTAGAACGTGCGTGGCACCTTGTAGCGAGTCAACCGGCCTCGGCAGAACTCTTTCAACCCCTCTGGGTCCAATGCCGCGCCGGGGCCGAGCGTGATGGCAGCAACCACGGATTCTGACCCGTCTTTTCGTGGCATGCCTACCACGGCACAGTCGGTAATATCCGGGTGTGACAGCAGTGTTTCTTCCACCTCTAGTGGGTGTACATTGAAACCACCGGTGATGATGACTTCTTTAATACGCGCTACTAGGCGAATAAATCCGTCTTCTTCCATGATGCCCACATCACCGGTGCGGTACCAGCCGTGATGGAATGCTTTTTCGGTGGCTTCTGGGTTGTTTAAGTACCCAGCGAATACTTGTGGTCCCCGTACCAGTACTTCGCCTTCTTGGCCGTCGGGCATAGTCTCATCCAAATTGTTGGGGTTGCCGATTCGTACTTCTGTGTCTGGGAATGGGATGCCCACATAGCCGGGTCGCCGATTGGAATTCATGGGGTTTCCCACGATGATGGGGGAGGTTTCGGTGAGGCCATAGCCTTCCACCAGTAGTCCACCAGTGAGTTTTTCCCATTGTTCTACCGTGTCTACCGGCAGTGTGGATGCACCCGAGAAGGAATTTCGCACCCCGTTAATGGAAATGCCATCGGCTTTCGCCGCGTCCACAATTTTCTGGTACAGCGTCGGCACTCCCGGGACCCATGTGGGGGTGCGTTTTTTCATGATCTGCATGATGAGGGGGATTTGTGGCGCTGGTAGGAGCATAATTTCGCCACCAATATAGACCGCCAGGTTCAGCACAATGGTGAGCCCATAGGCGTGGAAGAATGGTAACGCCCCTAGTAGCCGTTCTTCGCTGCCAAGATCTTTCACCCAGGCCTTGCCCTGTAATAAGTTAGCGAAAAGCCCACCGTGGGTGAGTTGGGCCCCTTTGGGGTCCCCAGTTGTTCCCGAAGTGTATAAGATCACCGCGACAGATTTCGTGGTGACGTCAATGCTTGACACTACATCGTCGCCGTTGCCGCCTAGGGCTGAGCTGATGAGCAGATCCCACGGGATGGAGTTTGGTGCGGGTGCGGTGAGTGCCTCTCGACGTTTGGTAATCATCGGTAGCGGTAGCCCTAGGATGAACTGTTTTGCTTTAGGCATCGCATCAATCATATTCACCGAAACAATAGTTTCCAGCGGGGTGGTGCGGCGTAGCTTTTCCAAGGTGGAAGCTGCTTTATCCCAAACGATAGCTACCCGGGCTGCATGGTCGTTGAAGGGCGATTCGAGTTCGTGGGTGGTGTATAGCGGGTTATGCTCTACCACGATTGCCCCTAGTTTTAGGACCGCGAAATATGCAGCAACGTGTTGTGGGCAATTGGGAAGGACAATGGCGACGCGGTCTCCTGCCCGTACCCCTAGAGCGCGGAGGCCAGCGGCGGCAGACCGTACTTGTTTATCTAGCTCACTGTAGGTTTGCGTGCGGCCGAAGAAATAGGTTGCGGGTTTGTCGGCGTTGAGGGAAAGATTATTGTCATAAATATCCAGCAGCGTGGTATCACCATAATCCAGCGAGTGTGGAGTCCAGGGGCCATAAAGATCAAGCCAGGCTTTTGTTTCATAGGCCTGTGGTTTCTGCTGCCCAGCAGTTTCCTTGGGTGTGGCTGATGTCTCGGATGTGGCCGGTGTTTCCTGCGTATCTTGATTCAACGTTTCTGGTTGTGCAGCCTCATGACTCGATGAATTTTGGGATGAGGGTTCCTGTTTTGGCATTTATGTCATCCTTACGCTACATGGATTATGGGTGATAGTTATGAGTAATGTGGTGCATCTCAACGCAGAGTGGAGCATAACTACCACATGAAAATATGTAGTTAGAAGCATACCCCACAACGTGAGCATTTCCTTACGAAGGATTCTGAAGCGTAGCGCAGTTACTACACAATGACGATGGTTACATTCGTGCCAGTAACCATAACAACAAATAATTTAAGCACCCAATATAAAAGCCGGATTAAGAAGAACTACACTGAAAATATGCGCGTTGCAATGATATCTATGCACACTTCCCCACTCCAACAGCCAGGCGTTGGTGATGCCGGCGGCATGAATGTTTACATTCTTAATGTGGCGATACACTTGGCAAAACTGGGTGTCACAGTAGACATTTATACTCGGGCTACCCGTCCCAGTCAGGGGACAGTGGTGCAGCTACAACCCAATTTGCGGGTTATTAATGTGGTTGCCGGGCCATATGAGGGATTGAGCAAAGAAGAGCTGTGCACACAATTGACGGCGTTTGCCCGAGGGATATTGGAATTCGTGCGGGAAAACCATATCGGTTACGACCTGGTTCATAGCCATTATTGGTTATCAGGCCAGGTAGGATGGTTGATTCGGGATGTGTGGCAGGTGCCACTAGTGCATACTGCTCACACTTTGGCGGCGGTAAAAAATCATCACCGGTCATTAACAGATACCCCGGAGTCGGAGGCGCGGCGCATCTGCGAGCAACAATTAGTTGATAATGCAAACCTGTTAGTGGTGAATACGCTGGAGGAGTCAAATGATTTGGTGCATCATTATGATGCGCAACTTGCCAAAATACGGATGATGACCCCAGGCACAGACACAGAATTATTCACCCCAGGCACAGAGCGAAACACGGAGCGGGCCCGGCGCGAATTAGGAATCCCGTTATGCGCGAAAGTGGTGGCGTTTGTGGGTCGGTTGCAAGAATTTAAAGGCCCGCAGGTGTTGATTCGGGCGACGGAACGGTTAGTGGCGCGGGATCCGAATCGAAACCTGAAAGTATTGATTTGTGGTGGGGCGTCGGGTGCCGGGGCCGCGTTGGAAAACTATATTGGGCTGGTGCACGAATTGGGGTTGGAGCATCGGGTTCGGTTTTTGGATCCCCGGCCGCCGGAGGAACTGGTGGAAATTTATCGGGCAGCTGATATCGTTGCAGCACCCAGCTATAACGAATCGTTTGGGCTGGTGGTGATTGAGGCGCAGGCATCCGGTACCCCGGTTATTGCGGCCCGGGTGGGTGGGTTACCGATTGTGGTGGCGGATGGGGAAACCGGCATTCTTGTTGACGGGCATGACCCAGAAGATTGGGCTGAT
>CAUVMZ010000115.1:0-9697 GCA_963552855.1 uncultured Corynebacterium sp. | reverse complement strand
AACGACCAATTCCAGGTGTGAAGCGTGACGTCGTGAGCCCCCACGGTCATGATTCCGATGAGTGAGAGCGTCAAATATCCCAAGAGGCCCAGGTCGGTGCCGACAAGTAATGCTTTGCGAATACACATGCCATTACTATACCGGCCGTCCGGTATAGTGGGGGTGTGAGTGAGAAACCCGACACCCCAGCCGATACCCGCACCCGCATCCTCAATGCCGCCGGCCGCATCCTTGTCCGTGATGGCAGCGATGGCTTCACTATTGCCGCCGTGGCCAAGGAGGCCGGCGTGAGCAAGGGCGGCCTGTTTTACCATTTCGAATCCAAAGATCAGCTCATCGTAGGTCTCATCCAGCACTATGTTTCCGGCTTTGACCAGCTCATTGCCCAGGCCGGCGATGAACCTGGTGCTGCTACCCGCGCCTACCTGCGTTCCGCCGCCCAACCGGCACCCCGGCCGGTACTCGCCCTCCTGGCGGCGGCAATTAGTAACCCGGCGGCGCTAGAAAGCCTGAACCAGCGTTATACCGCGTGGCAGCGCCGGCTCGATCATGATGGCATTCCCCCGCACATCGCCACCCTTGTCCGCTGCGCCATAGACGGCCTGTGGTTGGCGGAAACCTTTGACCTGGCCGCACCGAACCCCGCCACCCGCAGCCGCATGCTCGCTGAACTAGAAAAGCTCATCGACTAGTGGCTGCGGTGCCGCAAGGTTCGGCGTCGTCAAGCATGCGATTATTGCCAGCGAACGTTTTCCAAATCCACGCCGTGTGCTTGGGCGTTGGCCTCAATAATGTCACGTAGCCACACTGCCAGGCCGTCGGCGAACCCGTCGTAGTACTGCTTGAACCGGGGGTCAGCAACATAGCTGCGGGCCAAAATCACGTGCTTGGAGTGGGTCACCGGGAACCAATCCAGCGACTCCCGGGCCATCTCCGCCAGCTCATTGGCCTCTGCGGAACCTGGTTTCACGCCCCGCCGCATTGCGTCAGCCAGCGTTTCCTGCACGTGGGATGTTTTCTCCCGCATTGCTGCCCAATCGGCCTCCGACATGGACTTTTGCTTTTCCATGGCCTGTGCCCACTCTTCGGTGTGGCCGTATTTTTCCTCCGCCTCGGCCTCCAACTCGGGGCGGTAAAACTCGCCCATGATTTCTTTCCGCCGAGCCTCGGGAACTTCATGAGTGCTCATTGCTTCCTCCAAAAGCGTATCCAGGGCATTCAGCATGCCCGAAATGTGATCTTGTTGCTGCAGGAGAAGCCGCCGCTGCGTCCGCAACTGCGCAACCACATCGGTGTTATTGCCCGATGGTTCATCCAAGAGCTCCCGGATGGCCTGCAATTTCAACCCCACTGCCCGATACGTCAACACATCATGGATGCGCTGCATATCGGACTCCGTATACTGGCGAAAATCCTGCCAATCCCGATAACTAGGAACCACCAACCCAATCTGATCCCAGTAACGCAATGTGCGCACTGTCAACCCAAACTGGGTGGCAACATCACCTATTGTGTAGGTTTCTTCTTCCTGCATGACTCCAACCCTAAAACCCTGACGCGACGTCACCACCAAACAGCGCTGGTGACACGCTGACATTAGCTTATCGACGCACTATAGTGGCACACCATGACTAGTCAAACCCACGACATGTACCACGACCACGATGGACCCCACTGGAGCGGCAACCCCAACCAGGCCCTCATCGCGGAAACCTCGCTCATCCCCACCCCGGAACACTCCGCCACCGCCCTCGACATCGGCGCGGGTGAAGGCGCCGACGCCATGTATCTTGCGACCCACGGCTATACCGTGACCGCCCTCGAACCCTCCGAAATCGCCAGCGACCGCATCACCTGTGCCCTCACCACCGAGGAACTGCGGCGCCGCGTCACCGTCCGCACCGAACCGTTCGAAACCGCGCACCTTGAAGAATACGACCTGGTCACAGCGTTCTACACCCCGCTGCGGGACGTCGAAGAAACCCTCATCAAACTCCTCGGCAGCGTCAAACCCGGCGGCCACCTCATCATCGTGCACCATGACGACATCACCCACATGGCCCAGCGCGAAAACGCCAACATTACCGCCTTCCTCACACCCGACCGGTTGCACCAGATCATCACCACCCGTTACCTGGACGACTACGACGTTCTCACCCATGGCGAATTCACCCGCCACGTCACCGGCGGCATGGGGGCCGGCCACACCATCGACCGGGTCCTCCACATCATCCGACGCCCATAACAACAGCCGTTGAGCCGCAGGAACCTGTAAACCCGCAGGAACCCGGCGCTCAGATGGGGTGCTACCTGCCGGTTTCCCGCGGCCATCAACCGGCTATAGCCCCAGCCCACCCATCCACTACACTAAGAAACCATGTCCGAAGTACGCGTTCGCTTTTGCCCCTCACCCACCGGAACCCCCCATGTGGGGATGGTGCGCACCGCCCTCTTCAACTGGGCCTACGCCCGCCACACCGGGGGAAAACTCATCTTCCGCATCGAAGACACCGACGCCGCCCGCGACTCCGAGGAATCCTACCAAGCCATCGTCGACTCCCTCACCTGGCTCGGCATGGACTGGGACGAGGGTGTGGAAAAAGGCGGCCCGCACGCCCCCTACCGGCAATCGCAGCGCATGGACATCTACGCCGACGTGCTAGAAAAACTCAAACAAGGCGGATTCGTCTACCCCGCATACTCCACCGCCGAAGAAGTCGAAGCCCGGCACAAAGCCGCCGGCCGCGACCCCAAACTCGGCTACGACAATTACGACCGTGACCTCACCGATGCACAAATCGCCGCATTCGAAGCTGAGGGCCGCAAACCCGTGTGGCGGCTCCGCATGCCCGACACCGACTGGGCCTGGACCGACCTGGTCCGCGGTGATATCGAATTCAAGGCTGGCAGCCAACCCGACTTCGTGGTCGCCCGCTCCAACGGCGCCCCCCTCTACACCCTGGTCAACCCGGTCGACGACGCCATCATGGGCATCACCCACGTCCTGCGCGGCGAAGACCTGCTACCCTCCACCCCCCGCCAGCTCGCCCTCTACGAGGCGCTCAAAGCCATCGGCGTGGCCCACCACACCCCCCAATTCGGCCACCTGCCGTTCGTCATGGGGGAGGGGAACAAAAAACTCTCCAAACGCGACCCCCAATCCGACCTGTTCCACCACCGGAGCGCCGGAATCATCCCCGAGGGAATGCTGAACTACCTGGCCCTCCTGGGCTGGTCTCTCTCACACGAACGAGATATCTTCAGCGTGGCGGAACTCATTGAAAACTTCGACGTCACCGACGTGCTGGCCAACCCGGCGCGCTTCGACCAGAAAAAACTCGAAGCCATCAACGCCGACCACATCCGCCAACTCCCGCTCGACGATTTCACCCGCCGGCTCCGCGACTACCTTGCTGAATACTACGATTTCCCCGCCGACTACCCGGAGCAGAAATTCGCCCTCCTGGCCGAATTGGTGCAAACCCGAATCAAAACCCTGTCGGATGCGTGGGGGCTGGTGAAATTCCTCGTCACCGCGGATGGGGACCTCACGCTCGACGAAAAATCGGCGAAGAAAAACCTGAAGGAAACCGCCATACAGCCGCTCGACGCCGGCATTGCCGCCCTGGAGCTTGTCGACGACTGGAACACCGCCGCCATCGAATCGGCCCTTTCTACCGCCCTCATCGAGGATCTGGGTCTTAAACCCCGGGTCGCCTACGGCGCCCTGCGGGTGGGCATTTCCGGGCAGGCCGTGTCCCCACCACTGTTCGAATCCATGGAACTGTTAGGGAAGGAATCCACCCTGGCCCGGCTGCGGGCCGCCCGAGCAGTCACCCCCTTCGTGCCGAATACTTCCGCCGGCTCATAACCATAAAAACCAATGGTCCCGGGCCTAGAAGAGCATTGCGCTCCTCCAGGCCCGGGGCCACAAGAATTTGCGGATAGCCGGTTTGGTTTAGTGGCGGACCGGTTGCGGCTCCGCGCTAGCTTCGGCATCGGCTGGGGCGTCGGCTGCCGCGGCCTCGGTGCGCTGCACCTTCAACCACACGAAGAACCCCCACAGCACGAAGGCCCCATACACCAGGTACAACACGGCCGACGGGTAATAGCCGGCGGTGAGCAGCAGCGGAACGCCCACAATGTCCACACCAATCCACACCAGCCAAAACTCCGTCCAGCCGCGGGCCATACCGTAGGTGGCGAGCATGGAGCCGGTGAAGATCCAGGCGTCGGCAAGCGGACCCCACGAACCCAGCTGCGTGAAGATCCACGCACACACAAGCGTGGAAATAACGGCGAACGCCACCATGCCCACCCGCTCCCGGGTCGACGCCCAGTGCGGCTGCACCGCCTTCACGTCCTCGGCGGGCTCGGACACAATTGACCGCGACGGGTCGGTTTCGTGCGACTCACGCAGACCAGCCTTGCGGGCCTGCGACCAATTCCACCAACCATAGAAGCTCACGATCATAAACATGACCTGCCGGCCGGCCTGCCCGTAAAGATCCAAATTCTGGGGGGTGTGGAAAACCCCGCCCAAAAACACCGTGAACAGTAGGGCATTGCCAACAATACCGATGGGCCACGCCCACACCATGCGCCGCATGCCGCCGAACGCGGAAGCAAGCCCGAACGCATTACCAATGATTTCCCGCCACAGAATCGACGCCCCGCCAATCGTCAGTGTGGCATTGAGTAGTTGAGTGAGAAGATCCACTTATGGTTACTCCTTAAAAATAAAGGAACGAACAAGAGTAAATCCTCAAGGCAATATGTAGTGATGTAGCCAGAAAACCAAAAATTTTCCGCCATTCTCTTCCATCCAGACTGTCACTGTCGGCTGTGGGATCACACCACAATCAGCTTGACCTTCTTGGAGAAAACCCCAAGAAGCGCTCGCGGGCTCGCCCCCAAAAGGGGGATCACCGCCGGTGGGGACTTTCACCCCGCCCTGAGAACGTATCCCTTAGTGTAGGACAAACTGGGGGGAAATGGAAGCCGAATTAACCAGCAAGTTTCGATAAGTGAACCACGAAAATTTGCCAAAGATTAACCCATAAATGGTGGTGGGGATTGTAACAACGGGGTATGGAAGGCGGATATATTCTATAGTCATTCTTATCACCAGTGGTGTTAAGATGAGATGGCTTCGATGCGGTCACCCGACCCTATCGACACCCTACTAGCTATGGATTAGTTTATAACAATTGATTTTTAGGCTTGAAAACGTGTTACCTCAATCGGTTAAAAAGATTTTTAGCACCTCAGGTGCCGTGGCGCTCCTCACTGCCAGCAGCTTAGGCATTTCCAACGCGGAATCCGCCGAAACGCTGCGGCAATTCTTCGAGCGCACCGCCACCCCACAGGTCACTACCGTTGCGGACAGTAACGCTGCGGCGGACGCCTCGGCGCAGCCGTCGAAACCGGCGGAACCCACCATTGAGGACGACCACGGATCGAACCCCAACCCCCCGGTAGCGTCCGGTGATACCCAAAGCATCACGCTCACCACCAAGGATGGGACCCAGCGCCGCTACATCATGCATGTGGGCGCCAACTATAACCCCGACAAACCCAACCCCATTCCGGTGCTCTTTAGCTTCCACGGGTGGGACCAGTCGGTGGACTCCTTTATGGAATCCTCCGCCTACCAAAACACCCGCGCCTGGAATGACGCCATTGTCATTTACCCGGAAGCGCTCGACGGGGCTTGGGAGGCGGCACCATACGCCACAGGTAGGCCAGGCAAGGACCTCGCCTTCGTGGAAGACATCATCGCCGATGTTGACAACGACTACCTCATCGACCGGCACCGCGTCTACGCCAGCGGATTCTCCAACGGTGGTGGCATGGCGGCCGTTGTTGGCTGCCACCTGCCGGACAAGTTTGCTGCCTTCGCCTCCGTGTCAGGCGCCTACTACCAGCAGGTCAATGTGGGCTGCTCCGAGCGGCCCATCCCCGCCATGATCGTGCACAACGTCGACGACCCCGTGGTCCACTACAAGGGCGGGCCCCGAAACGGTGGCCAACTCATCCCCGTCTACGAGGTCGCCTACCAGTACGCGCACCGTAACCACTGCGACCTGTTGCCCCCCACCAGCAGCGATATTACCAACGGCACCCGTCTGACCTTCAATAACTGTGAGGAACCCACCCAGCACATCAGGGTCAATGTTGGCGGCCACACCTGGCCCCGCAACCCCGACATTGCATTCGAAGCCTGGCAATTCCTCTCCAGCCAAGCCCGCTAGCTGCAACTGCCTATCGACGCTTGTCGACGCGCACCGCCGCCCCACAGTGGGGGCGGCCCAGGGTGGCCAGTGACCAGGGAATTTGCCAAAGTAAACGCTTTATTGTTATATTTCTTCCTGTTGCCCAGCACGATCACGTGTGAAGCAACATGGAGAATACTCCACAATGGCCTATGGTGTAATTGGCAACACAACGGTTTCTGGTACCGTCATTCTAGGTTCGAGTCCTGGTAGGCCAGCAGCAATAATATTGCTAGTTCTAAGCCCCGTTCGTCTAGAGGCCTAGGACGCCGGCCTCTCACGCCGGTAACACGGGTTCGAATCCCGTACGGGGTACAAAACAAAAACCACGCTTCGCACACCGCGGGCGTGGTTTTTTCTTTGCGTGCGATGGGGGAGCGCTCGGCAGTGGGGTGGGCGCTGCCCTGTTGTTGGGGGCGATCATGGGGTACGTAGTTTGTGGGGGAGCCCATCACGTCTATTTCCTGGCTAGCCGAGTCTTCTACCTTGCTTACCACTGGCCAACCATCCGAGCCAAGTGTGCTTCATCGGGGAGGTGCCAGTTCCTTCGACTACTCCCAAGACACCAACCACCATAACTGTACTTGG
Source organism: uncultured Corynebacterium sp. (assembly GCA_963552855.1). GTDB lineage: Bacteria > Actinomycetota > Actinomycetes > Mycobacteriales > Mycobacteriaceae > Corynebacterium. The sequence goes on along the minus strand of CAUVMZ010000115.1, from coordinate 2,834 downwards.
CAAAAGTTACCCGACTGCACACAAAAGCAAGATTAATAATACTTGCGCACAGCATTCAGGTAGTAGTATCCTAAGAATACTGAAAATTAACTTGGCGCACTATATTCTAGCGAGACATCATTGTCGATCGGCACATATTTTTGAGTGCCCACTACTATGGGCGCCGTATCCTTTGAGGAACATGATGAAAAGAATCGCCGCGCTGATTGTTGCATGCGTCCTAGCCGCCACCATCATAGGCTGTGATGACACAACCAGCGACAAAATTCACGCCCCACTGAATGCTTCAGACGTGAGCAACAGCAAGTACCAAGACGTAGTCTCCCAGTTCAAAAAGTCTGGATTCACAAACGTCACCACCAAGGAGATTGACGATCTCATCATTGGTTTTCTTACCGAGGACGGTGAGGTAGAGGAGGTGTCGATAGGTGGCGACACATCGTTCTCCACCAGTGACGCATTCGCTGCGGACGTCCCAGTGGTTGTGAGCTTCCACACCTTCCCCAAGCAGGACAGTGAGGCAGCCAATCCATCTTCCTCCGCCGCCGAAGGACCATCCAACTCTCCCGCACCCAACACGCAAAACATCACGGTCGATAACAACGAGGAGTTCCGTGCCCTCATCGAGAGTCCACAACCCGATAACGCCACCATCGAACAGTTCGTGTCAAAATACAAGGGTCGCACCATCGAGTTTGACGGGAACGTCGCTTACGTAGCTCCTTACAAGAGCTATAAGACGCGTTTCGAATTCCTTATCTGCCCCGGAGATTACAGTACAACTTCTGCACATGGCCCGAGCTTCAAGTTCTCCGATGTTGCCTACTATGATCTCCACCTCACTGGCGCCAGTATTCCAGACAGCATTGGTACCGGCCAGAACCTACACATCGTCGCAGAGATCCTTGAGTACAACAGCACTCAAGAACTGTTTTACCTGAAGCCAGTCACCACATCGGTACGATAGCTTCCCGCCAGCAGCGGGATGGCAACGCGGTTGCTCTCGGTGAGGTTGAGAAAGACAGCGCCGAAATTGACCGTATTGTTCCGTGCTTCATCGTCGATGGTGAGAGCAAAGGCAATGCCGCTGTCGCGCGCCGGGTGGTGTTCGGGCCGAAGAGTAAAGTTTTATTGTCTAGGTCGAGATTGAGGAATGAGCATGGATAATAAAACGACGGCACAACACCATGGTGTGGTATTCACCCGCGTCCCAGTGGTGGAGTTCATGCTTGATCTGGTTGGCTACCATCCCGATGAGCAGCTTCACACACTACGGTTGTTGGAACCATCCTTCGGCGACGGCAGGTTCGTCATCCAGGCCGCGGGTAGGCTGCTCCAATCGTGGCAGGCAGCTGGGGGACAAGATCCCCACGACCTGATAGATGCGATACGCGCGGTCGAAATCGATCCGCAGTCCGTCGCCCAATTCTCCCAACGGCTAGTGGACTATCTAGTAACGCAGCACATTGCGCCTGATGCGGCACAAAAGCTTGCGGATGCGTGGCTCATGTCTGGGGACTACCTCACCACCAAGTTCGATCACTTATTCGACTTTGTTGTGGGCAATCCACCCTATGTGCGACACGAAGCGATACCCAAAGAGCTGCTCAAAAAATATCGGGCACGTTACCGCACCATGGTGGGTCGGGCCGACCTGTACATTCCCTTTATGGAAAAATCACTTGACCTGCTGTCATCTACGGGAAAACTCAGTTTCATTACCCCAAATGCGTGGATGAAAAACGATTACGGCAAGGCGCTTCGGGCAAAGATTGATCATGAGTTTCACCTGTCCCACTATGTTGACATGTGTGGGGCGGATGCGTTCGAAACTGTTGTCGGTGCCTACCCTGCAATCACGGTCATTGAGCGTGGGCGTCGTAAAGCAGAAACAACCCGAATTGCCATCGGCATGGGCGGGCAGTGGCGCAAACGGCGCTTGGTGCGCGGTGGGCTGCCGTGGCTCACGGGCGACTCGGGGCCAGTGAAGCTTATCGACGAGCTAGAGCGCCGCTTTCCCACACTTGTCACCGCGGGCTGCCGGGTGGGCATTGGGGTGGCAACGGGCGCCGACAAAATATTCATCGACGACTTCGCCACTATCGACGTCGAGGCCGGGCGATGCCTGCCGCTCGTCACCAATAGCTGCGTGAGAAGGGGACAACTAGCATGGACCGGAAAAGGCGTTCTCAACCCATGGGCGGATCATAGTGGGTTGGTGGATCTGGCGGACTATCCGAAACTAGCTGCGCGCCTGCACCCACACCGCGACCGGTTGGCGCGACGCTACACCGCACGGTCGGACCCGCGAAAATGGTACAAAACCATTGACCGCATCACCCCGGAACTGCGCCACGAACCGAAACTACTCATCCCCGACATTAAAGCCAATGGTGACGCAATCACATACGATGCCGGCAACTTCTACCCACACCACAATCTTTATTACATCACCTCCCAACAGTGGAATTTACGCGCACTCCAGGCACTACTCCGCAGCGGTATCGCCCACCTGTTCGTTGCCGCATATTCGGTAAAAATCGGTGGCGGCTACCTAAGATTCCAAGCCCAAAACCTCAAACGAATCCGAATACCACACTGGTACGACATTTCCCCAGACGACCAGCAACACATGATCCACCTCGGGGAAGCGGGGGAGAAGCTACCAGTATCACTGTTGGCGCGGATTTATGGGGTGAAGGAGGAACAGCTCGCTATTTTAGAGACAATATAATCATGAGTATTGAACTTGGTGACCTTGACCAAAATATCAAGAAAGCTGTACGGATCTTTTGGCGTTCACGAATGTTGGCTGCTGAAAAACAAAAGCAAAC
>CAUVMZ010000114.1:0-9728 GCA_963552855.1 uncultured Corynebacterium sp. | reverse complement strand
GACCCAGACGATTGGGCTGATGCTATTGCCCGCATGCTTGACGACGACGCCATGCGGCTTGCAATGGCCGAGCGAGCGGTAACCCATGCCGCCCAGTTTTCTTGGCAGTCATCAGCAGCAGCATTGGTGAGGATTTATCGGGAGGCATTAGCTGGTGTGACCACCCCTAGTGGGCCACGAGCTGGGTGATACGACGGGCTACCCGGGTGGGGGCTAGGCGGCGGGCATAATAAAGTATGGTGTCTGCTACGGAGACCCCATAATGGATTTTCCCTGCCTGCCATCGGTTATAGGGGTGAACCGCCTCCCACACCCGATGGGCGACCTGGTCAGGGGTGATGTGGACGCCAAGACGCTTGATAGAACCGGCGTCGGTATGAGTAGACAGGCCAGTTTTAGCCCAGAGTGGCCACAGGTCGATGACCCGAATACGGTGTTTTGCCCACTCCAAACTGAGGGCTTCGGTAAGCCCAGCCACGAAAAATTTAGTGGCTGAGTAAATGGCGATGGTGGGTTGGCCGAAAATTGCCGAAGCAGAACCCATATTGACGAGGGTGCTGCCAGTCCTGAGGTGTGGGAATGCGGCATGTGCGCCGAGCGCTACTCCAGTGCAGTTTACGGAAATTTGGTGTTCGATAGCTGCAGGCGAAATATCGGCGATACTGCCAGAGGTGAGAACCCCAGCATTATTCACCATAACGGTGATGGTGTGGGTGGGGGAGTGGGCGGCAAACTCCGCCAGGGCGGTTTCCCATGATTGGGCGTTGGTGACATCGAGAACCCCAGTAACAAGATTTGGATGGGTGTAATCGACGATATCAATGTCATAGGCACCAACGATCCAACCCTGGTCGAGGAATAATTCGGCAATCGCCCGCCCGATTCCACGGGCCGCGCCAGAAATGAAAATGGTGGACATGATCCCCAGCGTAGGCTGAGAGCATGAGTGATACCACCATGATGCAGGTTATAAACCCCCGCACTGGAAATGTGTGTGCCACAGTACCGGTATGTTCCGCGGCAAAAACCCTGACAGCAATCCAGGATGCCCGTGCGGTCCAGGCTGCGTGGGTGGCTCGACCGGTGGTGGAGCGGGCAAAAATCCTCATGCGGATTCATGATGCTGTGTTGCGACGCCGCGATGAACTGTTAGACATCATCCAATTGGAGACTGGGAAGAATCGGGCAAGTGCTTTAGACGAAGTGATGGACGTTGCTATCAACGCCCGATACTATGCCCGGCATGCGGCACGGTTGTTGCGGTCGCGGCGGGTACGGGGCGCATTACCGGTGATGACCCGCACGACCGTGGTTCGGGAACCACGAGGAGTTGTGGGCATTATTGCCCCATGGAATTATCCGTTGACCCTCACATTATCCGACGCCCTGCCGGCGCTGGTGGCTGGCAATGCAGTGGTGGTAAAACCGGATGCGCAAACCCCACTATCGGCTCTCCTGGGGGAACAAATCCTCCAGGAGGCAGGTGTGCCATCAAACGTGTTTCAGGTGTTGCCGGGCATAGGTGCGGTGGTGGGGTCCGCGATAGCTGAAAATGCGGATTACGTCATGTTTACCGGGTCTACTGCCACGGGGCAACAATTAGCGGAACGCACTGGGCGGCGACTTGTCGGATTTTCCGGGGAACTCGGCGGCAAAAACCCGATGATTGTGGCCCAGGATGCCAACATCCGCAGTGCGGTGACCGGAGCAATCACTGGGTGTTTCAGTAACTCGGGACAACTGTGCGTTTCTATCGAACGGATTTTAGTGGACAAAACTATAGCCACCCAGTTTATGAATCTTCTGGTAAAACGCGTCGAAAAGCTCAATATTGGTACTGGTGGGTGGGCGGAAGACATGGGGTCATTAATCTCACCGGCCCACGTTACGCACGTGTGTCAACTCGTTGATGATGCGGTAAACCGTGGTGCAACTCTGCTCACCGGTGGGCCACGACCAGACTTGGGGCCAAGTTTCCTGGCGCCTATCTTGTTGGCCAATGTGCCGCCTGAAGCCGCACTATACCGGGAAGAAACATTCGGCCCAGTCGCATACATAGAGACCGTTAATAATGAAACCGAGGCCATTGCTAAGGCCAATGACTCTGACTATGGTCTAGCCGCCAGCGTCTTTGCTCAACCTGCGACGGCACGACGTATTGCCCGTCAGCTGCATGCGGGCAGCATCAATATCAACGAAGGTTTCGCCGCTGCGTTTGGATCAGTTGCTGCACCCATGGGTGGGATGAAACATAGCGGCATGGGGCGCCGACATGGTGTGACTGGATTATTGAAATACACGGAACCAAAAACTATTGCCGAACAACGCATCATGCCCATCGCTGGGCCGCGGCTGCTACCACGCCGACTCTATGCCGCCACCATGACCAGAATGCTACGGCTAGGCAAATATTTTCTGTAGCCGATGCGATTCTGTTCGTCGATGGCAAGGCACCTACCCCATTAACGGGGGTGCCCATTTTATTACGAATACCACCATGTACTATCAGGTATTTATTAGCTTTATGTAGGGTATAGGTGTACCCTGACGAAATCACACAGAAACACACAAAGTGAGGTAAGCACCATGGCGCAGCAACGCTCGGAGGTGGTTGTACTCATCGGTACTGGATCCATCGGCCAAGCCATTGCCCGTAGAATAAGCGCCGGTAAAATACTCATCCTCGCCGACAGTAACCTCGACAATGCCGAACTATCCGCACGCAGCCTCCTCCAAACCGGCTTCACCGCAGTCCCCACCACCATCGACGTTACTTCCCGCGAATCCGTTCAAACCCTCTGCGACTTTGCCGTCAGCCAAGGACACCTCACCCACCTCATCCACACCGCCAGTGCCGCACCTACCTACACCACCGCCACCGACATTCTCACCGTAGAACTCTATGGAACCGCCCTCATCCTCGAAAAATTCGGCGACGTCATCACAGCAGGAGGTGCCGGCATCATCATCTCCTCCCACGCCGGACACCGACTCCCCGCACTCTACGCTGCCGAAGACCGACAACTCGCTATCACCCCCACCGAAAAACTTCTCAACCTCCCCATGCTGCGCTACATCACCGACCCCGTACACGCCATGCAAATTGCCAAACGAGGAAATGCCCTCCGTGTCCAAGCCGCAGCAATGACCTGGGGAGCCCGCGGTGCCCGCATCAACGTCATCTCACCCGGCATCATTATGACCCCCATGGCCCGTGAAGAATTCTCCGGGCCAGCCGGCGGCAACTACCGAGAAATGATCGAAAAAAGCCCCGCAGGACGCGCAGGAACCCCCGAAGAAATCGGCCAACTCGGTGCCTACCTACTGAGCCAAGACGCCAACTTCATCACCGGAGCCGACTTCCTCATCGATGGTGGCGTCACCTCCGCCTGGTTCTACGGTGGCCTCCAGCGAAAACACACGTAAAAACCAATAAAGTGTAAGAAAGTCCACAATAAGTTTAATGTTCGGACGTGAAAATTGTGGCACACTTGGGTTATGGCTAATGGAAAACTAGTGCTACTCCGGCACGGTCAAAGCGAGTGGAACGCCTCCAACCAATTCACTGGATGGGTTGACGTCGATCTAACCCCCCAAGGCGAGGCAGAAGCAAAACGTGGCGGAGAACTCCTCAAAGAAAAGGGCATCGTCCCCACCGTCGTTTACACCTCATTGCTCCGCCGGGCTATTCGCACCGCAAACATCGCCCTAGACGAGGCAGACCTGCTCTGGATCCCCGTCGTCCGCAATTGGCGTCTCAACGAACGCCACTACGGCGCACTACAAGGACTCAACAAAGCAGAAACCAAAGAAAAATACGGCGATGACCAATTTATGGCATGGCGCCGCTCCTATGACACCCCGCCGCCAGCCATCGAAGAAGACAGCACCTACTCCCAGGCACATGACCCTCGTTACGCTGACCTCAGCGAAGTGCCAGCAACCGAATGCCTGAAAGACGTAGTCATCCGATTCGTACCCTACTTCGAAAAAGAAATCCTTCCCCGAGTTCTTGCCGGTGAAACCGTCCTCGTGGCGGCACATGGTAACTCTCTCCGTGCCCTCGTGAAGCACCTGGACAACATCTCCGATGCTGACATTGCCGGACTCAACATTCCCACCGGCATCCCTCTAGTCTATGAACTCGACTCTGAAGGCAAAGTACTCAATCCTGGTGGTACCTACCTCGACCCCGAAGCCGCAGCTGCCGGCGCAGCCGCAGTCGCAGCCCAAGGTGCTAAAAAATAACGCCTAAAAACCATCCGCCAACAATAAAATAAGGTTTAGGGCGGGAGGCCGCCAACAACAAGTGCAGCCTCCCGCCCTAAGCATCCCGAAAAGCCGCCACTGTTGCCGGATGTGGATTCAGTGCTGCCGGCGGCAACCCTTGGGCGTCGAAAAGCGCCGCACGTTCCCGCAAATGCTCAGCTAAAACCTCAAAACACTCATCACCCATGAGCGCCCGTAACTCCGCCTCACACGACTGCCATAACGGTTGTGCATTCTTATGACAAGCAGGAGCCATCGTGCAATACCAGTCGAAATCCTCCCCACCATTACCCCAACCCCGCCGCTCATACTCGGTAATGGTTGTACGCAAAATCTCTTCACCATCCGCACGCTCCTCCCACGCCTCCAACCGGCGCAACGGTAATTGCCAACACACTTCCGGTTTCACCACCGTTAAATCCTCCCCGGCAGCCACCGCCCACTGATGCAAAGCACAACCCACTCCAGTAGGCCAGCCCGGGCGATTCGCAAAAATACATGCCCCATCCACCAATGCGGTCTTCAACGCCGGCTCAGGATTACCATCCTCATCATCTAACTCATCCCACACCAACCACGGCTCCACATCCGAAGCGTCAGTGGTTGTCGGGTCCGCAAGAAACGCCGCAATCTCTTCGGAATAAAACTGCCAAAACCGTCGAGGCATCCGCGATACAGCATCAAATAACTGATCCCGATCCGTCTCATCACATAAAAATGCACCGTGGTGACAGCAGCCCACACTTGGCAAATCAGCTAAAATACCCCGACATGCGGGGGTGCCAAACCCGCAGGAATAATGTGATTCTAACCACGTTAAATCAATGGAAAACACATGTTTTTCATCACTAGGATGAACAAACTCTAACCATTGCCGGGGAAAATCCGGGGCAAGCTCCTGACCAGCGAGAATGGAATGGGCGGCTGGGGAGGATTTCGGAAAACCAAGATATACAGTCTCTATGTCGGGGTGGTTCACAATTTAATACCGTAGACCGTCTAACCTTATTCTTGTGAGATTAGGTGTATTAGACGTGGGCAGCAACACGGTTCACCTCGTCGCCGTAGATGCGCGCCGGGGTGGCCCGCCGACGCCCATGAGCGATTGGAAAACTAACCTCAAGCTGGTTGAGTATCTTGATGAGGATGGCGCCATAACGGATAAGGGTATAAAAAAGCTCACCGACAATGTGGCAGAAGCCGCTGTCTTGGCCGATCAGCTTGGCTGCGATGAACTCACACCGTTTGCAACATCTGCTGTACGTTCCGCAACCAACGCGGAGCAAATATTAGAACATGTTCACGAAAAAACCGGGGTACGACTGACAATTTTATCCGGCGAAGATGAGGCGCGGATCACCTTTCTCGCGGTACGTCGTTGGTACGGTTGGTCTGCTGGACGTATCATTAATCTTGATATTGGCGGCGGTTCCTTGGAAATGTCTACTGGGGTAAATGAAGAACCCGATTGTGCGTTTTCGTTGAACCTCGGTGCCGGGCGACTGACACATAACTGGTTCCATACTGACCCACCTGAGCGTAAAAAAATAAATCTGCTCAGGGACTATATTGATGCAGAGTTGGTTGAACCCATTCGAACAATGCGTAACTATGGTTCCGCTAGGCTGGCGGTGGGAACTAGTAAAACTTTTAGGACGTTAGCACGATTAACCGGTGCAGCACCCTCATCGGCGGGTCTCCATATCACCCGTGAGCTCACGGCACCAGGTTTGCGGCAGCTTATTGCGTTTATATCCCGTATGACAGCGGTTGACCGTGCTGAACTAGAAGGAGTTTCTCCCAGTCGTTCGCAGCAAATTGTGGCGGGTGCACTGGTTGCAGAAGCAGCAATGCGCGCATTAAATATAAACAAGCTGGAGATTTGTCCCTGGGCGCTACGCGAAGGAATTATTCTCCGGCGGATTGAACAGGGCGATGGTCCTGTCCGAAAAAGTGGGAAGGCATAAGGACAATGAGTGAGAAACAACTTACTGTCGCCGAATTGCTGGCGAAAGCTGGCCGAGAAGGCGAAGGAGGAGGCGAGGAAACGCCTCGGCGTCGACGGCGCCGAAGCGTTGATTCCGGCGGGGTTTCGGTTGCTGAGCTGACTGGTCGCATTCCAAAAGTCGAGGCAAAACCTGCTGAATCTCGGCATTCCAGCAGTCCGCTTGATGCGGAAGAAACCTATACCGGCCCATTCAGTGCGGTTGCGCCGAATTCACTATTTGGCGATTCGCCGACAGAAGCTGGGCGCGTCACATCGCTTTTCGACGACCATGGCGATATTGGCCAGGATGGTCGGGGGCAGGCGGAACACTCTGACCCATCAGAACCGCCAGCAACCTTGTCTTTCTTCAGTAAGACTGACAATCCTGGTGGGGCCATGGGGGATGGTTCCGGTGGCTCAGGTAGCTCTGGCGGCTCGGGTGTTTCAAGCGGGCCCATTTCCGGTGGAGCCGGGAATATCGGTGGGGTAAGCGGAGTCGAGGGGTCTTCGTACACTTCTTCGAATTCGCGTGGTGCGGTTCCAGCAGCTGCCGCCCATCAACCTCCGGCAGCCACTGCCCCCAGTCCGGCCGCAGCTGTCAGCTCTACTATGACAGGTTCTGCATCGGTAGAGTCCGCTGTTGTCGGTTCTATCGCTGGTTCTTCGGCAACAGCTAAGACCGCCTCATCGGCATCCTTGCCGACCATGCCAAAACCCATGATTCGGCCAGCCATGAAACCGGTCATGAAACCGGTGATGAAACAATCACTGACGCAGGATCCTGTGGCTCCCCTGGCCCCTGAGGGGGAATCGGAACAGCCCTTTGCGGATCTCACCCCTGGTGACGATTCCACCATTGTGTTGTCCGTGGTTGATGAAGGTAGTCCGGTGCGGCTTACTACCGGCACATTCCCCCGGCTGAAAGACCACCATTTTACTAAGGCATCCGTGGAGGATCTAGCACAGCCCCCGGAGCTGCCGATGCAAAAAAAGACCGCCCAACCAACTCGGGCGGAAAAAGCGCTTACGGAATCCTTCCAAAAAGTGTCAGACGAGTCGGAAACCGCAGCACGTTTAGGTTATCGCACTGCCGACCACGATATGCTTCGGGGATCATCAGATGAGTCAGAGGCTGGTTCGGCGGCATCCATGAATGATGTGATTGATGCTTCGGTAAGCACGTTCACGGATGATTCAGAAACCGATGCACCGGATCGCACCATGATGGTCGGATTCCCGACAATCGCAGAGTCTGAAGACGCAGCGACCAGTGAATTCGACGATTCTGAGAACATGGGTGAAACCAGCATCGACGAATCGGATATGGAAGACGTCGAAGATGACTACGACTACGATGATGCCTACGATTACGACGACGCTGACGATGATGCTTACTCCGATGACTCCTATGCCGGTGGCATGTTCACCGACGATGACTTCGCCGAAGACGAAGACATTGAAGACGTTGATGATACTGCGGGTGTGACGGATGATTCCGATGCAGAAGCTGACATGGACATGAAAGCTCCAGATGCCACAAACGTGATGGAATTCGAAGAATCCCAGTTCGATGTGGGGCGCTTCGAAGAATCGCACGACACACATGATGATGAGCGTGGGTATTTCTCATATCGTCCTTCACGACCATCCCAGCCGCTTCAGTCGCAACAAGACGATGATGATGCGCAGGAGGATTTACAGGCCGACCTGCAGGATGATAACGACGCCGATGATCGTGATGGTATGGGTCTGGGCAGTCCAGGGCGGAGTCGGTTATCGAGTACTCGTGATGACATCGACGATCCAGCGGGTGACCCCTTCATTGATAACTTCGACGAATTCGAAGAAGAATTTGAAGATGATTTCGATGAAGAATCGTCCAACGAGAAGATGTCCGTCCTAGCCATCCTGGGTATGGCGGCTGTGGGCGTTCTGGTAGGCGTGGGCGTATTCGCTGGGTTCCAAGTTCTGTGGGACAGCATCAGCAATAAATTCATTGTTGCTGGGCTTGCCTGTGTAGCCATCACCGTAATTGTTGGTGCCGTGCATATGCTACGTACCTCGTGGGATGGGTTTTCTATGACACTTGCAGGTTTGGTTGGTGTCACCATGACATTCGGTCCGCTGGCTATTGTGAATATGTCGGCATAAAAACTCCCGCGAAGCTATCTTGAGCTATCGCCCTGCCGTTTCGGGTAGGGCGGTGGGATATCCACACGAGGCGCACCACAGCAGTTTGGTACAACAAAGATTATTCATACAGAAGATCCAGAAAGGGATGCTATAGAACACTAGAAAAGAACCACCGTAACCACTTCGCTGGCCTTCCCACACTACGAGAAGCGATGGTTACGGTGGTTTTTATAATCCCAGTGCTTATTTTAGGGGTGGGGATACGCAGAGATCATATTCCAATCACCGGAATTTTGTGCTTGTCGACGCTGCCTGGTGGTGAAACATCATTCCGTAAATTTTAGGAATACAAGAAATATGAGTGATTTTTCCGTTGATTATCATGTAATGCTGCGTGCCTGGTGAATTTTTGGCATGGTGGAATCTATGAGTTCCATAGCAGTAATCGGTGGCGGAAAAATTGGTGAAGCGCTCATCGTTGGCTTGATCAATGGGGGGATAAACCCCAAAAATATTCATGTGACCAACCGTGAACCTGAACGTAACCAGTACCTCAGGGATAAGTATGCGGTATTGACGTTTGACGATAACATCCTCGCGGTTGACGGTGTTGACGTGGTTTTTCTCTGTGTTAAGCCTAAAGTAGTGGCATCTGTGGTTGAAGAAATAAGCGACAGAATAGACAATAATGAGGCCACGACAGTGGTCTCCATGGCAGCAGGAATTAGCATCGCTGTGGTGGAGGAAGGTCTAGCTGCTGGTGCCCCGGTGATTCGGGTGATGCCTAATACCCCAATGTTGGTTGGTGCCGGTATGTGTGCGATGGCGGCGGGAAGGTTCGTGGAAGCGGAACAACTGGCCCGGGTCAAAGAGCTACTCAGTATGGTCGGTGTGGTGCGGGTAGTTGATGAACACGACATGGATGCGGTGACTGCAATGTCGGGTTCCGCCCCTGCCTACCTATTTCTATTGGTTGAGGCAATGATTGATGCGGGTGTGAATTTAGGTTTAACTCGGGATGCAGCCCGGGAATTGAGCACTATGACTTTCTATGGTGCGGCAAAAATGCTATTGGATACAGGTGCAGAGCCTGCGGAATTGCGTGCTAATGTTTCATCTCCTGGTGGTTCTACCATTGCCGCTATCCGAGAATTTGAGGAAGCAGGTTTGCGGGCGGCAGTGTATCGTGCCACTGAGGCATGTGCCCGTCGTTCGAAAGAACTTGGTGCTTCCTAATGGATTTGACCTGATAACAAAGCCTATTGTGGGGGTTTGAACAAACCCCCACATAGATATTTTTGGTGACCGTTATAAATCCACGATATATCTAAAAATAATA
>CAUVMZ010000113.1:0-9913 GCA_963552855.1 uncultured Corynebacterium sp. | reverse complement strand
GGGTTTCCACCTCCACGATTCGGACGCGCATACCCTTTATGTCCTCGCAAAGTTGCACCAATGCCGGCAGATCATACACGTCTTGTAAACACTCGCGGACCGTCTCAAGAATGATGGGAAAATCGGGGTATTTCCGTGCCACATCCAAAAGCTGAGCGGCGCGCTGACGCTGCTGCCACAGTGGGGCACGCTTACCGGGGTTACGGCGCGGCAACAATAACCCCCGAGCGGCACATTCCCGGAATCGGGCGGCAAAAAGCGCCGAATTCCCCACCTGCTCCGCCACAATATCAGCAATATCATCAGGGTCAATCTGGAAGAGACCGGCACCCGGCACCATATCCGACTCGGGCAGCCGAAGCACGATGCCATCGTCACCGCTCACGGGTTGCGCATCAACCCCCATATCCGAACTGATTTTCGCTCCTACGGCGAGCGCCCAAGCGGCATTCACTCCTCGCCCATAGGGGGAATGCAGCACTACACGCCAATCCCCCACTTCGTCACGAAATCGCTCGACAAGTAGGGTTTTCTCATCCGGCACAATGCCCGTCGCATTCCGCTGTTCCGAAATGAAACGTCGGATATTATTGGAAGCCCACTCATCCAGCTCATCGAATATCTGTTCAGATCCGGCATTGGGTTTTTCGCCCGAACCCACTACTGATTCCACCGCTAAGGACCGTGCCACAGCGCGGCGAAACTCCCCCACCGCCCTGCCGAGTTCCGCCGGTCGACCCACCTGATCCCCCAACCAAAACGGCAGCCGACCAGACAAACCTGGCGCAGGCGTCACAAGCACTTGGTCTCGGGTGATTTCCTCGATACGCCAACTCGATGCCCCGAGGGTAAATACGTCCCCCACCCGAGATTCGTACACCATTTCCTCATCAAGTTCACCCACCCGGCGCGCCCCTTCGCCACCACCCAGGAGGAAAACCCCGAACATGCCGCGGTCGGCAATACTGCCACCGCTTGTGACCGCGATGCGTTGGGCACCGGGCCTGGCCGAGAGGGTTCCGGTGATGCGATCGTGGATAATGCGGGGTCGAAGTTCGGCGAAGTCAGTGGAGGGATAGCTGCCGCTAGCCAGGTTTATTACGGCATCAAAAACTTCTCGATCAAGGTTGTGGTAGGGGTAGGCCCGGGTAATAGTTTCGAACCATTGTTCTACATCCCAGTCGGCAACGGAGACGGCGGCAATGGTGTGTTGGAGCAACACGTCAAGCGCGTTGGTGGGGATGCGAATTTCCTCAATAAGCCCGGCCCGCATGCGTTGGACGGTGACCGCGGTATTCACGAGGTCGGCCCGGTGTTTGGGGTAGAAAATTCCGGTGGATGCGGCGCCGACGATGTGACCTGCCCGACCGACGCGCTGGAGGCCGCTGGCAACGGATGGCGGGGATTCGATTTGGACGACAAGGTCGATGGCCCCCATGTCGATCCCTAGTTCGAGGGAGCTGGTAGCGACAACGGCTTTGATTAGGCCTTCTTTGAGGAGGGTTTCGGTGCGAGCTCGTTCCTCTTGGGCGACAGAACCGTGGTGAGCGCGGGCGATATCGCGGGGTGCGGTAACGATTTCATCCGAGGGCTTCATCATGTCTGCCGGGGGCCGGCCGCGGTGTGTAGCTGACGGTATCGGCGGCATCTGCTGTATTAGTGAGGCATCGGCTTTGTCGGATTCATCGCCCCCATGAGCCTCGGCTGCACGGGCGCGATCATGGGCACAGGCGTGGGCATGAAGTTCATTGAGCTTGGCGGTGAGTTTTTCGGCGATCCGGCGGGAGTTGACGAACACCAGTGTGGATTGGTGGGCCATGATGGTGGCGTAGAGGTGTTGTTCGATGTGGGGCCAGATGGAGGTGGTGGTGTCCAAAGCCGCGGGGACATCCAAGGTTGTTGCGCCCGAGGCTAGGGTCGCGCCCGAAACCACGGAGGTATCCGATATCATACTGGCGTCTGGTCCCTCGATGGTATCCGCCGCTTCCAAACTCTCCGGCGCCGAGCTATCTAGCAGATTCGAATCGTCGGCTCCATCCACGTTCGAATCGTCGGCTCCATCAGCAACGAGTGGGCTGGCTAATCCCAATGGATCGTCAATGGTGTAGTCACCGATGGTAGAGCCCAGTTCGGGGGCAGGAAGGTCGCTCATGTCGGGGACGGGAACGACCACGGAAAGGTCCCAGGTTTTAGTCGTGGGTGGGTCGATGATCGTGACGGGGTGACAACCACCCAGGAATCGGGCAATGGTTTCATGGGGTCGGACGGTGGCGGAAAGCCCGATGCGCTGGAGGGGTTTCTCGACCAAATGTTCGAGTCGCTCCAAGGTAAGGGCGAGGTGAACTCCGCGTTTCGTGCCGGCGATGGCGTGAATTTCGTCAACGATGACGGTGGTAACGGTGCTAAGGATGGTGGCCGCCTTGGAGGTGAGCATGAGGTAGGCGGATTCTGGGGTGGTGATGAGAATGTCGGGCGGGTTACGGATGTGGGCGGCTCGTTCGGCGGCGGTGGTATCACCGCTGCGGACGGCCACGGTGATATCGGGGTGGTGGATCCCGAGCCTGGCGGCGGTGTGGTTGATGCCGGTGAGGGGTGCGCGAAGGTTGAGTTCCACATCAGTGCCCAGGGCTTTGAGCGGGGAAATGTAGAGGATTTTCACGCCTGCAGAAGCGTCGGTCTGTGTGTCGATCTGTATGTTGACTCGCGGGTCGATCTGCGGATGAGTCGCCCCGCTGCTCGGCGCGTGGTCGGGCCCACTCGCCGTATCGGTCATGCCGGATATGGTGGGATGTGGGCGGAGTTTTTTAGTGGTATTGCCGTCACTTTCGGCTGTGAGGGTTTCTTGCAGTGAAGTTTTTGTAGTGGGATTGACCACAGGTAATCGGGTTTGACCGGGTGCAGTGGCGAGAGTGTTAAGTGCCCATAAAAAGGCGGCAAGGGTTTTCCCAGATCCGGTGGGAGCCACGACTAACGCGTTTTCACCTGCGGAAATAGCGGACCAGGCGGCAGTCTGTACGGGGGTTGGGTGGGCGAATACATCCCGAAACCAGGCGGCAATGTGGGGGGAGAATTTGTCTAAAATGTGGTCTTCTGGTTCTGGGATGGGGTTGGTGGGCATGCTTCCATTCAATCAAACAACTAAACTTTATTAGTATGACTGCTCATTTAGATGATGCCACTTTGACTCACCATCTTGCCCAGAGTACCGCCGATCTATTAAAGGGGATACGTAACGTGGGTGCGTTACGGGATCGGGCTTTGGGTGATGCTGGTGATGATTTAGCCCAGAACTGGATTGCGCGAGTGCTTGAGCAACATCGCCCTGATGATGGGTTCTTGTCGGAAGAAGCCGCGGATAATCCAGAACGGTTAGGGAAAGACCGGGTATGGATTATTGACCCCCTCGATGGCACCAGAGAATATGCTACAGGCCGGCAGGATTGGGCCATTCACATTGCGTTAGTAGAGAATGGTGTGCCGACCCATGCGGCTGTGGGGTTGCCGGATTTGGGGGTGGTGTTTTTGTCGTCGGATGCCCGCGCAGTGTCGGGCCCGTATGCGAAACGGATTGTAGTGTCGCATAATCGGGCGCCGGCGGTGGCACATCATGTGGCGGAGAAGCTGGGCTTTGTGACTTCCCCACTGGGGTCGGCTGGTGCTAAGGCCATGCATGTGTTGATCGGCGATTATGACGCCTATATCCATGCGGGGGGCCAATACGAGTGGGATTCGGCGGCGCCGGTGGGCGTGTGCAAGGCCGCTGGGCTGCATTGCTCCCGGTTGGATGGCAGCGAATTGCTGTACAACAATAAGGACACGTATATGCCGGATATTTTGATTTGTCGTCCCGAGTTGGCGGACGACATTTTAGAGATGGCGGCAACGTTCCGGCAGGAAAACGGTTCTTACTAGTTTTTCAATATGAATCCTTGAGATAGGGTTCATGTCTTGCTCCAACCTGTGAGGCCACCTCATTTCCCCACCCTAACTTATTCGGGCTGGATCGCACATGGGTGTTATACACATGTATGCGCAGGTTTCCTGGAGGTTTGGTGGGGTTTTGTGTGTGGTCATTATAGATGTCCGGTTTAGCGTTACACTGTGAACCATGCCTGATAACAACACTGTAACGATTACTACTCCGTATGAGGATTTGCTGCGGAAGATTCTGGCCGAAGGTACGCATAAGAATGATCGCACGGGTACAGGAACAACAAGTTTATTCGCCCAACAGTTGCGGTTTGATTTAACGGAATCGTTTCCGTTGATCACGACGAAACAGGTGCATTTTCATTCTGTTGTGGGGGAATTGTTGTGGTTTTTGTCGGGGTCATCAAATGTGGCGTGGTTGCAGGAGCATGGGATCCGGATTTGGAATGAGTGGGCGGATGACCGTGGTGAGTTAGGGCCGGTGTATGGGGTGCAGTGGCGGAGTTGGCCGACGCCGGATGGGGGGTATGTGGACCAGATTTCCGCGTCGTTAGCAATGTTGCGAACAGATCCTGATTCGCGGCGGAATATAGTGTCGGCGTGGAATGTGGGCGAGTTACCGAAGATGGCGTTGCCACCATGCCATCTATTATTCCAGCTGTATGTGGCCGATAATAAGCTGTCGTGTCAGGTGTATCAGCGGAGCGCGGACATGTTTTTAGGCGTGCCGTTTAATATTGCGTCGTATTCGCTTTTGACCCATATGTTGGCGCAGCAGGCCGGGCTTCATGTGGGCGAGTTTATTTGGACGGGGGGTGATTGCCATATTTACGATAATCACCATGAGCAGGTGGCGTTGCAGTTAACGCGGGATCCCCGACCGTATCCCCAGCTGGAGTTGCGGAAGGCTGCGGATTTGTTTAGCTACACGTTTTCCGATGTGGCGGTGCGCGGCTATGATCCGCACCCGAGGATTCCGGCCCAGGTTTCGGTGTAATGATGTTGCGGGCGATTTGGGCGCAGAATCTTATGGGGCTTATTGGTGATGGCAAGTCTATGCCATGGCATGTGCCGGAGGATTTACAGCATTTTAAGAAGCTCACCTTGGGGTCGCCGATTATCATGGGGCGGCGCACGTGGGAGTCGTTGCCGGTGCGGCCGTTGCCGGGTCGGAAGAATTTGGTGTTGTCTCGTCGCACACCGGGTAAGTGGTCGAATGGGGCGAGCGTGATCGCTAGTGTGCCGGAATCCGGCTGGGTGATTGGGGGCGGGGTGGTGTATGCGGCCACGATTGACAAGGTGCAGGAGATTCATCGCACGCTTATCGACGCTCCGACGAACCTCTTCGAATTGGGAGATCGGGCGGTGTTCGCGCCGACCATTCCGCCGGATTTCCAATTGGTGCAGCACAGTAAGTGGTTGAAGTCGTCGTCTGGGCTGCGCTATAAGTTTGAGACCTGGACGAAAAATATATCAGGGTAACCGGGAATCTTTATCCCATGGTTTTTGTTATACCTGACATGACTAATGATCTTGTTACCCTATACGTGACGTCGTGGTGCCCATTCTGCCAGCGACTTACTAGCGCGCTTGACGACGCTGCCGTGCCATATGCTGCCATTGATGTTGACCACGATGCCGAGGCCGCCCGGTGGGTGGAATCCGTCAATAATGGCAATCGGGTGGTGCCCACGGTGTTGTATTCGGATGGAACGCATGCCACCAATCCGCCGGCGAAGGTGGTGGCACGGAAATACGCCCGCCTGGCGGCCGCCAAGGCATAAGCTAGTTCAATTCGCGCAGGAGGTAAATGTCCATGATCCAACCGTGTTCTTTCCGAAGCTGGGTTTTCAGCGCGGCAACTTCGGCACCTATATCATGGGCATAGCCACTGCGGAGTACTTCCTTATCGGTGCCAAGGTAGGCACCCCACCACATGTAGGTGTAGGGGGTGTAGGCGGTAAGCCAGGCGGCGCCGCCATCGAGCATGACCACACAATTGCGGTGGCGGGCTCCGTCCATGAGTTGGCGGCCGGTGGTGATGACGATTTCTTCCCCAATGCGGTTTAAGATGATGCGGTGGGCTGCGGTAAGCGCCTGGACCGCGGTAATGCCGGGGATAACAACAACGTCTACAGGCGTCGTAAAGCGTTCAACGACTCGGAGTGTCGAATCATACAGTGATGGGTCCCCCCAGACGAGTATGGCCGCGGTGCCGTCCTCAGGGGTGTTTTCTACGACGGCGCGCTCGACGACTTCCGCACGGGCCTGATGCCAACGTTGCACTTCGGCCTGGTAGTCGACGGGTTTCCGGTCGCGTGGTGGATCGAGGACGGTCACCAACGGCACGTCGGGGCTATGCGTGGCGAGTATTTCTTTGCGTAACTCTAATAAATCGTGTTTTTCCTCACCTTTATCTATGGCTATAACCACGTCCGCTTGTTGTAATGTAGCTACCCCCTCAACGGTGAGGTGTTGTGGATTTCCGGAACCGATACCGATGATAGCGATGCGCCGCATGATGCCCCTTTCAAATAGTTCTCTGATGCCAGTGTAAACCACCTATCAGGGATTTTAGCCGAACCCAATCAACAGATTTTTAGAACAAGCGTGCTATTTTTAATGTTTCAACCGGATTATTAATAATTAATATCCGAAGTGGTCACGCCGATTTTTCCCCTAGTCTTCCTCACCATGTAAATCGCACATGTCATCCCTTAGCTTGGGCATCAATGACGGTGCATAGAAATAAGATCAAGCCCCACTATCGCAGGTTCTACCTGGTAGCAGGGCTGTGGCGGTGCCCCAGAGAGGATTCGAACCTCCGACACCGGCTTTAGGAGAGCCGTGCTCTATCCACTGAGCTACTGGGGCAAACAACTGTCAACGCACTTGCGAACGCTAGCGTACCGGACAATCTGCGTAGAACAAATTAATCACCATCCACTTTACGTGGGAACACACGAACGAATATCACATAACTAGCTGTGAATGGGTACCTTAAAGCAGTAATTTACCCCCCAAACAGGGAGGATAGAATCAAAAGTACTACCATTGTTCACTACCCCCGATCCGGGTTAATCGGCGCAAGTGCATCAAGCGGTG
The DNA here is from genome assembly GCA_963552855.1 of uncultured Corynebacterium sp. GTDB lineage: Bacteria > Actinomycetota > Actinomycetes > Mycobacteriales > Mycobacteriaceae > Corynebacterium. The sequence continues at coordinate 2,878 of CAUVMZ010000113.1, read as the reverse complement.
GCGTCATCTTGATTAAAGTTTTTAAATAGTTGTCCATCGCCTATGTAGGGGTAATTATGTCTGAATTAAAACCAACGTTCACTGATGTTAAACAGCGCAAGGTCGTGGCAAAATTCGTAGAAGAGGTTGGGTTCGAATACCTCAGCATTGAAATAATTAATGCTGACGGGGAATCCACCTCCCAGATTCTGGAACTCAACGTTTATGACGCCAAGCGCCTCAGCGAGGCATGTGAGTCATTCCTCAAACGCAGTATTGCCCGGAACTTTGCCGAGTTCTCTGGTCACTTAACCCCTCATGATCGTGTCGAGCTTGCCAATGAGGAAGACAAATAACGCCTGCTAGTCTGCTACTTCATTGCCCACCCCGTTCGGTGGGCGGTTTTTTATTACCTCACCTGTCGACGACCTCCCGGTGGGGCCGCGCGGCACCCCCTATATTAGGCGCCACGCTTTAGAATGGTTGCGGGATAGTTCGAACCAAGTTTTACAATAAAGACTCATAATTTCTTACGTTCTTCACGAGCTTTATTCGCCTAACATCAAGGATACGATTATCATGCCCCGGCCCAATCCGTTTTCCCGTAAACCTCACGACGACCAGTCGCCCGAGACTATGATGTTCCCCACGGACGACACCCAGATGATGGATGAGCCCGTGCCGGCAAATGCCGACGATGCAGATTCAACGATTATCATGCCTCGGGTCGATGATCCGCCATATCATCCGCAACAAATGCCCACTCGCCGGCCGCCGCAACAACAACCACAGCAGCAGCCGCAACAGATGCAGCCGCAGGAAACACAGCAGCTACGCCGCCCCGAACCGCCGGCACGCCAGACCCGCCAATCAGAGGCCCGCCCGCAGCAGCAAATGCCGCTCACACCGCAAAGCGCTCCTACCCAATATATTCCGGCCCAGGGCGAGGAATATGACGATGGGTACGATGATGGCTACGACGATTATGATGATGGCTATCAGAATAACGGTTATGCCAACGATGGCTACCAGGATGATTACGATGACCGCTATAGCCGTGGCAATCGGGGCCGGCGAGGTGGGCGCGATAACCACGACTACGACGATGGCTATGATGATGGTTACGACGATGAATATTATGGCGGTTACCAGGAACCACCAGCGCCTCGGCCATGGCAGCGGATATTGGCGCTTGTCGCCATTTTTGTCGGCGTGGCGGGACTTTTCGGCCAGTTCATCACCGGTTTTTCATTTGGTCTCACCCTTATTGCGCTGGCCCTGCTGAGCGTGGGTATTTGGTGGTTTGTGTCGAAGCCAGGTGCCCGCAGGTGGCTGGTGGCCGGCCCCGCCGCGGTATTAGCGATTCTTCTGGGCGCCATTTTGTATTTTGCTAGTGACTCATCATCCACCACGTCGACGACTACAAGCACTACCCCGGCAACGCCTGCGCCAGCACCCAACATGGGCGCGAATAATACGCCAGCGGCACCGGACACGAATATGCAGAATCAACAGCAGCAGGCCCCAGCACCCGCACCGGCCCCGGTGGAGGTACCAAACGTACCGCAGACGACAGTGGCGCCACCGGCAGCCCCCACGCAAAATAATGATTTGCTTCAGGGCCTCAATGATTTATTACGACAAGGTGGCGGTGGGCAATCAACAAATAATGTGCCGCAGCAGCAGACCCCGGAGCAGCAAACGGCCCCCGGTAATGGCCAGCAGCAACAGCAGGCCCCCATGATCATGCCTTCACTTCCTGGGGCGGAGAATAATCCGCTTCGGTAGGAGCTTTTGACAGGCCAAGGCCGGTGAGCGCAATGCACACCATTATGCTTTCTTAAGAATCAGTCTTATAATCATCTTTGAGATTTCCCATGATTTCCATGAGGTTATTTTCAGCTTCATGGGGGATCCACTCATTACTGAATTCCGTTCACGCATAAGGATGCATCGGCTCATGCCTTGGTTCTCCGCTCAGAATGTCCTGCATTTAGACAGGCACCGACAACTAGTTATAGCCCCCATCGACTCTGTGGTGCCGCCCATGTCCACCCCACAGTTCAATATCATGATGGGGGCATTATCGTGGTAACCACCACCAATACAGCATTTCACATCATAAAAATCATCCTGGCGATTGTTGGTATCGTCCTTGGCGGCATCTTCATCCTCGGCATGCTCGTCGATGGTGCTGCTTGGCGCTTTCTCATGGGGTTGGCGCTTCTCGGGCCGGCCGTGTGGTGGTTCGTATCCAAGCCAGGACAACGCCGGTGGAAGGCCGTCGCCCCACTAGCCCTGCTGTCGTTTGTCGTCGGAGCTGGCATGGCTCCAAACGCTGAACAGAAGCAACCGGCGGCCGCGGTCATGGCCACACCTAGTAGCTCAAGCGCCCCAAGTACGACGAAGAAAACCACCACCTCTCGGCCCACCACAACGAGTCGAACCACCACCGCCACAACAACATCGACGTCACTCACAACCAGCACCGTCGTATCCGAGGAACAGGTTGTGTCGGACAATCACACAGACCACTATGTGCGAGATCCCGAACCAGCACCCGTGATCGTGCCGGAGCCGGAAACCGCCCCGGCGCAGAATGTTTATTACCCGAACTGTAAGGCGGCAAAAGCCGCAGGTGCGGCACCACTCTATCAAGGTGAACCGGGTTACCGATCCGAATTGGACCGCGATCAAGACGGCATCGCCTGCGAACGATAAGTTCTACTGATAGAAAACCATCTATCCCCTGGCTGTAATTTTGCTACATCTGGGGGATTTCTTTGTTACTAATGTGACTGAATGTTACTAATGGGGTCAGTTGGACTGATGTTTCATGTACTTTTCCCGGGTTTTATCCAAAGATTTAGATAAAATTTAGAAAAGAAAATATCCCCCA
>CAUVMZ010000112.1:0-9983 GCA_963552855.1 uncultured Corynebacterium sp. | reverse complement strand
TGTATCAGATTCCCTGCTCAGGAAGCATGTAGCATTGTGATATGGCTGTGTCAGCCTCCACATATACAAGGCATATCTGGCACATTTGGTACATTTGGTACATTTGGAACGTTTGGCATGTGGCAAATGTGCGGTCGCGGCAAGCGTTGGGGAGGGGGTTTGCGTGCGGGAGAGCGTCGTCAAGTAAGGAGGGGAGGAGGGGGAGAGCAGGTACCCCAATAAACTTCCTGTTCAGAATAGGTTATGGGGGTGCCGCGGGGGTGTGGGGTGAATCGGGGAATGTCCTCACACCGTGCTCGTATAAACCATGACTTATGGATGGCATGTCATCGTGGGGGCAAGAAAAAGTAATAAATACCAGTATTATGCCTACCCCTAGGTGGGTCGCAGTGGGTGTTTCGAACAGCCACTATTAAACTTAGGCAGTAACTGCATAGCTTAAGAACTCACAGAATCGGAGTTGATATAGAAACATCCGGTTCGCGTTGCGTGCTTGACCACAAGCAGTTGCTTTGTCGAACAAGGAGAAATTCGTGTCCAGTAAGCGCCCCACAACCCGCAGCTTGCCACTCATCGTGTATTTGGTCATTGCAGTGGCCGCATTGATCGGTACCGGCGCCGGGTGGGCTTGGTATGTCACCTACCCACCTGAGCGAATGGTGGCACTCATTATCGGTATCGTTGCCGTTGTAGTGGTGGCGGCGGCGCTTTTGGCGAATCGGCGTGCCTGGCAGATCATCATGAATCTAGCCCCCACGGCTTTACTACTCACAATATTGCCTTTTGTGACCAAGCAACTTGGTGCGCAAACCACCATTGTGGTGCTTGTGGCCATCACCACGCCGTGGTTGGTTGGTACCGCAATGCTGCCAGCGTTCCGCCCGGTGGCCCGGCTGACCGGCACGAATAAACAAGCCAAGCAGGATTTTGTTCGGGAATTCTGCCGCGGTTGGCTGCTCATGCTGGTCTTCACGTTCATCCCGGTGGGGATTTTTTCGCTCCTCCTTCTTATCTGTGGTTGGTCTGGAGGCAACATTGGCCTCTATATTGTTGGCGTCATGAGCAATGTGTTTTTCCTGCATTGCCTCATACCCACCATGGAGATCCGCAAGGAAGCGGTCGTGGCCGGCTGGGTTGCCTACGGGGCGGTGTTCTTCTTCCTCCCCGGGTTCTGGTACCTGGCCCCCCTCGCCGGCGCGGTGCTGCAAATCCCCTTCTTTGGGAAGGGGCTACTTGGTTTGTTCCAGGCTCCCGCCATGGATTTGCAAAGCTTGCTGGCCAAGGCCGTGTATGGGGTGCTCATTGGTGGGGTGCTGTGGATGGATAAATTCCTGGTTCTGGTGCTCACGCCGAATGAGGAGAACCTTTGGCTGGCATACACCGCCATTATTCCCGTCACGGTAACGCTCGCGGTGTGTAATGCCACGAAGTTCCCGGACCTACAGCACAGTTTCGACAAGCTAGTGGATGATGTGGCCCACCGGCCGTTGTCGCAATTGGGGAGCGATATTTCGAATTCTCGGGGGAGCTTGGCCTATTTGGTGGCTAGCACTATTGCGGTAAGTACGTCTGCAAGTTTAGGCTCGTTGCTCATGGGCGGTGTTTTTGGCATTCAGCATGGGTACACCAGTTTGTTGCTGTTCCTGTTGCCGGCCACATTGGTGGCAGCATATGTCAGCATGGCGCAGTTGAGTCAGGTGCGGCGGCACGTGAATGCGGCGGTTGGTGCTGGCGGCTATTTGGTGTTGGTGACAGTGGCGTTTGCGTTCCTGTCGCCATTGGTGGGTTTGGTGATGGCGTTGTTGGTTTCGTCGGTTGTGGCTATGTTGGCGGCGGTCCGAGTGGAGCGCAGCGTGGTTGATGCACCATATGAACTCTTCTGGCAAAAGGCGGTGGCATGATGCCCAATAATGAAAACGAGAAAGACACATCGAGCTTGCCGACGGACGTATCGCGGGATGCGTCAAAACTTAATCATCCCAAGCCGGCAAGCCGACCAACCACACCCAAATCGGCTATTAAGGGCAGTGGGCAGCTGCGGAAGGAACCCTTATTCCCCTCCCGCACCGATATGCCCACCCCTCCCAAGGTGGCTGACGAGCCGGAGAAGCCCCGTACTCCGCTGTTCCCATCGTGGCATTCGGAAAAGTCGGAAAAATCCGATCCCGAGCCGCCACGTACCCCCCTGTTTCCGTCGTGGCATAACGAGCGGCCCCCCACACGTCCCATGGAGACGGCGAAACCATCCGAACCTTTGTTCCCATCCCGGTCGTCGTCAGCAAACCCGAATCGGCATTCGGCAAAGGACTCTGATGTAGAGAAGCCCAAGACTCCGCTGTTCCCATCGTCGAATTCAAAACCACACTCATCTGGTGACGACTCTGACATCCCAGACAAGCCGCTGTTCCCATCTACCGGCGGTTTCCGGCAGTCGAAGACCCAGTCGCACGACCCGATATCCATTTTCAGTGGGTTCACGATGATGGATAATCCCACACCACCACCGGTGCGGAAACCCGAGCCATCAAAGCCGGAAAGCCGGCCGAAACCCGAAACGTCGAAGCGGGATCGACCCGCATCTATTTTCGATGATTTCAAGTTCATCAAGCCGAAGTCCGAACCGGATTCCGAGCCGGAGCCCGCCCCAAAGGCTGAAGCTCCGCAGGTGCAGCCCGAGGCTCCCGCGGCGCCGAAAGCTCCCAAGGTGGCGGAGGCTGCCCCCAAAATGTCACCCATCGTGGACGTCACGCCGGAACCTGAGCCGGCACCGGCACCACCGGTATCTGGGACCCCGGCGGCCTCGCAACAGTCGGCATCGACGCCAACCATACCGACCGCACCAACTACGCCGGACATTTCGGACGTGCCTGATGTATCCAACACGTTGGATGCGCCAGATGTATCGGATGTGCCCGATGCGTCAGATTCCGTAATTATTGAGCCGGAGTTACCCAAGCACGAACAGGCATCATCCCTGCTCGGCAGTTTTGATTTCGTCAAAGCGCCCAAACCGGAATCCCGGCCCGTAGAACCTGACGAGCCACCAGCGCCAACCGAGGTTGCGGAAACACCAGCAGCCGAAGCAGCCGAATCTGTCGAGGCGGTGGAAGTGCCGGAAGACCCGGAAACCACCGGCATTGAGGAAGAGCTGCCTACATCAAGCATATGGACCGATGGTTTCAGCTCACTAAAACCCATTACTCCACTACCGCCCACCATCACTCATTTCGATGATGACGATGATTTCGACTACACCCCACTCTTTAACGAGCTAGGGGCCCAGGTGGTGGCGTCGAAGGCCGAGTCGGCGGCGAAACCTGAACCCGAACCTGAGCCGGAATTTGAGCTGGAAGAGCCGGAGACCTCTGAAGAGTCAAGGACCATAAAGCCGCTCATCATTGGGCACCAGGCGGATCTGAAACCATCCACCAACCCGTTTTCCGCAGTGGTGCGGCAACCCTTGGTGCCGTCAGAGCCCGAGCCTGAGACTGCGCAGGACCCCACAATGGGGGTAGCTGAGGCCCCAGAATCAGTGGCGCAGGTAACACCAGCCGCGCCAGCTGCGCCAACCTCGCTAGCTACGTCGACTGTGTCGGAGGTGCCGGAAGCATCGGAAGTTCCGGCAGCCCCGGAGCCCTCAACGCCACCGGAGGCTTCGGCACCGGCCAGGATCCCTACGGCTGCCATCACCCCTGCACCCGCCGTCCCTGAGGCTCCTCCGGCAAAGCCGTCGAAGGCACGGAAACCTGTAGATGTCGACAAGCTCAAAGCCGAATTGAGCGAGTGGGGTGCTTGGGCGTCTATGCCACAGCTGGGCTCGAAGAAACCGCAGGACAAGAAGAAATCCAAGGCGGGCGGGCCATTATTGGTGTACCGTTTCCCCGGCGACAGCCAAGTGCTGCAGGAAGTCGACATTGCGGTTGTGATGGAATCCACATACCCGTTTACGGCGGGTGATACGGCGGTGTCGGTGCAGAACATTATTCGGCACAACCCGGACCTCACATTCGGCGTGATCCACATCGCAGATAATTCGAACGCACCTACGAAAAGCATGTTTGAGCTTCCTGCGAATGTGAAGTGGGTTGACGTGATTTATCTTGAATCAACGGAAGTCTCGGAAAAATTCTCCGGCTTAGTATCGTCACCGGTCACCGATGAGCAAGTCCGAGAAGTGCTTGACGCTATTGAATCATCCGTAACCGGCAACCATGAACCAATGCATGCATTGTATGAGAACGCCATCAATCCGCAAACCCGCACATGGTCTGCGTGGGGCGCGCTCGGGCATCGGGAATTCATGAACGCCGCAATTAAAGCCGCAGGTAAAGCCGATGATATTAGCCTCAGTCAGCTCTTCGACCTCGCCTATAATTTCTTCTTGCGGATCTATACGCTACTCGATCGGGTGCTGCCCACCGCGCGGGTATATCACGCGCATTCCAGCGGCAATGCCGGTCTTGTGGCTGCGGCAGGTGCAGTGCAGAATAAGGGCAAATTCTTCCTCACCGAGCATAACTTGAATATTCGTGACTCCATTAACAAACTATTGAGCCGGGACTTCAACCGGCGGGTTACTAGTGAAGCACCACTAAAGCTCACCACAGATACGTTCGAACGCTTCTGGACCCAGTGGTGGCTCGAACTTGGGGCATTAAACTATGCGGAAGCAGAATTGATTACCTACCTGTATCCGCAGGCGGTTGCCGAGGCCCAGGAGTTGGGTGGTGCTCAGGAGAAAGCGGAGGTTCTTCCTGACGGTATTGAATGGGAAGACCTAGAGATTCCCCGCATTTGGCGGCAGCAGGCAGTGCCGAAGCTGGAGCGTAAAATCAGTTGGAAACTCGCGGTTGTGGGAGATTTCCAGCCAAGCAAGGGCATCATCGAGCTCATTGATGCGGTCAAATTGATGGTGGATGGTGGGAAAACCGATGTGCGCGTCGACTTACTCAAGCCCGCCGACGGCAGCACTACCGACGAACCGGAATATTATTCGCGTTGCGTTGCTCACATTAAGCAATTGTCGGTGGAGAACTATGTTCGGTTGCGTGATGTGAAAGATGCCCGCGATGTGATGCACGAATACGATGCACTGGTAGTACCCAGTTTCCAGGAGAGTCAACCCCAGGCGGCACTCGTGGCCATGACCATGGGTGTGCCAATTATTGGTTCCAGCGTGGGTGGTATGAACGCTCTGGTCACTGAAGAATTATCGGATGCGCAGCATAAGAAGATTGGTGCTAGTGGGGAATTAGTTCCCCCCGGCGATTCAGCGGCTCTTGCTACACTTATGGCAAAGCTTACGCAAAGCCCAGAACTTTATCGTGCATGGCATGAAAATGCCCTCGCTCGCATCAAGGCTTTTTACCTTTTGCCACAGGTGATGCGTCGCTATAACGCGATCTATCGCAATCTTGGGGCAGGGAAACACAAAGTAATTGGTGGTATGGCGATGGTGCCGTGATGATGCTGCGGTTGTACATGGTGCCGCGGAAACGTTATTGATTGTGCAATGGCTTTGTTAAAAACAATGCTGGGGCACAATCATGACGGAATTTTGTTGCATCGTGTGCTGTTCGTGGCGGTTCTGGTGGCTTACGCCAGTGAGCATATAACCACATTCGTACCAGCTACTAGAGGAGGTGGCTGACATCTCTACGCCTGAAGATTCACCCATTAATTCCACATCAGAAGACACGTTCGAAATCGCATCTGCCGAGGCAGACACCGCGTTTACTGCACCTGCCGATGCCGCATCAGCCGAGGTTGGGGGCACCGAATCGGTTAACCCCGAGGCCTCTGAGGCTTCCGAAGCCGCTGCGGTCTCTAAAACCGATCTTGCTGACGCCATTGATGCCGTGCCGTTCCCCGAGTTCAGCCGTGTCGCATCAGTGACCGGCGAGTCGGAAACAGCGGCGGAGACAACCCCGGCGGAATCCGAGGAACCATTAAAACCGCATCCCCGGCTTTCCTGGGTTCGGCATGGGCATCCGATATCGTCGTGGCAGTTGAAAAAGGCCGCAGGCAGGTACCATGTTGCGATTCTGAACCCGTGGGAGCTTCGCGCCGCCCACAATCTCAAGAAACATAATCCGCACATGAAAGTGCTGGCCTATAAGAATCTCAGCTCGGTGCCCACCGCCGCGGCCGAAGAAAAAGGCCCGATTTATACTTCCGGCATACACCCGGTTATGGCCCAGAACCTGGGCACGAGCGCCCGGCTGACCCGGCGCGTTTCGCACAAGGGTCGTGACCACCAGCGGGTGTGGGATCTCACCTACCAGCAGGCTTGGTTGGGTGGTGTTGCCGCGGAGATGGTCGATAGCCCGTTCGATGGAGTGGTGGTTGATTCCGATCTTGATGAAAAGTTTTTCCGCCACGAATTGGACAGAGAACAAATGTATGGGGGCATAGAAAAGCTGTTCAATCGGACTGGTGAGCGGTTGGGTGCCATGGGGAAGATGGTGGTGCCGAATTTTCCAACTCGGGATGGTAATTGGCGGGGCCAGGGCCGCTTCGGCGGTGTGTTCGAATCCAATTGGTTGGGTTGGGGTGGCGCCGGTGATGGGTGGTTGAGCGCCGATGAGTGTGTGGAGCAGGCCCATCGTTTGAATGAGGCCGAGGGGCAGATTATTCTCCGGGCCCCGGGTGCGAACCGTAACTATATTCGCCATTTGGGGTTGGCGTTGGCGGCGGCGTGGGTGTTTTTCCCGCAGCGTGAGGTGTCGGTTGCGGCGACGGGCGCCGATGATTTCAATGGTGTGCCGTTGGTTCCCGAGGTTGATCTTGGTGATCCCACCTCGGATGTGATTCGTGATGGGGATTTGTTCCGCCGCGAGTTTACCGGTGGTGTTGCCAGGATAAATTTGAGCGAAACCACATCCATTGATGGGTTGCGCCCGCATTCCGGCAGCGTGGAGGCTTCGTAGTGAGTTTATCGGTGCTTGCCGTCTAGGCGCGTGTTGCCTCCCCGGACTTTTGGGTTCGGGGAGGTTTTTGTGGGTTTTGGGGTGCCGTGTTGTTGGCTACTAGGCTGGGAAGGCATGAGCCTTGGCAAGATTCTCCTGTTTTATAAGTTCACCCCTATTGCGGATCCGCAGGCAATGCGGTTGTGGCAGCGTGACCTGTGTGAGCTGCTTGGTCTTACGGGCCGGATTTTGATTTCGGAGCATGGTATTAATGGCACTTTGGGGGGTGACATGGAGGATTGTAAGCGGTATGTGCGGAAGTTTCGGGAGTATCCAGGGTTTAAGGATACGGAGTTTAAGTGGTCGGCTGGTGGGGCCGATGATTTTCCGAAGTTGTCGGTGAAGGTTCGGGATGAGATTGTGGCGTTTGGGGCGCCACAGGAGTTGCAGGTGGATGAGCATGGTGTTGTTGGTGGGGGCGTGCATTTGAAGCCGGAGGAGGTGAACCAGTTGGTTGCGGATCGCGGCGATGATGTGGTGTTTTTTGATGGGCGGAATGCGATGGAGGCCCAGATCGGTAAGTTTAAGAATGCGGTGGTGCCGGATGTGCGGACGACGCATGATTTTATTCGGGAGTTGGAGTCCGGCAAATATGATTGGATGAAGGATCGGCCGGTGGTGTCGTATTGCACTGGGGGGATTCGGTGCGAGATTTTGTCGGCGTTGATGAAGAATCGTGGGTTTACCGAGGTGTATCAGATTGATGGGGGGATTGTGCGCTATGGGGAGAAGTATGGGAACCATGGTTTGTGGGAGGGGTCGTTGTATGTGTTTGACAAGCGCATGCATATGGAGTTTGGGTTAGGCACGAAGGACCCGGGGTTTGTGCAGTTGGGTCATTGTAAGTGCGGTAAGCCAACTAATAAGTTTGAGCATTGTGTGAATGAGGATAATTGTCGGGATTTGGTGCTGATGTGTGAGGATTGTTACGCGAACCCGGCGACGCGGCATTGTGGTCGGGAGGAGTGTGCCGAAGTTGCTGCTCAGATGGCTATCGTGGCGGGTTAGTATTTGGTGAGGTGTTGACCACCTTCGTCCCATGGGGTGGGGTTTTGATGGAAAAATGTCAACCATGGCATCAAAACTTTTAGCGCATGGCGCGCATGTGACTAGCGTCGATAATAAGCTTGGCGAATTATTGTGGTTGAGCCCGGTTGCGAAACTTGATGGGCCGGGGGCGATTCGTGGCGGTGTGCCGATTATTGGGCCATGGTTTGCGGCGCTCACCGGCCAGGAGCCGAAGCATGGGTGGGCCCGGGTGTCGCAGTGGCAGCTTATCGACGACGCTACCGCGCGGATTACGAAGGATGGTTTGGAACTTCAGGTGGTTGTGGTGGATCATGCGACTGGGTTCACCATGACGTATAGTGCCCGGAATGTGGGTGATGAGTCTAGGAAGATCCAGTTGGCATTTCACCCGTATTTCCGGGTTGCCGATGTGGAGAAGGTGACGGTGTCTGGGGTGGATGGCGCCGATGTGTATGATGCGGTCACGAAGACGCATGTGACCCAGCAGGGGGATTTGACGTTTACGGCTAGTGAGTATGATCGCATTACCCGGGGCGGGGATTATGAGTATGTGATTTCCGACCCGGGGTTACAGCGTCGCATTATTGTGAGTTCGTCGGCGGCGGATAGTGTGGTGGTGTGGAACCCGGGCGAGAACACTGTTGCCGATATTGGTGACGAGTGGCGGCATTTTGTGTGTGTGGAGCCGGCACTGTTGGGTGAGGATTATCAGGGGGTGGTGATCCGGCCCGGGGAGAATCATACGATTTCGTTGACGGTGCAGACGGAAGCGTTTTAGGGGGTGAGCATGACCTTGAGGGCGGTGCGGGAGTCCATTGCCTGGTAGGCGTCGGCTACTTGTTCGAGCGGCAGGGTGAGGTCGAAGACTTTGCCGGGGTTGATTTTGCCGGAGAGCACGTCGGTGATCCCTGCTTCGAGGTAGTTGCGGACTGGTGCGGGGCCGCCGGCCAGACGGGCGTTTTTGCCGAAGAAGGAGCCGAATCCGATGGGTGCTTCTTCGTATTGGGGAACCCCAACCCGGGAGATGATGCCGCCGGGGCGGACCACGCCTACCGCTTGGTCGTAGGCGGGCATGTGGCCTACGGCTTCGAGTACCACGTGGGAGCCGTAGCCGCCGGTGAGGTCCATGACTTGGGTGATGCCAGCTTCGCCGCGTTCGGCTACCACGTCGGTGGCCCCGAATTCGCGGCCCAGGTCGGTGCGGTCTTTGTGCCGGCCCATGAGGATGATGCGTTCGGCGCCGAGGGATTTGGCGGCGAGTACCGCGGAGAGGCCGACGGCGCCGTCGCCGATGACGGTGACGATTTTGCCGGGTGTGACTTCGCCCATGTGGGCGGCGTGGTAGCCGGTGAGGTAGACGTCGGAAAGCGTGAGCAGGGAGGCGAGCAGTTCGTTGCTGGCGGTGTCGGGGTTGATGTCGGGGACTTTCACCATGGAGCCGTCGGCGAGGGGGATGCGGGCGTATTGGGCTTGGAGTCCGCCGGGGTCGGGTTGGCCGTAGAAGCCGCCGTGGATGCAGGAGGTGTGCATGCCTTCTTGGCAGTAGATGCAGGTGTTGTCTTGGTAGGCGAAGGGGACGATGACGAAGTCGCCGGGGTGGACGGTGGTGACGTCGCTGCCGACTTCTTCCACGACGGCGATGAGTTCGTGACCCATGGGGTTGCCGGCGTCGTTGCGGGGCATGTTGTGGTAGGGGTGCAGGTCGGAGCCGCACACGCAGGCGCGGACTGTGCGCACGATGGCGTCGGTGGGGTGTTTGATGGTGGGTTCGGGAACGTCGGCGATGCGCACATCACCGGCACCGAACATGAGGGTGGCTTTCATTGGTGGACCTTTCATTGATAAGAAAGCACACCAGCCTTCATGAAAATATAATTCAGTAATGGCTGGTTGGGCCGATCTTATCGTAATAAACCGTTGGTCTCTATGTTACCATAAGCCAATAATGTAGGTTAAACCTATTAATGATGTACCACTGCTAATAGG
>CAUVMZ010000111.1:0-10018 GCA_963552855.1 uncultured Corynebacterium sp. | reverse complement strand
CTCGTTGTCGACGATGAGCCCAACATTGTCGAATTGCTCACCGTCAGCCTCAAATTCCAGGGGTTTGAGGTCGCCACCGCCACCTCTTGCCTGCAAGCGCTTGAAGTAGCCTCCGAATTTAAGCCCGACGCCTTCATTCTTGACGTCATGATGCCCGGCATGGATGGTTTCGAACTCCTCCCCAAGCTGCGCGCCCTAGGATTCGAAGGCCCGGTCCTGTTCCTCACCGCCAAGGATGCGGTAGAACATCGCATTCACGGTCTGACCATTGGTGCCGACGATTATGTGACCAAGCCGTTCTCCCTGGAAGAGGTGATTACCCGCCTCCGGGTGATTCTGCGGCGCGGCGCCCAAGTTGCCGAGGAAGTCGAGGACGACAATGTGCTTACCTACGACGATTTGGTGCTGAACGACGACACCCATGAGGTCACCAAGGGTGGCACCGTGGTGGAATTATCCCCCACCGAATTCAACCTCCTGCGCTATCTCATGTTGAACGCAGAGGTGGTGCTGTCGAAACCCAAGATCCTCGATAACGTATGGCACTACGATTTCGGCGGCGACGGTAATGTGGTGGAATCGTACATCTCCTACCTGCGGCGCAAAATCGACACCGGTGATGTGCCCCTGATTCACACCGTGCGGGGTGTGGGCTATGTGCTGCGGAAACCACGGGTATAACGGTATTTCAAGGAACGATTTGGCATGACACAAGAACTCCAAGAAGCGCCGCAAGAATCACAACAACCGCGAGAGCCACAGCCGGAGTCGTCGCAAAGCAAGAAAAAATCGAAGAAGAGTGGGCGGACCCAGCGGGGACAACGAATGGGCATACCGCTGCGGGTTGCCCTGCTTTTTGTCACCGTCATTGTTGCCGGCGTCGGGCTGCTAGCCAGTGCCGTCGCCATCCAACAAGCCATGTATGAGGTGGCGTTTTCGCGGGTCGACGAGGACTTGGAGTGGGGGCTGAAAGGCTGGGCGCGTAACGAACAACTGTATCAATACGACGATCGGTATGTGAGCGTTCTACCCTCGGACTTTTTCGTTTACCGGCTCTATAAAGAAGGCGAATATCGGGTACAAAACGGCTATAAAGAGGTTTCGCTGCCTGCCATGCGGGAAATACAATTCGACGGCAAAGCCCACACCGTTAAATCGCAGGATGGGCAAACCGACTGGCGGGTACTCGCCGGCACCTATGAGGACTCCATCATTGTTATCGGTAAGCAGGTCCGCAATGAACAAATCCTGTTGAATAAACTCGTGGCCGGCCAAATCCGCATTGGCATTGCCGTGCTGTTCCTGATCGGGGTGCTGGGCTATTTTGTGATTCGGCGCACCCTGGGGCCCCTACGGAAAGTGGAGGAGACCGCCAAGGCTATTGCCAACGGCGACCTGGATCGCCGTGCCCCCGTGCTGCCGGAAAACACCGAGGTGGGTGCCCTTTCTCATTCCATGAACGTGATGCTGGAGCAGCTTCAAGCCTCCATTGTGGAACTGCAATCCAAGGAAACCCAAATGCGGCGCTTCCTAGGCGATGCCTCGCACGAGTTACGCACCCCACTGACCAGTGTTAAAGGGTATGCGGAACTATACCGGTCGGGGGCTACCACCGACGCCACCATGGTGATGAAAAAGATAGAGGAAGAGGCCGCCCGCATGAGCCTGCTGGTGGAAGACCTGCTCAGCCTCACCCGCAGCGAGGAAGCCCGATTCGACGAAGCCCCGGTGGACATGCTGGCCCTGGGGCTGTCGGTGGTGGGGTCGCTTCGGGCCGCCTACCCGGAGCGCAGCATCGAGGTGGATGCCAAGGCAACCGACATGCCCATGGTGATGGGGGACACAGCCCGACTACACCAGGTGCTCACCAACCTTATTGTCAACAGTCTCAAACACGGTGGCGAAGAAGCCAAAGCGCGATTGAGTATCGACACGGATGATAACCACGTCATACTGGAGGTTTCCGACGACGGTGTGGGGGTACGGGAGGCCGACCTGCCACACATTTTCGAACGTTTCTACCGGGCGGACACGTCCCGAACCCGGGCGACCGGTGGTTCCGGGCTGGGGTTGGCGATCGTGAAAACTATCGTGGAGGCCCATCAGGGTGCCATTACCGTCGAAAGCACTTTCGGCGAAGGCACCTCGTTCCGCATTGTGCTGCCAAAACTAGCCTCCTAGGTTGGGGCACAGCGGTGCGGCTTTGGGGACTTGTTGAGTGGACCAGGTTATGCGGATTCGGCAGGATTCGTCTTGGCGAGCTCGGCGCGCAGTGCGCTGGCGGCCGCATCCATCTTCGCCGGGTCGGTGTCATTCATGCCGATGACCTTTGAGAAGTCATAGTCGCTCATCTTACTGGTGGGGAACACATGAATATGGGTGTGGGGCACATCAAACCCGGCGATGATATACCCCGCCCGTGGCGCATCAAACACCTTGATGATTGCCTGCCCGATGCGCTGCGCCACAGCATTGAGCTTCGCCCACACCTCAGGCGGCAGGTCCGTCCACCTATCCACCTCCTGCACCGGCACCACCAGGGTATGCCCATAAGCCAACGGTTCAATGGTGAGAAACGCCACAATATTGTCGTCGCGGTAAACAAACCGGCCGGGGATCTCGCCACGAATGATCTTGCTGAAAATACTAGACATGGTTTCCCAGCTTACCGGCACCCGGCGGACATGCGTCGCACGCATATGCCGATCCATAACGGCCTGAACAGCATCCTTTACAATAATGAACCATGCGCATTCTAGTACTTGGTTCGGGCGCCCGCGAACATGCCCTAGTGTTAAGCCTGTTTCACGATCCCGCCGTCGACGACATTCACGTTGCCCCCGGTAACGTTGGCATGAAACCCCTGGCCACACTCCACAGCGAGGTCGCCCGCATCGACGACCCGGATACCGTGGTGGCGTTGGCGCGCGATATTGCCGCGGACCTGGTGGTCATTGGCCCGGAAATTCCCCTGGTGGCGGGGGTCGCCGATGCGCTGCGATCCGCAGGTTTCCTGGTGTTTGGGCCAAATAAGGCGGCCGCCCGCATTGAGGGTTCTAAGGCATTCGCCAAGGATGTCATGGCCGCCGCCGGGGTGCGAACTGCCCGCAGTGAACAGCTGACCAGTGAGCTTTCCGACGACGAGATCGAATCCGCCCTGGACCGCTTCGGCCCACACTATGTGGTCAAGGACGATGGGCTGGCCGGCGGCAAAGGAGTGGTGGTCACCGACGACCGTGCCGCGGCCCGGGCGCACGTGGATGCGGTCCTGGCGGCAGGCAACCCCGTGCTTTTGGAGTCATTCCTGACCGGCCCCGAAGTGTCCCTGTTTTGTTTCGTAGATGGGGAAACTGTGGTTCCCTTAATCCCCGCTCAGGATCACAAGCGAGTGGGGGATGGCGACCAAGGCCCCAATACGGGTGGGATGGGGGCGTATTGTCCATTGCCCTGGCTGCCGGCCGATGGGGTGCGTCGAATTGTGGACGAGGTATGCGTGCCGGTGGCGAAAGAACTCGTGCTGCGGGGGTGCGCCTACTCCGGTCTGTTGTATGCCGGGTTGGCCTGGGGACCGGACGGTCCCGCAGTGGTGGAATTCAACTGCCGCTTCGGCGACCCCGAAACCCAGGCGGTCTTGGCGCTGCTTAAAACCCCGCTTGGTGAGGTCCTGCACGCTGTGGCGGCGGGGACACTGGCTGACCTGCCGCCACTGGAATGGTACGACGAGTATGCGGTCACCGTAGTGTTGGCTGCCGAAGGCTACCCAGAGCACCCCCATTTAGGTGAGGTGATTACAGGTGCGTCAGACAAAAGCGCGGTTCGGCATGCCGGAACCGCATATAACGAGGTGGGGGAGCTGGTTTCCGCCGGCGGCCGGGTGCTCAATGTGATTGGTACGGGGGCAACGCTTGCCGACGCTCGGGACGCGGCGTACTCGGTCTTGTCCGAAATTACCCTCCCCGGTAGCCACTACCGAAGCGACATTGCCCTGCCGGCAGTCCTGGGTAATATTTCAGTCTAAAAACAGCGATTTAAGCCGCCCTGAATTTTCAGGGCGGCTTTCTTATTTTATTTACTTTTTGATGACACGCACAATATTCACGTTCTTTGAAGATTTAGTGTTACGATTTCCCCGGAGGAGAAAGATTTGCAACTATTGTAAAATACAAATAACAAACTAAGAAGGCTATCAGGTTCCAACCCGTACGGGGTGAACCGAAATTGCCCCCGTTGGCAGGAAACATAATCTGTTCTTTTCCGATTTATGCAGGAAGAACGGGTTATATTCGCCTGTAAAACTTTATGTTAAGCAGCTTAATTGCTAATTAAGAATACCCCGGGTTGTTGTTGACACCAATATGCCTTGTTAGACTTTTTCCGAAGGATTTACTTGGGCGGTAAAACACGTGTTTCCGCTTAAAAACAGGGAAGGAATTGCATATGTACAAACCTGTATCTATGCGGAGGACAGCAACTGCATTGGTAGCTGGTGTTGCGGTCTTCTTTAGTGGTTTGGTAGCTACCCCGGCATACGCACAAAATGCCACCGGCAACGCCAATATCACCATCACCGAACTCACGGTCACGAACGACGCCCGGAATGGCGCCGACGAGACCCTGACCGTATGGGATAACGCCACCTTCGACGCCAAGTGGAAGGCAGAAAACGGGGTCAAGAACGGGGAGAAGTTCACCGTCAAGTACCCGGCAGAATTCCAGGTCTATGCATCACAAGACTTCAAGCTGGTAGACAAGAACGGCACCGACGGCGGTGACTGCAAGGTTGTCTCGGACGAGCAAACCATCGAATGTACTTTCAACAAGGAATTCGAGGGCCGTGACAACGTTGAAGGCACCCTGACTACCAAGCTGCAGGCCAAGCAAACCCGCGATAGCCGCGACGTTGAGCTAGAGGTCAACCACAAGCAGACCAGCACCGGCGCTAAGCTGCCCGGCAAGGGTGTCGGCATTGGCGAGTCCCAGAACCGTCTGCCCAAGGACATCACCAAGTTCGGGTGGTACACCATCCAGGGCAACGAGGGCTACTGGATCATCAACATGCCCGGCAAGGACCTGGCCGAATCCAACAAGGAAACCATCCACGTTGAAGACGAGTTGACCGGCTATGGGCACCAGTACAAGAACTGCAAGGTCGACTTCAACGAGTATGCTGCTTCCGACAGTGGTAACGACTACAGCATCGACAAGCAAATTGCTGACCACGATAGCCAGGTGAAGAACCTCAATTGCAGCGGCACCAAGATCAGCTTCGACCTGCAGCGCCCTGCTGGCGGCTGGAAGGCCGACAGCTACTACCGCGCCTCCTACAAGTCGCAGACCGCTGACGGCAATATCGCCCCAGCCGGAGAGAAGACCACCAACAAGGCCAAAGTCCTGGACAAGGAAGTCATCTCCACTATCCAGCGTGACCAGTACAGCTCCGGCACCATTCAGGGTGTGAAGCGTCAGTCCTTCGAAGTGAAGAAGACCCTGACCGATCAGAGCCCCACCAGCAAGGTGCCGACCGACACCAAGTTCACCATTCAGGCCGCCTATAAGGCCAATGGCAAGGACGAAACCGAAAAGATCGAGGTTGGCCTGGACGGCACCCCGGTTTCGGGCAAGAAGGAACTTCCAGTTGGGACCGAAGTGACCCTCTCCGAAATCGAAATGCCGAACGTGAACGGCGTGACCTGGGGTGAGCCCAAGTTCACCGCCACCGACAACGGTGATGCCGGCAACGTGACCGTTGCTCCCGATGGCAAGTCTGCCGTGGTCAAGATCAAGGACGGCGGCAATGTCGGCGTGACTGTGACCAACACCATTTCCTCGGTTACCCCGCCTCCGCCCACCAATGGTGGCGGCAACGGCGGCGGTAATGGCGGCGGCAACGGTGGTGGTACCGGTGGCGGCAACAGCAAGGGCAAGTCCGACTCCGGCTCCCTGAAGGACTCCGGTTCCTCCGGCGGCCTGCTCGGCGCACTCCTGGGTGGCTCCTCCCTGCTCAGCGGCTCCTCCTCCGACAAGAGCAGTGAAAACGGTTCCTCCGGCGGTGCCGCAGCCTCCAAGAGTGGTGGCGCTGCAGCATCTCAGAGCGCTGGTGCTGGGGCAAGCGGCGGTGCCGCAGCCTCCAAGAGCAAGGACAGCTCTGTAGCCGGCTCCCTCGGCGGTGCTGACAAGAGCAAGGAGAACGGCTCCCTGGGTGGCGTTCTCGGTGGTTCCGACAAGAGCAAGAGCAGCGAAAGCGGCTCCCTCGCAGCCGGCTCCGTGGCATCCCTGCTGAACGGCTCCTCCAACTCTGGCCTGGGCAAGTGGGCCTTCCTCCTGCTGCTCGTGCCCGTGCTGGCCGGTGGCCTTGCCCTGCTGCTCGGCGCAATCCCGGGTATGGCTTCGCCGTTCCAGGCTCTGCAACAGCGCCCGAAGGACAGCAACACCCAAAACAAGGGTCCGAACAACCAGGACAACAACACCAAGGGTCAGGGTCCGAAGCAGGACAGCGACACCAAGGGTAAGACTCCTAACGACAAGGCCCTGGACCAGGGTGGTCCGAACCAAGGCAAGAACCTCGGCGAGAAGTAATACTGAATAAGTAATACCTCTTGACGCTGATCTTCCAGCACTAAAACCCCCGGTGGCTAAAACGCCCCGGGGGTTTTAGCATAGGGTAATGAGTTTTATTAGTGAGCGCAGCGCCGCCGTCGCCCCGTTCCGCGTCATGAAAATCCTCGGGGCCGCCCACAAGCGTGACGATGCGCTGGTGCTCTGCGTCGGCCAGCCCGCCACCAGCGCCCCCACCCCAGTGATCCGCAGTGCCCACCACTGGCTTGACGCCCATACCCTGGGCTACACACCCACGCTTGGCATCCCGAAGCTACGGCAGAAAATCGCCGAATACCACAACGCCAACCCGGATAATGTGGTGGTCACCACCGGTTCCTCCGGGGCTTTTGTCGCCCTGTTTCTCGCGGTCCTCGACCCGGGCGACACCATCGTCATGACCCGGCCCGGCTACCCTGCTTACCGCAATACCCTGGCGGCCCTCGGCGCTCACATCATCGACCTGCCCTGTGGGCCAGACACCCGCTTTCAGCCCACCGTCGACAAGCTCGCACATATACAGCCCACCCCCAAAGCCGTCATTGTGACCAGCCCCGACAACCCCACCGGCACGATCATCGACCCGGAGGAGCTGCGCCGCATTGCCCACTGGTGCGAGGAGGCTGGGTGCCTGCTCATTTCCGACGAAATCTACCACGGCATTTCCTACGGTCGGCCCTGCGCATCCGCCCGCGACTATTCCAGCCGCGCTGTCACTATCGGCAGTCTTTCGAAATACTTTTCGATGACCGGATGGCGGCTTGGTTGGCTCATCGTTCCCGATGATCTGGTTGAACCGTTAGAGAACCTCGAAGCCAATCTTGCGCTCTGCCCACCCGCGATCTCCCAATACGCCGCCCTGGAGGCATTCACCCCGGAGTCACGCGTTGAGCTTGACGCCCATGTTGCCGACTATGCGTGGGCCCGTGACGTGCTGCTACAAGAATTACCCAGCATGGGCTTGGGAAACTTTGCCCCACCGGATGGTGGTTTTTACCTCTATATTGACGTCTCCCACCTCACCGATGATTCGGAACAATGGTGCGACCAACTACTGCATGACACCGGTGTGGCCATCGCCCCAGGGGTGGACTTCGACCCCATTGACGGCCACAAATACGTTCGAGTCAGCTTTTGTGTATCCCTGGAAACTATTCGGGCGGCATGCGACCGGCTTCGGCAATGGCTAGGGCGGCCGCAACCGTAGCGTCGTCAAGCCACGGCGGAATGGAGCGTCCGATATAGCGCCGCACCAGCGAATAGGGGCACCAATAGATGGCCAGGTTCATGCGCTCGACCAGCTCCGGCGCTGTGGTGCCGTAAAACTCTTGGGTGAGGTCGCGGCACTTTGCCCACACCAAATCGTTGACGTGAAATACCTCGTTCCGCAGCTCGACTGGCGCGGTAGCAATAAGATCCGCATGCCGAAATAGGGTCATGACCTGCGCATCAATGGGGTGATTGCGGCAAAATTGAGGAATGTGGCGGCTGGTGGTGGCAATGTCGGGCGCGGCCAGCAGCCCCACGTGAAACCGCCGGATTGTCCGCAGCCACAATCGGATGAGCAAGTGATCGCGGGACGGAAACCTGTGGTAGATGGAACCGGTAGGCGCCCCCACCTCGGTGGCGATCTGCGCAATGGTGACTTTCCCCCCATGCTTTTCGACGGCTCGCGCCGCGCCGTCGAGAATACTATCTTCGGTGAACCGCACTGGTCTTGCCATGGTTCATAAGTGTAGCTACCCTGGAAACTATGAGTTTTAGAAATAGGATTCTATTTCGATGGTTGCCGTGGGCCTGCCTCATTGTTGTTATTCCCTCGGCTCTCTGGCGAATCGCCATGCTGTGCGGTGTAAGCACTGGATTTGCTGAGACGAACCTATATCGGGGCAGCCTTGGCGGCACCGTCTATGTGCTCACCCTTGAAGTGGTGCAGCTTGCTGCCGCATCCGCCTGCGTGTATCTTGCGTATGCCAACACCATTCGCTATGGTCGGCTGCCGCTCATCATCGGAGGGATAGGTAACCTGCTGCTGTACTACATAATGGGATATTTCGTGATTATTCTGATCCGCTATTCCCAAGGCGCCGACGTGTGGACCCCCATGCGCGGCATGGACGCCACCCAACGCCTGTGGCTTTATATCGCCTACGTTCCCTTCCTGACATGGCCGCTGGTTCTCACCGGGGCGCTCTTTGGCTACCAGGAGCGTCGAAAAGCGCAAAAGCATGAAATAATGACCATGTGAAGAAACAGATTGCAAATGTGCTCGCCAACCGTTACGCCTCCGCCGAATTAGTCGATCTTTGGAGCGCCGAAACCAAAATCATTTTAGAGCGGCAACTATGGATCGCCGTGCTCAAGGCGCAGCGCGATCTGGGCGTTGATGTGCCCGCTGAAGCCATCGCCGCATACGAAAACGTGATCGACAAGGTGGATCTGGAGTCTATCGCCAATCGGGAGAAAATCACCCGCCACGATGTTAAGGCCCGCATCGAGGAATTCAATGCGCTGGCCGGCTACGAGCAGGTGCACAAGGGGATGACCTCCCGCGACCTTACCGAAAACGTGGAACAGCTTCAGGTATACCGATCTCTAGAGCTCATCCGCACCAAGGCCATCACCGTGGCCCTGCGGATCGCCGAGCGTGCTGCCGAATACGATACCTTGGTCATGGCTGGGCGCTCCCATAATGTGGCGGCCCAGGCCACCACCTTAGGCAAGCGGTTCGCCTCCGCCGCCGAGGAGCTTTTGGTCGCTATCGAACGCATCGAAAACCTGATCGAACGCTACCCGTTGCGGGGCATCAAGGGTCCCATGGGCACCGCCCAGGACATGCTCGACCTCATGGGCGGGGACGAGACTAAACTCGCCGAGTTGGAATCCCGTATTGCCACCCACCTCGGCTTCGCCCGGGTCTTTGATTCTGTGGGCCAGGTATATCCCCGCTCCCTCGACTTCGATGCCCTCTCCGCCCTGGTGCAGCTCGGGGCGGGGCCGTCGTCGCTCGCTCACACCATTCGGCTCATGGCCGGTAACGAGACCGTCACCGAGGGCTTCAAGGAAGGGCAGGTGGGATCGTCCGCCATGCCGCACAAAATGAATGCCCGCAGTTGCGAGCGCGTGGGTGGGTTGCAGGTGATCCTGCGCGGCTACCTCACCATGGCTGCTGACCTGTCCGGCCAGCAGTGGAACGAAGGCGACGTGTTCTGCTCCGTCATCCGCCGGGTGGCCCTGCCCGATGCCTTCTTCGCCCTCGACGGCATGTTTGAAACCTTTCTCACGGTGCTGGCGGAATTCGGGGCGTTCCCCGCCATGATCGACCGCGAGCTGGAACGCTACCTGCCGTTTTTGGCCACCACCCGCATCCTCATGGCGGCGGTGCGGGCCGGTGTGGGTCGGGAAACTGCCCACGAGGTCATCA
>CAUVMZ010000110.1:0-10020 GCA_963552855.1 uncultured Corynebacterium sp. | reverse complement strand
GCCGGGAAAACCACCCTTATTAGATTGGCTGCAGGGTTATTGAAGCCCAAATATGGGAAGATTCACCGCCCCGGACGGGTGCTCTATTTGCCGCAGCAATTCGTTTCGGTACCAGGTTTCACATGTTTGGACTATGTGTCCCACCTGGCATGGTTGAACGGCCAGGGGCGTCGACAAGCGAAAACAGAAGCACCCCGCTGGCTTGCCGCTGTGGGGCTTGACGGCTACGAACGGCATTCCTGCCAGAAACTCAGTGGTGGGCAACAATCGCGGCTAGCGCTTGCTATGGCACTCAACTCTGGGGCTGAACCGGTACTTCTTGACGAACCTGGTGCAGCTTTGGACCCGTTGAGTAAGGAGATGCTGCGGGAACTATATGGGATGGTGGTCAGTGCCGGGGTGAATCTTGTGGTGTCGAGTCATGATCCAACAGATATTCTTGGCCCGTTTGCGCGTGTGGTGATTATTGACCGTGGAGCGGTGCGGTTTGATAATTCGCCGCGAGCCTTGCGGGGTAATGCGCATGCGGATCCGCTGGTGGCGGCGTTCGCGCGGTCGATGTTTCCCCAGCGGCTACCGGATACACTGGATGCGTCAGTAAAACCGCTGGCAGAGGGGGGATTATAATGGTGTAGAGTTAGGCGGAACTACTAAGAATACGATTCAATGATGCATGAGTTGCAGTGTTATATGAAGGGGCATCGGCTACCGCTGGCCATGCTGTTGGCGGCTATGTCCTATGCTCTTTCCGTGATCGGTGGTAGCACGATTTTGCCGCTGCCGCCTATTTTTTGGTCGGTGGCACCACCTATCACTGTGGATTCCGCCTTGGCGTTAATGATTACTGCCGCTGTTGGTATTTTCGCTACTGCTTCCCTGTCGGCGTGGGAAAATCAGTCCGCGCAACCGTGGTGGATAGCCGACATGGTTGTGGTCATGTTCTTGGTGGCCCCGTCGCTGTTGGTGTCGCTGGTGGTTTCCCCGGAGTCGCTTATTGCCCGGAACCTGTGCGTGTACCTGATCCTGTATTTCCCACTGGCTGCGATCTTGAGCGCGAATGCCGCTATTATTACGTTGGCCATGTGGATGGTGGGGCAGAGCGCAATATACCAGTATGAATCCGGCCGTATCATGTGGGCGCTCACGATTATTCTGCAAAAATCATCCCCGCTTCAGGTGGCGGCTGCGGCCGTGGGTGCCTTTGGCATGTGGGTGATTTTCAGACGAAAAATCAAGCAACAAGGCATGGGTTGATGCATGCTGGCATGCGCGCAACCTTTGGGCGTCGATAAGCAACCGGTAGCCCCAAATAGGCCCTGACCTGGGGGTACCTGCGGCTTGTAGGATGTGGGTTCGTTACCCTGGTGCTATGAGACAGAAGCTCCAGTATCTGGCGTTGGTTTCCACAATGGGGATGATCGTCGCCCTCACGACTCTGAAGATTTTCTACCGCATCGGCAAATTGTGGCGCCCGGAACGGCAGCATGCGCGGGCCTTAGAGCTTGTGCCCTTCGACATGTTTTTCAGCGGAAAGCACTGGTTTTATCCCCTATTTGAAACCCTAGGGAATATTAGCATGTTTGTGCCATTCGGGCTGATGCTATACATGGTGCTTCCCAGGTCGCGGTCGCGGCGGATCCTCACCGTTGTGATCGCAGGTTTCCTGTTTAGCCTGGCCATCGAGGTTGCCCAGTATGTGTTTTCCGTGGGCCGCACCGACATTGACGACCTCATCTGCAACACCATCGGCGCCTACGTCGGCGCACTATTCGCACATTGGTTCGGTCCCCGCTGGCATTTGGTGTGGACAGTGCTGGCGCTGCTTGCCGCCACTGCGTTCATCGTCCTGGTGTTTGTGAGCAATGTGCCGTGTAGCACCGGCTTGAATGCGTTCTGCCACCTGAAAGAAGTCCCTTAGCCCAAGCTTTACGACGCCCACCCCAGGCGTGTGATTTTTCATTCAGGTGTGGGGAAATGCGACAAATGGCATATGGTCTGGTGTAAAACCGGTTTTGTGTTTATACTGAGTGCAACAGCACCCCCAACGCCTCTCAACGATGCGCCTCCTGGGGGCCCTCTAGTCTTTGAAGATAGAAAAACTTTACATGGTGAGCCCCTATCTGTTGCCGGAAAACCGAGAAGCCTACCTGCGTTCCAAGGGATTGATAGAAGGCGACATATCTGACGATGACCGCGAGTGGCTCTATTTCATTAACCCCCACTACCTGATTAGTTATGCACGTAACTACCAGTTGCTGGTGGAACAAAACCAAATCACCGAACCCAAAACCCTCAGCAATATTCGGGGGATTGTTGAGGCGGACGCCCAATTAGCGGCCGTTTTGATGCCATGGATGCGCACAGCCGAGCTGAATCTTCGGGCTTTGACGCTGAAGCATTATTGCGCAGGTCACCAGTTTGGCGACGGCTACCTGGATATTAGCCGGTGGACGCGCATGCAGGAAGGGGATGACAAACGCCTGCAAGGAGCATTGCTGAATAGCATTTCCCGCTGTGGCGAACCCCATGTGACAGAGCACTTGGATAGGAAGTGGGCAAAATCCCACACTGGTGACCGGCCGAAAGTCTATGACAACCACGAACACGAGCTGTGGCTGGAGCTTTGCAGCGGCCTACCGTTATGGGCGGTCGTCGATAGCTTTTCGATGGGCACATTGGGGAAGTTCATTATGCGCTGTGGTGTGCAGTCGCAGGAAGACCCACTGTTTAAGGCCATCGCCGGAGAGCTGGGTATTACGGCGAAATATTTTGGTACCGCCGTTGAAAGTTTCGGCATCACCCGAAACCTCCTGTTTCACCACCAACGGCTGTGGATGCGCCCCATGCCGAAAAGCCCGGGACTGTCCAAAGATTTGATGCGGAAGTATCGGAACTATGATTTTAAAGAGAAACACAAGCAGGCCCAGTTCATTGCCCTGCTGACGATCTCTAGGTTCCTGCCCCGAAAGCAACGCGACTGCTACTTAGAGGAGCTGGAGGAAACAATCAACCAAAACGAAGTATTTTCGCTGGGCATCAAGAAACCCCCGTTCCCTTGGGTAAAGAAGCCTGATAGGCGTAGGAGATCGGGAAATAGCTGAACGACAACACGGGTTCATCCTCCCCTGCCAGCTGACCGACGAGGAATCCGTCAAGGCAGCCAAGAGTGGTTGATTGGGAACTCGAACCTACGGTTGGAATATGGTCTCGACGATCTACCAACAGCAAAGAAATCCTCGAACTATTTTTCGAAGAATACTCGCCAAGGTCCCGAGACACGGATGAGCCCTAGGTGCCTAGGTATTCGGGTGAGCAACCAAGGGTTTTAGACGCAAACAGCACCGCCTCCTACACTTAAAACAGTGAAGCAAATTCCTGAACTTCCCGTTTTTGATAAACGTTGGCTTGCGGTTGCTCCATTAAGCATTGCCGTGGGATTTATCTTTTACAAGTGGAATGTTCCTGCCGCATGGATTCTCGCGGCGATTCTCTGCGCCGGTGGGTGCGCGCTATTGACCGGCCGTGAACTGACAGTACGCTCTGAAGTTGAAGGATTCGCCAAGGCGTTGATCGCCATGATTACAGCAGTCCCATTGATCGCAACCCCACCGCAGCAGTTGGCGCTCTTTATTCTTCCAGGTCTCATGGTCGCCGCCGTGACTCTGGTCATGAGTTTTGTAGGTGGGTTCGTGCTCGCACGGGCGAGTTCGGGCGAAATCACCCAGGAGACAGCAATTTTATCGCTGCTGGCAGGCGGGGCGTCCATAATGCCGCCCCTAGCCCAAGAACTAGGGGCAGATTACCGTTATGTTGCGCTCTCCCAGTATTTACGCCTGTTCACGGTTACCATTACTTTGCCGCTGATCACACCATTATTAGGTCTGCATTCGCAGGGTGCTGTTGCCACGCAACCTCATGGCGCATTCACGTGGATGAGCTGGGTAGTGATGATCTTCATCGTTGTTTTCGGCGAACGGGTGGGTAAACTCCTCCACTTTCCCGCCGCAGCGCTCTCTACGCCGCTGGTTCTCACGGTCGTGGCGTATTTTCTGCTGCCGGCAGGCACATCACTGCTCCCGCCGGATGCGGTGCTGGTGGCAGCATTCGCTGTTATTGGCTGGATGGCTGGTGGTGGCTTATCGACGTCTGCCCTCACCAGCTTTGCACGTCAACTCCCCATCACCATTGCCTTTATTGCAACCCTCCTTGCCGGGTGCGCGGCAATGGCGTGGCTGCTGCACGGTTGGCTTGACGTGTCCTATCTTGATGCTTATCTAGCCACCACACCCGGAGGTCTGGAAGCCGTGCTGGCCTTGTCAAATGAAGCCAATTCCGGCCCGGTTGTTGCTTCTGTCCAAATCATTCGGCTGTTACCCATTCTGATTATCGCGGGCTGGTTGCCGCAACTTATCCGACTGTTTGTCCGCAAAAAATAGTTTGTGGAAGGATTCGTGCGGGTGGGCACGTCGAAACTCCATCATGCGGTGAAACAACACGGCAGCCGGTTCGGTCGGCAGCTGGGGGCAGTCCTCCCCTGTGGAGAGACCCGGTCGTAGGGCGTCGACAAGCAGGGAAGAATCCAGCGTTGCGGCGGCAACATAGCGGGCCGCATGCACCTCGGCGGCTGCAATCCGGCGCCAATCGAGCGACCATCCGGCGTGGCGCAGCATGTGGTCGAAAAAATACCGTTGAGTTCGGGAATTCCCGTCAAGGAACGGGTGAATGATCGTTAACTCTCCCCAATGCTCCGCCACCGTGTTGAGCGCAGCCTCCCGATCCGTTGCCGACGGCGGGCTCTGCTCAATCCGCCGAAAGATCCGGTCTAATTCCTGGTCCACGTATGCCGCCCGGCACATGGCGAGCCCCATGGCCCCAACCTCGCTGGTTCGGATCGTCCCAGCCCACGCATACACATCACCGCAAAGGTAGGCGTGCGTTTTTAGCAGCGTCTCCCTGGTGAACACCGTCAGGGGCCGTGACGACTCCAGCTCGCTGAGCCGCCGAAACGCGGTTTTCCCAACCAAATCAGCAGCATCACGGCCGGCATCCGCCAGGACCTGGCGAACCGACTCGTCCGCCGAAACCTCACCCCGAAGGATCCTCCGGGATTCTTCCCGATCCGTCTCGGTCATGGTGTAGCCGGCCATCGTCATCGAGGCCGCCACCGCGGCAAGCCGCTGCTCAACGGTACGATTGTCCGCCATGACGGGATTACCTGCGGGTAGTGGCCGTGAGCCGGGCCGTGGCATCCTGCACATGTGCCGCGATGGGTGACGCCGACGTCGGCGCCGGACCATAGGGGGTTTGAGCCGCCAACCAGGCGGCATCCGCACACAGGTGCACCGCAATGATTGCCGCCTCATGCAGGGGCCGGCCCAAGGCCGCATGCCGTGCCAACCAGGCGCCCATCACCCCGGCCAACACATCACCGCTCCCCGGTGTGGCCGACCAGGAATGCCCGGAATTAATGCTGGTGATCGGTTCTGAACCGGGGGTGGCGACAAGCGTGAACCGGCCCTTCCGCACCACAATGATCCCCAACTGTTCGGCTAACGCCTGGGTGTCGGTGAGCCGATCCGTCCTGGAGATGCCGGCAACCTCGGCCAGGGTGGCGAACTCCGCGTCGTGGGGCGTGACCACCGTTGCCGCCGTCCGGTTGGCCAGCAATTCCATGAGGTCCGCGTTTTTGGCGAGGAGTTTAATGCCATCGGCGTCAATAAGCAGGGGGATATTGCGGCTAAGCAAATCCCGCAACTCTGCGGTCGTGGCGCCGCCGGGCCCGGCCACCCATGCCTGCACCTTACCGGCCGTCGCAAGACTGCTGGCAATAACCTCGGGGGTGGCATCCAACACGAAATCCCGGGCAGCACCAACGTAACGAACCATCGACGGTGTGGCCCGAACTGCGCCTTGAACACATAAAACGCCCGCACCGGGATACCGCTCGCTGCCGGCCAATAACCCCACCACGCCCCGCGAATACTTGTGGTCGTCCGGGCCCGGCTCCAGGGACTCAATTGCGGGGATGCGCGGGATCGGATGTAGCCCTTCCGGCCATACCCGACCTGTGCCCACCGACCGGTAAACTTGCACTTGGCTCCCCTGCGGCGCGATCCCAATGTCGCCCACCACCACCTCGCCGCAGGCCGGGGACACCGCGTGGGCGTACCGCAGTGCCCCGAACGTCACCGTTGCGGTTGCGGTTATGTGCGACCCCATCGGCACCCCAGTATCGGGATTGATGCCACTGGGGACGTCGATGGCCAGGATCGGCGTGCCCGCGCACCTGGCCAATAATGTGGCCACATCATCCGATAATCCTTTCGAACCACCCAATCCGATAATGCCATCAATCACCAGGTCATAGTCCCCAAGCTTGGTGACAAATTGGCCGCCAGCATGTTCGAATGCCGCGGCGGCTCGTTCGTGAATTCGAGTGCCGACTCTGATCGTCTCGACGTGATGCCCGGCGCGGGCCAGCTCGGCGCCGGCGTACAGTCCGTCGCCGCCATTGCCTCCGGATCCGGCCACTACCAGCACTTTTCCCGGATAGGCGGCATTCGGCAGCGTTTCTGCCAGCAGCGTTGCGGCTGCCTGCGCGACATGGCCGGCGGCCTGCTTCATGAGAGCGTCATCGGGGCCGATCAGCGGCGCCTCAGCGTCCCGGATGGCCTGCACGGAATAGGCATACATGACCCCAGGATAACGGTTTTTACGATGCCGCACGTCGCCCTAACCCCGCGATCATTCGGCGCACTTCCGGCGGCGGGGGCGTGTGGCGTTCGGGTTCCGCCGCCGGCACGATTGGGGGCGGCCCGTCGTGCGCGCACCGGATGACCAGGCTGTTTCCGTTGGTGTCTTCGGTTTGGGCCATGCCGCGGTCGTCGCAGTGTGGGCACGCCGCAATGCTCGCTTTACGACGCTCGGCCTCCCGGTTTTCCCACTCCACCACCAAGGCTTCGACTCTTTCCCGTTCGGCCCGGCATGCGTGGCATGCCGGCACGTAGCCGTTTGGTGGGATGTGCGCATGGTCGGGGCAGCGGGCCGCGGCGGGGTTGGGCGGATGGTTGGGCGGGGGATCGGCGGGGACCTGTCTCCCTCCTCTCTTATTCTCTTCTATTACTTCTTCTCTTACGCGAGGGACGTCATCGTGGACATCGTGGTGGACATCCTGGGGTGGGCCGCTTTGCAGTTTTGCTATTTTTCGCTGCTCAGGACGGTTTTTAGCGCGTGATCGTTGTTTTGATTCCCGCCATTTTCTGCGCCGTTCTTCCACCTCTTCTCGGGACAAATTGTGTTCAAACCAGTGACAAAAGATGTACACTTTGGTTCCATTTTGTTCGGATTCTGCCCACACATTGTTCTTGATGAGTGTCTTAATTTGTCGCACGGTGCCGCCAAGATGGCGGACGATTTTGGCGGGGATGACCCCGTCGGTGAGGTGTCGTTTGCACCAGGTGCCGCAGGTGACCCAGAGGCCGCGGGCGGACATATTGACTTCGAAGAATTCGGGACTGTCGTAGAAATTGACGTCGACCGGAAAATAGATGGACATGTGGGCTCCTCATCGTTGCCGAAGGCGGTTACTGCATCATATGTGCAGCTAAAGGCTGTATTCACAATTTGTATTTTTTGATTCTCATATTTTGGAGAACTAAATCGTGATCTTAATTCACATAATAGTTCAATTGTCTCAGGCGTGTGACTAATGGGTGTACTTTCCCCGGAAGATCAGAAGATGGGCGAAACCATGCGGTAAAAATTAGGGTATGGCTGAACCGGTATTTATAAGCGAAAACCCCGAATCATTCGGTGTGGCAATGCGGAAACTGCGGGAGATTCGCGGCTGGACCCGGGCCGATTTTCTGCGACAGCTAGGGAAAGCCACCGGCTATTACATGCACGCAACCACGCTCAAACGCATTGAAGACGGTGAAAAAATAGCGCGAGTTCACGAAGCCCTGATGATCGCCAAGATATTCGGCATGACCATTGAAGAAATGGGGGAGTTCGGGACTGATGACGAGAAACAAATACTCGTTCATCTCAAGCACGCCAATGCGCTGTTCTCCGATACCAGTACCCGGCTTGCCGATCTCGTGTCGCAATGGTCGCAAAAGCGGCAAACATTGCGGGATTATGTGGAAGAAGCCGAAAAAATTGGACTTACCGAAAACGACGATGAGAATTTAGCTGCTGCATATCGACTCTTGGCTGAGTTTGGCACACTTGATGCCATCCAGAAACGCGCATTAACCCTGGATACTAATACTAGCGAGGAGTAGACAATACTCTAAATACATATTGTGATTTCAGCACTATGACATTTTGTATATAACCCCGTTGGTTTTTCCGGTAAAAATTGAGGTATGAACAATACTTCATGGGTCGACCACTCCGAGTCATTCGGCGATACAGTCCGGCAAATGCGTGAAGCTCGCGGGTGGACCCGGGCTGATTTGCTGCGTGAATTAGACAAAATCGGCTACTGCATGCACGCCACAGTGTTGGCGCGGATTGAAAAAGGCGACCGAATCGCTAGAGTCGCCGAAGCCCTCGCAATCGCACAATTATTCGGAACAACTGTTGAGGAAATGAACTCCGTCGGCATGAGCGACAAGACCTGGGCAATCATTCAGCTTAATCGCACAAATGCCCTGTTCGCAGATACCGGAACCCGGCTTTCCGAAATAATTGAGCATTGGTTGGAGGAGCGCCAAACGTTACGGCGTCGCATAGAAGCAGTGGAAGGATTCGGGGTGACCGAGGAAGACGACGACCTATCCACCGCCTACCAGCTGCTTGCCGAATTCGGCACGCTCGACGCCATCCAAAAACACGTCGTAACCAAGCGCAAAAGAGAAAGCGCAGGCTAGTCACCTTTTTGGCAGGTGGGACACCAGAAAAGATTCCGCCCCTCCATCACCTGCTCGTTGATAGGTGTGCCGCATATATAGCATTTCTGACCGGCACGCCTATACACATATACCTCCCCGCCATGGTCGTCGACACGCGGCGGGCGATTCATTGCCTCGGGCGTGTGTTCGGGTCGCACGGTGTCGATGCGCCCCGCCTTGACCCCCTCGGCCATGAGCTGCACCAAATCAGCCCAAATCGCATCGAAATCCGCATCCTTACCGCTGCTAAACGGGTCAATCCCCAGCCGAAATAGCGTCTCAGCACGGTAAATATTGCCCACGCCAGGAAACAACGACTGATCCATAAGCAGCGACGCAATGCTCCGGCTCGACTTATTGACCTTCTCTTTAATGGGCTTCGGGTCCGCATCGGCCCGCAGCGGATCCGCCCCCAGCTTATCGACGGCCACCGCCTTCTCCTCCGCCGTAATCAGCCGACACCACTGTGGCCCCCGCAGGTTTGCAGCAATAGTATCGGTGGCCATGTGCAGCCGAATCTGCCCCTTGGTTTCCGCAGGGTCCTCGAAATGCAACGAACCGATGAGCCCCAAATGTATATAGATAATGCGCTCCGGTTGGGAAACATCAAACTCGATAAACAGATGCTTCCCATAGGCATCCGACTCCAGGTACGGCTGACCGTCCAGGGTTCGGGCTTGGGCATCAAATCTGCCCTGCGGCGAGGTGACTATTGGGCTGGTGTCCGTGAATTCACGATTGAGATGTTGGGCAAGACGATGAATGACGTGGCCTTCAGGCATAGGTGTGTAGTCTAGTCCGATTCCCCTTCCAAAGCATGTCTACTAGTGGAGCGGTGGAACCATATTGCGTCCCCACATCTCACGGGGTTCCTGATCCCAGCCCCAGCATTCCTCAGCGGCCGCAAACTCCAGCTCAGCACTTGTGCGGTACCAAGCTTGCCTGTAGCTGTTCTTTTAAGCTGCAAAACCTTCCTGGGGCATGCTTGGGGGCTTACGTTTCGGTGAAAGTGGAGCTTGGAACAATTACTACCGGCGTTCTGATTATGGCTGCAATAGTTCTAAGCGGGGTTTCTGGTTTCGGAGCTAACCAAAGGCATCAGTTTCAGACAGAAACCCCGCTT
>CAUVMZ010000109.1:0-10065 GCA_963552855.1 uncultured Corynebacterium sp. | reverse complement strand
CTGGACCTGCCGTGAAACCCGGTGCCCCGAAACCAGGCGCTACCGCGAAACCCGGTGCCCCGAAGCCTGGTGCGCCGAAGCCAGGTGCAGGTGCTGTCAAACCTGGACCTGCCGTGAAACCCGGTGCCCCGAAACCAGGCGCTACCGCGAAACCCGGCATGCCGAAACCTGGTACCATCAAGCCTGGTGCTCCGAAACCAGGCGCTACCGCGAAACCCGGTGCGCCGAAGCCGGGCGCGCCAAAGCCAGGCGCTACCGCGAAACCTGGCGCAGCAAAACCAGGCGGTACTGCCACGCCAACTAAGGCCGCGACTCCGACTTTTACGGAACCAACGAAATCTGGTACCCCGAAACCGGCCCCCAAGCCTGGTATGCCGACACCGGGGACCATGCCTCGGCCGCAAGCTAAGCCTGGCCCGAAACCAGGTGCCCGTGCCCCGCGGGTCGCTAATAATCCATTCTCCACTGGTGGTGACCGGCAGCCCCCCCGTCCTAGTGGGCGTAATGCCGGCGGCAACCGTCGCCCCGGCCAGGGCGGTGGTGCCAATGATCGCGCTAATCAACGCTCCAATAATCGAGGCGGGCGCGGCGCTAACCAAGCAGATCAGCGTGCACCTCGTCCTGGTGGGCAAGGCACTGGTCAAGGACGTCGGCCTTCACCAGCTATGATGCCCAGCCAGCCCAGCCCCGGGCAGATGCCGTCTCGTTCGGCTTCTGGTGGCGCTGGTGGGCCCCGTGGCCGCTCCGATAACCAGGGCTCTAGCTTTGGTGGTCGCCCCGGTGGCGGCACCGGTGGGCGTGGTGGCCGCCGGGGTGGTACCGCGGGTGCGTTTGGTCGCCCCGGTGGTGCCCCACGGAAAGGCCGGAAGTCCAAGCGGCAGAAGCGCAACGAGTATGAGGCAATGCAGGCCCCCAATGTTATTGGTGGCGTGCGGCTACCCGACGGTAAAGGCGAAACAGTTCGGTTGGCGCGAGGCGCTTCCCTGTCCGATTTTGCGGAAAAAATCAATGCTGAGGCTGCCGCACTGGTGCAGGCCCTGTTTAACCTGGGCGAAATGGTGACCGCAACGGCTTCCGTGTCGGAAGAAACCCTCATGTTGCTCGGTGAGGAAATGAACTATGTGGTTGAAGTCGTTTCCCCTGAAGACGAAGACCGGGAGTTGCTGGAATCCTTCGACCTACAATTCGGTGAAGACACCGGTACGGAAGAAGACCTCGCGTCTCGTCCGCCGGTGGTGACCGTTATGGGTCACGTCGATCACGGTAAAACCCGTCTCTTAGATACCATCCGTAAAACCAATGTCGGTTCCGGCGAGGCCGGCGGCATCACCCAGGGCATTGGTGCATATCAGGTGAAAGTGAATATTGACGACGCAGAGCGTCAAATTACTTTCCTGGATACCCCAGGTCACGAGGCATTTACCGCCATGCGTGCCCGTGGCGCAAAATCCACCGACATTGCGGTGTTGGTGGTTGCCGCCGATGATGGTGTGATGCCGCAAACCGTGGAAGCCATCAACCATGCTAAAGCCGCCGACGTGCCGATCGTGGTTGCGGTCAATAAGATCGACAAGCCCGGCGCGTCCCCGGAGAAGATCCGCGGCCAATTGACCGAGTATGGTTTGGTGCCTGAAGAATATGGTGGTGACACCATGTTTGTTGATATTTCTGCTAAGCAGAACATCAACGTGGATGGGTTGCTGGAGGCGGTCTTACTGACCGCCGATGCTTCCCTGGATCTGCGGGCTAACCCGGACATGGATGCCCAGGGTGTGGCTATCGAAGCCCACCTGGATCGTGGTCGTGGCCCAGTGGCGACCGTCATTGTGCAGCGTGGTACGTTGCGGGTTGGTGATTCCATTGTTGCTGGCGACACCTATGGTCGGGTGCGGCGCATGGTGGATGAATACAGCAATGACGTGGAAGAAGCAGGCCCATCCCGACCTGTCCAGGTGCAGGGCCTGAATGGGGTGCCTGGCGCTGGCGACAACTTGCTGGTGGTAGAGGACGACCGGGTTGCCCGGCAGATTGCCAACCAGCGGAATGCCCGCAAGCGTAATGCTTTGGCGGCGCGGACCCGGAAGCGCGTGTCCCTGGAGGATTTGGATGCGGTACTGAAGGAACAGTCCACCCTGAACCTGATTCTCAAGGGCGACAATGCCGGTTCCGTGGAAGCCCTGGAAGAAGCATTGTTGAAGATTGACGTGGATGATGAGGTCCAGCTAAACATCATTGACCGTGGTGTGGGTGCTGTGACCCAAACGAACGTCACGTTGGCTGCTGCTTCCGATGCTGTCATTATTGCCTTCAACGTGCGTGCTGAGGGCAAAGCCACCGAGGAAGCCAACTCGGAGGGCGTGGATGTGCGCTACTACACCGTTATTTACCGCGCTATCGAAGAGGTGGAGGCTGCCCTGCGTGGCATGTTGAAGCCGGTTTATGAGGAGCGTGAGGTTGGTAAGGCAGAGATCCGGGCCATCTTTAAGGCTTCTGCGGTGGGCTTGATTGCCGGCTGCAAGGTTGAGGAAGGCAAGGCGCGTCGTGGTGCATCCGTGCGGTTGGTTCGAGACGGCAATGTGATTGCCGCCGATGCCACGATCACCTCGCTGCGGCGAGAAAAGGATGATGTAACCGAGGTTTCCGCAGGTTACGAATGCGGTATGGTGTTGTCCTACCCAGATATTCAGGTGGGCGATATCATCGAGGTGTTCGAACAGGTTGAGGTGCCTCGCACCTAAAAACACGGTGAGTGTAATAATATCCAGCCGCGGGCCGTAGGATGCTTGGGTTATCCCGGGTTGTGGCCTGCGGCTGGAAAATGACTATCACGGCTCTACTTTTGGCATACGCTAGAGAAGGTAGAGCCGTGGGTTTTTATACTATTGGCGGGTGAAAACTCGTCGAAAAGTAAAAATTTGAAGGTAATAAGGAGAATAATCGTGGCTGATTCAGCACGTGCGCACCGATTAGCGAAACGAATTTTGCATATTGTTGCGTCCGCTATCGAGCGGGAAATTAAAGACCCCGGTTTGGCATATATCACTATCACGGATGCTCGGGTTACTGGTGATCTCCATGACGCAACCGTGTTTTATACGGTGCGGGGTAAGAATATTGCAGATGAACCCGATACTGAGGCGGCCGCTCAGGCACTGACTCGGGCGAAGGGACAGTTACGCAAAATTGTTGGTGACCAATTAAGCGTTCGGTTTACCCCAACGCTTACCTTCGAATTGGATACAATGCCGGAATCGTCTGCACGGATGGAGGAATTATTGGCGCGCGCTCGAAAGCGGGATGCCGAGTTGGCAAAACTACGGGAGACCGCTACTCCGGCTGGGGACGCGAACCCGTACAAAACTGACCCAGAAGAGTAACACAGTTTCATACGTTTCACACCAATGAGGGGAGTTTGTTATGCAAGATCAATCCGCGGTGGACACATCGGTGGCAGGTGAACCGCAGTGGGATGCTGCCACTGCCTGGGTACATGAGAACCACCGGTTTGCGGTTATTGGGCATATCACTCCCGATGCGGACGATGTAGGTTCCATGTGCGCTATGATCGCTGGCCTGCATCAACTGGGGAAAGAGGCGGTGGGGCTTATTGGGCAGAGTCTGCCTCTCGACGATTTTTTGCTCACCATTCCCGGGGCCGAGAATATTCTTGTGACAGATGAACTACCACCCTGTGATGCCATCGTTGTGGTGGATTGTGGTTCTTCCGCCCGTATGGGTGCGTTAGAGGAGGCTGTGATGCGGCGGGAATCGGATGTGATTTTGATCGATCATCACGCCTCTAATCTGGGATGTCGGGGTATTAATCTTATTGATTATACTGCGGAGTCATCCACGACCATTATTAGACAATGGTTTGATTATTTAGGCGTAGAGCTCACCCAGGATATTGCTCATTGCCTCTATGTTGGGTTGTTGACGGATACTGGCGGGTTTCGGTGGGGTCGGCCAGTCATGCATGCGTTGGCCCAGGAACTCGTGAACACCGGGTTGGATATCCGCACCATTGGTAATCAAATGTTTGATGGGTTGAGTTTTTCTGATCTCACAATGATTGGGAAGGTGCTGTCGTCGCTGGAAATACACCAGTCAGATTGTCATGAGATTGCTTTCGCGTTCGCTACCCATGAGGTGATTGCCGGCCATAGTTTGCATGCGGTGGAGTCCATTGCTGATTATGTGCGGGGGATGAAAAACATTGATATATCGGTGGTGATTAAGGAATACCAGCCGGGTTTTGTGGGGGTGAGTTTACGGTCGGACACGATTGATGTGTCCGAGTTAGCTCATTATCTTGGTGGCGGGGGACATTTACGGGCTGCGGGTTTTACCTGCTCCAGCACGATTGCGGAGATTACAGCCAATATAATTTCTGCCGCTAATAAGTCCTGTCCGGTGTTGTATCAGAATCAAGAAGCACCTATTCGATAATGATGGATTCGGAATCTGATGCTGGTGCGGTGAATACCGGTGCGGGAGATCAGGGAAAAGTGAATCAGAAAAATTCGGACCAGCAGGTTCAAAAAGTATTGGTCCAGAAGGTGTCGGCAGCCCGTATTTTGGGGTTGGCGCTACCCGCCCTGGGGGTGCTCATTATCACCCCTTTGTTTCTGTTGCTTGATACCGCCGTGGTTGGTCGTTACGGCGGTAAGGTACTTTTAGCGGCTCTCGCCACTGGTACCACCCTATATGCGCAGGTGACAACACAGCTCACGTTTTTAAGCTATGGCACTACCATCCGGTCTTCGCACCAATATGGTGCCGGAAATACTCGTGGGGCGATTAGTGAAGGGGTGCAGGCCACGTGGATGGCTGTGGTGGTGGGCGTTGTTCTCACCCTCATCATGTGGGTTGGCGCCCCACAGTTCACTCTGTGGTTGTCGCAGGATCCTACGGTGGCGCAGCTCGCAACCCAATGGTTGCGTGTCACTAGTTTCGCCATTCCGCTGGTGCTTATCGACATGGCTGGAAATGGGTGGCTGCGAGGTATCCAAAACACCAGGCTACCCCTGATTTTTACCTTATCTGGGTTAGTTCCCGGTGCGATCCTTATCCCAGTGTTGGTGCTTCGGTTGGGGATTGTGGGGTCGGCGTGGGCAACCTTGGTGGGTACCGCGATCACAGCCACCCTGTTTTTAGGGGCGCTTGTGCGGGCTTGCACCATCCATGGTGGGGGTTGGTGGCCTAACCCGATCATGATGAAACAGCAGATCGTGCTGGGACGCGACCTGATCTTGCGTTCCTTGGCTTTCCAGGTTGCGTTTATGTCTGCCGCTGCCGTTGCGGGTCGGATTGGGCCGCAGGCGTTGGCGGCACACCAAATCTTGCTGCAATTGTGGAATTTTTTGACTTTGGTGTTGGACTCTTTGGCGATTGCAGCGCAAACTCTCATCGGTGCGGCGGTGGGGGCTGGTTCTGTTATGGCGGCGAAACAGGTGGGGCAGCGGATTTTGGCCTACTCCACGGGGTTTGCGCTGGTGCTGGCTACTGTGTTTGGTGCCGGGTTTTCGGTCATCCCCCGGATTTTCACCACTGATGCTGCCACATTGGCCGCGCTGGCCGGGCCTTGGTGGCAATTGGTGGCCATGATTCTCATAGGTGGGGTGGTGTTTGCCCTGGATGGGGTGTTGTTGGGTGCTGCCGATGCCAGCTATCTGCGGAATATTACGATTTGTGCAGTGATTGGTGGTTTTCTGCCTGGGGTTGCGGTGGCATGGTGGTGGCATACCGGATTAGTGGGGGTGTGGTGGGGACTTTTAGGCTTTATTATGATTCGGCTGGTGGCAGTTGTGTGCCGGTTTTATTCCATGAAATGGGCGGCGAATGGTGCGCATACTGGTGAGAACAGTGGTGGGTGATGTTGCCGATGGGGTGATTGGGATGATGCACGGAATCACCGGAGGTGGCCAAGTGGGTGATAGGGCCATTTCGGGTTAAGATTATGTGGTTGTTTGCCGCATCACACCGTAGGTTGTTGTGTCCAGTAGTCACCATGTGGTTATTGTTGCAGGTGGTGGGCGATATGGCATGTTGGTAACGTACGGTTGTAGCGTAACGGAAGTGATGAAGGTTCATCCAAGGAGGACACCATGACGCACACTTTATGGGCGGTGTCCGATTTGCATGCTGCAGTGCGTGATAACTCTCAGCACATTATGAGCATTCATCCCACCGATCCGTCGGATTGGCTTATTGTTGCTGGTGATGTGGCAGAACGGAATAGCGTCATCATTGATGTTTTGGCCATGTTGCGTAGCCGGTTTGCCAAGGTGATTTGGGTGCCGGGAAACCATGAGTTGTTTTCTCGTACATCGGACCGGTTTCGGGGTCGGGATAAATATAACGAGCTTGTGGATTTATGCCGCAGGATTGATGTGTTGACCCCGGAGGATCCTTACCCCATGTTTCATGGGGTAACTATTGTGCCGTTGTTTACGCTGTATGATTATTCGTTCCGCCAGCCGGGTTTGGGGGTGGAAGAGGCGGTGCAGTCGGCCCGGGATAAGGGCATTATGCTCACCGACGAGTTCGCTATTGCTCCGTTTGTGGATGTGCGTGGCTGGTGTTGGGATCGGCTGGCATATTCCATTAAACGGTTGTCTCGTACCACTGGGCCGACGATTTTGGTGAATCATTGGCCATTGGTGGTGGAGCCGGTGAATCAGGTTCGGTTTACGGAGATTGGGTTGTGGTGTGGCACTCGACATACCCGATCGTGGGCGCGGCGCTATGATGCTCAGGTTGTGGTCTATGGTCATTTACATATGCCAGGAGAGATGGTCGTGGAGGGGGTTCGGCATGTGGAAGTGTCGTTGGGGTATCCGCGGGAGTGGCGGATGCCTGGCCATTTGGGTTTGTGGCCGTATCCGGTTATGGAGGTGGATGGGGAAAATGGTTGATCCATCATTATTTCCCGAGTCAGCAAAATTTTGCACGATGAATGTGGCGAATCATTCGACTGATTTGACTCGGTTTAATATGTTGCACCCGTTGGAGCGCGCATTGGTGGCGCATGCGGTTGATATCCGCAAAGCAGAGTTTGGTGATGCTCGGTGGTGCGCACACCAGGCGTTGGCGGATCTTGGTAGGGATTCGTCCCAGCCGATTTTGCGTGGTGAGCGGGGTATGCCGTTGTGGCCGTCAGCGGTGTCTGGGTCGTTGACACACACGAATGGGTTTCGAGCGGCGGTGGTGGCGCCCCGGTTGTTAGTGCGGTCAATGGGGTTGGATGTGGAGGTGGCGGAACCATTGCCGGAGGGGGTGATTCATTCTGTTGCGTTGCCGACCGAAATAGCCCAGTTGGAGCGGTTGCAGAGTCGGGGGGTGGATTGCGCCACGAAACTGCTGTTTTGTGTGAAGGAGGCAACCTATAAGGCGTGGTTTCCGCTTACCCATAGGTGGTTGGGGTTTGAGCAGGCCGAGATTGATGTGCGGGATGATGGTACATGCACGTCGTATTTGTTGGTGCGCCCTACCCCGGTGCCATTGATTGAGGGGCGGTGGCAGATTACCAATGGGTATATTGTGGTGGCCACCTATGTGACATAGGACTATGTGAGGGTTGCGGGTCGAGCTACGAACACGGTGGCCAGGCGGTTTCCGGTTTCTTTGACGAGGGCAATGCTGTGCCCGTCGGGGGATACGGCGGCGTGGGTGCCGCTAAGGCCGCGTGCCGGCAACCATTGCCCCATACTGAGTGCGGTGGCTTCGATTTCAGTGATGGCAAGGGTGGGGTAACAGCGGGTGAGTGCTTGGTCGAGGCTGAGCGATAGGTGGGGGTTGGTTTCTAACTGCGTGAGGGTGCGGGCGTCGGTGAGGGTGAAGTTACCGACCGCAGTGCGGCGGAGGGCGGTGATGTGCCCACCAACGTGGAGGGCTTCGCCCAGGTCTCGGGCAATGGATCGAATATATGTTCCTGAGGAGCAGTCGACGGTGATGTTCATGTCGACGAACCCATCGTGGTGGTCGAAACTGGTGGGGGTGAGTTGGCTGATGGTGATTTCCCGGGCGGGTATGGTGATGGATTCGCCGGCGCGCACCCGCTCGTGGGCGCGTTTGCCGTCAATTTTGATGGCGCTGACCGCGGCAGGTCGTTGCATGATGCGCCCGGTAAATTGGGGGAGTGCGGCGGTGATGTCGTCGTTGGTGAGGTGGGTTGTGTCGGCACGGCTTATTTCGGTGCCTTCAGCGTCATCGGTGGTGGTGGCCATGCCGAGCCGGATGGTAGCTTGGTAGGATTTCGTGGCGGCAACAAGGTGAGTGAGGAATTTTGTGCCTCGGTTTATGCCAACAATGAGTACCCCAGTGGCGAGTGGATCAAGGGTTCCAGCATGCCCGACACGCCGGGTGTGGAAGATGCGGCGCAGTCGCCCAATGACGTCGTGTGAGGTTATTCCTGCTGGCTTGTCGACGACCACAAGGCCGGAGGTGGCTAATGGATCTAGGGAGGCTTGTGTCATGACAGTTCAGTCTATGTGGTTTGCCGTTCATCACGTAGTCTTAATCCCGTGGATATTTGGCATGGGATTACTGAAGTACCGAAGGATTTGACCGGTTCCGTTGTGACCATTGGGGTTTTTGATGGCATGCACCGGGGGCATAGCCGATTGTTGGCGGCCGCAACAACCAGGGCGCATGAACTGGGTTTACCCAGCATATTGCTTACTTTTGACCCACACCCATTGGCGGTGTTGCGCCCGGATCGGATGCCACCATTGTTGGGGACGGTGACGCAGCGAGCGTCGTTAGCTGCTGCCCAGGGGATCGATCATATTTTGGCGATGAGTTTTAATGTTGCGGTGGCGCAGCTAAGCCCGGAAGAATTTTTCCTCCAGATTGTTCGGGACACGCTCAAAGCCCGGGCCGTGGTGGTGGGCTCGAATTTTACGTTCGGCAAAAAAGCCGCAGGTACCACGGAAGTATTGAGGGAACTCGGCCACAAGTATGGCATTGAGGTACATGTCATTGATTTGTTAGTGGAGGATGATGCGGTGATCTGTTCCACACTGATTCGGCGTTTGCTGGGTGAAGGTAAGGTGCGGGAGGCAAATGCCGCGTTGGGGCGGGAATTTTCTGTTGCC
Source organism: uncultured Corynebacterium sp. (assembly GCA_963552855.1). GTDB lineage: Bacteria > Actinomycetota > Actinomycetes > Mycobacteriales > Mycobacteriaceae > Corynebacterium. The sequence goes on along the minus strand of CAUVMZ010000109.1, from coordinate 967 downwards.
GGTGAAGTGGTGCGGGGTGCCGGCCGTGGCGGGCGGGAATTGGGGTTCCCAACAGCCAATTTATATTTCTCCGATTTGGTAGCGTTGCCCCAGGACGCCGTGTACGCTGGGTGGTTAATGGTGATATCACAGGCACCTATCGACGGTGATATGAAGCAGGGAGTACGGTACCCAGCCGCAATCTCGGTTGGGCACAATCCTACATTTGGTGATAAGCGCCGTAGCGTAGAAAGTTATGTGATTGGTAAAAACGCCGATCTTTATGGGCATACGGTCGTGGTGGAGTTTGTGGACTGGGTGCGAAGCATGGAAAAATTCACCAGCGTTCCCGAATTATTGACTGCTATTCACCAGGATGTTGCTGATACGCTACGAATCTTAGAGGTGGAGAAATAAGATATGACAAAGATTATTTTAGATTTAGACATGGGTATTGATGATGCTCTGGCCTTGGCCTACACGCTGGGGTCTCCCGAATTGGATCTTATTGGGATCACCGCTACTTACGGGAATGTGCTCGTGCAAGATGGGGCTCGTAACGATCTTGCCTTGTTGGAGCTTTTTGGCCGGCCGGATATTCCGGTGTTTGTTGGGGAATCACATGCCCTGGCGAAGGATGGTTTTGAAGTGCTGCCCATCTCGGAATTTATCCACGGATCTAACGGCATCGGGGATGTGGTTGTGCCGGATGCCGCTGCTAGTTGTCAGGAACAATCGGCGGTGGACTTCCTGATCGACAGTGTTGCTAAATACGGTGATGACCTGGTTATTGTTCCCACCGGTGCCATGACGAATATTGCTACCGCCATGCGTAGGTCGCCGGAATTCGCGGAGCGGGCCCATATCGTATTCATGGGTGGGGCACTCGCAGTGCCGGGTAATGTGAACGCGTGCGTGGAAGCAAATATCAGCCAGGATCCAGAGGCTGCGGACATCATGGTGCGGCAGGGACATGATGTGACCATGG
>CAUVMZ010000108.1:0-10119 GCA_963552855.1 uncultured Corynebacterium sp. | reverse complement strand
TTTCTTCCTGGGCTAACCGGAGCAGCCAAGCGTAACCCCTGATAAAGCAAAAGCCCTGATTTATGGGGTGGGCTGGTTTTAGAAAAACAAATCCCTCCGGGGCCTAAACTAGGCTGGCTAAGGCCGGCCTTAGCCACCGGGAGGGCGTCGTAAAGCGGGGAGGGGCTAGGACCGACGGCGGGCAACCAGCAGGCCGGCCGCACGCCACCCGAGAAGCAGCAGGCCGGACATGGTGGTCGCCACAATAATGAACGAAATGTGGGGAACCGCCGCATGGCGTGCCGCCCAAATGGCCAAGCCGGTGAGCACGGTGACCAGCCACACAATCACACCATAACGCATCGACCCCGCGATGCCCGCGCCCCGGAGCGCAACCGCGGCAATCCCCGTCCCCACCAGGGCGCCTAGGGCAAACGGCCAGAACGTGTCCGCAATCTGGGCGAGCCCCAAACCACCGTGGGCAGCCCGGGCCAGCACCGCGAACACCAGCACCGCAATAATGTCCATCATCAATGTTTTCACGAACTCATACTTCCTACATGCATACCACCGCGGGCAACGGAAATGAAATATGTCACCCACCCAATGATCGTAATCAATGCAAAGGAAATAATCCGGTAAACGAACACCACACCAAACGCCGACGATGCCGTCATACCCACCGCGACCAGACTGCCGGTCATGGCCGCCTCCACCGGGCCTAGGCCTGCTGGCGTGATCTGTGCCGTGCCCACGATTTTCGCGGTGACAAACGCCAACACCACCCCCAGCACTGTTGTGTTGTTTTCCACCGCCCGAAACCCCGGAAGCACATCCGTTACCGCCCAGACGCAGAGCCAGACCGCTACAATGTCGAACACCCAATTCATGAGTGACAGGAGGGTAACCAAGCTGAATTTGCCGGGAGTGAGCGATACTGCGTCAAGCTGCCCAAAATGCTCATCAATGCTGTCTAGGATTTTTGTTGGCCGCCGGCGCACAATCCTGCCGGCCCGGACAATGACCGCCACCACAAACCGTTTTGCCGGTTCCGGATGATTCGTGACCCACCATACCAGCAATGCTAGCCCCAGCATGATTGCCACCGACCCCAACATGGGCCATAGGCTGAAATCCGCTCCGAAGAAAAACACCGAAATCAGCCCCAGCGCAATCAGCCACACCGTGGATAGCGCCGCCGATACCACAATAAACCAGGAGGAAACCAACACGTTGACCCCCCAATTGCGCATGGTGTGAAACTGATACACCGCCGACAGCGCCGCGCCCCCCGGGAACGTCGCCGACCAGGAGTTTGCAATAAACGTGAGCTGGAGTGTGTCCCGTGAGCGCACGTTGGCGCCGCCGGCGTTGAGCAATGTGTGCATCACCTCGGCCATGACCACCATGGAGGCAATCACCGCGAGGAACGCGAGCACCAGGCCGGTGGGTTTGGCGTCTAAAACCTCCTGGTAGCCGGTGGCGAGGAATGGCATCTTGTCGCGCAGCAGCAGGGCCGCGATCCCCATGATGACCAGCGGTCCGAGGAATCGCACCCAGTTTTTCCAGCTGGCGCCGGTCTTGGGGCTCGCGGAATTTTCGTGGCTGACTGTCAAGAAGGTCCTTTCTGCGGTGCTAGTCTTCGGATTCTAAACGCTTGAGCAGTTCCGTGAAGGGCACTTGTTTTGTGTTGCGGCCGGTGGTGGGGGAGAAATGCCGGTGGGTGCTGGGGTTGGTTGTGCGAGGTTTCTCGAAACGCTGCGGCGGCAGGTTCCCTGTTGCCAACTCTATCGTTTCTTCCCGCCGTGGATGTTGGTTGCTTGGTTGCTTGCTTGACGACGCCCGGTCCCGCTCTATTCGAACACTAGCACGGGAGTCCGGTTCGGGAATATTTGTTCGAGGTCGGCGCACCGGCCTAGCCGGCTGTTGTGGCTGGACTGACCGGGCTAGCCGCCGCGGTCGGGCCGCTTGACCCCGACCCCGGCCCTGGCCCTGGGAAACTCGGTGCCCCAGCGCCCCGGCGGCGGACTTCACCCATGGGGGCGCCCACCAATTGTCGTCTTGGAGCAGGTGCATCACTGCCGGGACCAGCATCATTCGGATGATGGTGGCGTCGAAAAGCAGGGCGAAGATCATGCCAAAGGCAATGTATTTCATCATGACAATGTCGGAAAACCCGAATGCTCCGCACACCACAATCATGATAATGGCCGCCGCACTAATAATCCCGCCGGTGTGGGCGGTGCCGAATTTGATGGCAACATCAGTGGCGGCGCGACGCTCGCGCGCCTCCACCATGCGCGACACCAGGAACACCTCATAGTCGGTAGACAGCCCATAAATGATTGCCATAATGAGCACCAGCACCGGGCTCATGAGCGGGCCCGGAGTGAAGCCGAACAGGTTTGCGCCCACACCATCGACGAACATCCAGGTGAGTAGCCCAATGGTGGCGCCCATGCCCAACAGCGTCATAATGACTGCCTTTGCCGGTAGCACCAGTGAGCCAAAAACCAGGGCCATGAGCACGAAGGTTGCGAGCACAATATAGAAACTCATCAACGGCAGCTTGTCGAATAAAGCTTCGATAGATTCGATTTCCAGGGCTGGGGTGCCGCCAACGTATACCTTTACTCCGGGTGGTGGTTCTATCGCCCGGAGCTGGTCGACAACCGACTGGTTATGGGCCCGATCCACGATCCCCGCCGACAGCACCGTGATGCCATCCTTCGTGGCTGAGGTGGGGGTGAACCGCCCGGTCAAACCCTCCACCTGTGCGGCCTGTTGGTACACCTGTACGAGTTGGTCGTTATCGGCATTGGTGACCACCAGTTTGATGGGCTCCGTGCGGAATTCGGGGAATTCTTGATTGAATGTGCTTTGCGCCGTGCGCACCTGATTGGTGGGCGGCAAGTAGGTTTCGTTGATGCCGCCGAATTCCACGCCGCCGATCGGGAGGGCCAACACCAGGAGACCACCGACAATGGCGCAGGTCACCCATACCGCATGCTGCATCGACCAGTTCGGCAGCCGATACCACCAGGTTTCGCTGAGCTTCTTCGATCCTTTCGACGCCGTGGCTGGCGCGGCTGGTGTGGTTACGGCAGCGCGGGAGTGGGAGTAAGAGTGGGAACGCCCACGCCCCCTGGCCTGGCCACCTTGCCTGCCCCGACCCAAGGCGTGCGCAACCATCCCCGTTACCCCCGCCCACCTGGGTCGGCGCACCATGAACTTATCAATATTATGCCCAAGCAGGCTAAATAATGCCGGCAGCATGGTCACCGACAGGACCGCCGCCAACCCCACGGCGCTGATCGCCCCGTACGCCACCGATTTCAAAAACGCTTGCGGAAACACCAATAACCCAGACAGCGCCACCGCCACCATGGCAGCGGAAAACACCACGGTCTTGCCCGCAGTGCCGGTGGTGCGCCTGACCGCGGTGCGCACATCCTGCCCGCCACCCCGGTTGAGCTCCTCCCGAAACCGGGACACCATAAACAGCCCATAGTCGATGGCTAACCCCAGCCCCAAGAGGGTCACCACCGAGTGGGCAAACACATTGACCTGTGTGAACCCGGCCAGTATTGACAGCACCCCCAGGGACCCAACGATGGACAGGCCACCCACAATTAGTGGCATACAGGCCGCTACCAGGGACCCAAACACAACAAGAAGCAGCAATGCGACCGCTGGTAGCGCGTAGAATTCGGCCCGGCGAATATCCCGGCTCATGCCCTCATCCAGGGCATCTGCCACGGCCGTGGCTCCCGCTACCTGCGTTGATACGCCCGGAAACATCCTGCCGGCCCCCGCGAGTTGGACTTTGATGGCCCGGAAGTCCTTCAGGGTTTTGTCCCCGTTCCCTTTCAGCGCGATTGCGGCAAAGGCGGTGCGTTTGTCTTGGCTGATGAGCCGGTCGACCCGCTTATCGAAATAGCTGGTGATGTGGTCGATCTGGTTGGGATAATCGGCCAGGAGGTTGGTCAGGTATTCCTGGATGTGCCCAAACTCTGGCGACTCGTCAATGGTGCCGGTTTCGGCGGTAAACAGCAGGATGACGTCACCATTATTGTCACGGCCGAATGTTCGCGCTTCGATGGCGGCGGCGGTCGTGGAGTCGGAGTTGGGATCATCCCACCCCTCTTGGCTCATGCGGTCCGAAAGCCGCATCCCAAAGGTGAGGTAGAGCAAGATGATGACGGCAACAACTACAAGTGGAATAACACGTCGGTGCTGGTAGGCGAATTCACCCCAGCGAGAAAACATGGTGACAACATCCCTTCTACCGATCGTGCCTGGCTACTTATCGGATAGCAGCATGGACAGCGGTCGGAATGGTTGCAGCCAGGCCCCGGTCGCTGGCAGATTATCCAGGCTGATGCGCGGCAGCGGCTCCCGGAACACGCCGGGGATTTCCTCCAGGTCCACGAATGTGAAGATTTCGGAGTTCACCGCCCAACTGGTGTGTTCGTGGAAACCCAAGATGGTGACCGGGATGCCTTCGTCGGCAAGCTCGGTGAGGAGTTCCCGGAAGTTTTGCCCATCCGCGCTGGCCACAATGACGCCGCGCAGCACCCCTTCGGCATGACGGTGACGAATGTGCGCCACCATGTCCGGGTCGACGTCGGTGTCCTCGGTGAGCTTGGGCTTGGCGAAGACCGCGAACCCAACATTGCGGAGCGCCTCCACCCACGGCCGGATGGCGTCGGTGCCGTTTGGGGCCACATTGGTGAACACGGTGGCTTCGGCGGCGATCCGAACCCCAGTGTGGTGGGCTAATTCGCCCGCGCGGCCCAGCACCCACCTGCCGATGGCGTCGAACCGGGGCCGGTGGGCTGCGGTGGGCCGGGCACCCAAAATGGCGCCCAACCCCATGTCGATATTGGGGGCGTCCCACACCAACAGGAGCGTGTCGTCGCCCATTGGCTCGGGGGTTTCGGCTGTGGATCGTGCCGCGTGGGTGGGGTTCCCGGGATAAAATTCATTCGAACTCATGTACGCCTCCATAGGAATTCGGTGATGGTGTGGTCTTGGTCTAAACCTTTGCCCTCAAACTTGGTGATGACCTGCCGGTCGGTTAATTGTGGGCAGTCCGGCCACGGCCACCCCATATATTCCAGCTGTGGTTCTACCTCGGCGAGTTCGGCAATCCACGCAGCATAATCGGCATGATCGGTGGCAACGTGCAATACCCCACCGGGTTTGAGCCGACTAGCAATGAGGTTTAATACGCCGGATTGAATGATGCGACGTTTGTGGTGTCGAGCCTTGGGCCACGGGTCTGGGAAGAAAATACGGACACCATCCACAGTACCCGGTTCGAACATGCGAGTGAGTACCTCTACGCCGTCGCCGCTAATCATGCGAATGTTGGTGATGTTCTCCCGCACGATGGCGCCGAGGAGTTTCGCTAGCCCAGACTTGTATAGCTCCACGGCAATGATATTGGTGTCGGCCTCGTGTTGCGCCATGGCCGCGGTCGAGGTTCCGGTGCCGGAGCCGATTTCCACAATGGTTTTCGCCCCACTACGCCCAAACCAGTCGTCGATGTCGATAATCCGATCGGCGAGCGTGGTGCCGAGCGTGGGCCAATATTCGTCCCAGCGGGCGGCCTGATTATCAGTAAGCGACCCGCGTCGAAAGCTGACGCCGCCGAGTCGGGGGTAGTCCAGGTCGTTATGAAAAAGCTCATTGAAGTCGGTTTGTTGTGGTCTATTCATGCTGGTTTCCTGTCGGTAATCGGTAGGATTCTTAAGAGTAGTGGGGGTGAAGAAATGGCGCTAACTGGCACGCCGGATCGTCACTAAGCTTGTCGACGCCGGACCCTCGCGGTGGGAAAAATGACCGAAAATCACGCCAATTCCCCCCTGTTTAGGGGAATGAAAATGTGCTGTTTCGTGGTTATTGGGCCCCCGAAAGGGGCGAACGTCGATAAGCTAAAAAAGTTATTTCCGCTGGACAGGGCCCATTATGGCATAAATGGTTGTGATAAACCCACGGAATTATGACATTGGTCTCACCAGACCCGCCTACCTGGGGGTGATTTGGTCGCTACTGTTGAAAACGGAACCAAATATGACAGGAGGATTTAATGTCCAAAGTGGAAATCCCGGGACTTGTAGGCGAGGCTCCCACTAAGAATGAAGCATTATTGCATTGGATTGCTGATGCTGCGAAATTACTCACGCCTGACGAAGTGGTCTTCGCCGACGGCTCACGAGAAGAATGGGATCGTGTTTCCCAAAAACTAGTGGATTCCGGAACCCTCATTCGTTTGAACGACGAAAAGCGCCCCAATTCGTTCCTGGCCCGCTCTAACCCCTCTGACGTGGCTCGGGTTGAATCACGGACATTCATTTGCTCAGCCACTGAGGAAGGTGCCGGACCCACCAACCACTGGGTTGACCCGGACAAAATGAAAGCGGAAATGACCGAACATTTCCGGGGCAGTATGCGGGGCCGCACCATGTATGTGGTGCCGTTTGGCATGGGGCCACTTGATAGCGACGACCCCAAGATTGGCGTGCAGCTGACGGACTCCGAATATGTGGTCATGTCCATGCGCATCATGACCCGTATGGGTCAGGCCGCGCTCGACCGTTTGGGCGACGGCGAATTCGTGCGTTGCCTCCACTCCGTGGGGCACCCCCTAGAGCCGGGCCAAAAAGATGTGACGTGGCCCTGCAATGACACCAAGTACATTACCCACTTCCCAGAGACCAAAGAGATTTGGTCCTATGGTTCCGGTTATGGTGGCAATGCCATCCTGGCTAAGAAGTGCTTTGCCCTGCGTATCGCCTCCATTATGGCTAGGGAAGAAGGCTGGATGGCGGAGCATATGCTCATCCTGAAGCTCACCTCCCCTGAAGGCAAGAGCTATGGTGTGGCAGCGGCCTTCCCGTCGGCATGCGGTAAGACGAACCTCGCCATGATTACCCCCACCATTCCCGGTTGGAAGGCCGAAGTGGTGGGCGACGACATCGCCTGGATGCACCTGCGGGCGGATGGTCTGTACGCCATCAACCCCGAAAACGGGTTCTTCGGTGTGGCCCCTGGTACGAACTACGATTCGAACCCCATTGCCATGCGTACCATGGAACCGGGCAACACCATGTTCACCAACGTTGCCATGACCGACGATGGCGACATTTGGTGGGAAGGCATGACCAAGGAAAAACCAGCTCACCTCATCGACTGGCACGGTAATGACTGGACCCCCGAATCTGACACTGATGCCGCTCACCCGAACTCCCGCTATGCGGTTCCGATTGAACAATGCCCGATCGTCGCACCCGAGTTCGAAGATGCTCACGGCATTAAGATCGACGCCATTCTGTTCGGTGGCCGCCGCCCCGACACCGTGCCGCTGGTGACGGAATCCTTCAGCTGGAACCACGGCACCATGATCGGCTCCCTGCTGTCCTCTGGCCAGACGGCTGCCGCCGAAGGTAAGGTCGGTGCCCTGCGCCACGACCCCATGGCCATGCTGCCATTCATTGGTTACAACGCCGGCGACTACCTCCAGCACTGGGTGGACATGGGCAATAAGGGAGGCGACAACATGCCCAAGGTCTTCCTGGTCAACTGGTTCCGTCGTGGTGACGACGGTCGGTTCCTGTGGCCCGGCTTCGGTGACAACAGCCGTGTGCTGAAGTGGATCGTGGATCGCATCGAAGGTCGGGTTGAGGCCAATAAGACCGTGGTCGGCAACACTGCTCGTGCCGAGGACCTGGATCTGGACGGCATTGATTCCCCGCTGGCCGATGTGGAAGAGGCCCTGAGTGCCCCTGCGGAGGATTGGGCGAAAGACCTTGATGACAATGAGGCCTATTTGAAGTTCCTTGGCGACAAGGTGCCATCCGAGGTTCACGAGGAATTTGCTGCCCTGCGCAAGCGCATTGAGGATGCCCTCTAACCCCTAATCCGTATTCCATAAGTTCATCAACCCGGCCCCGCCTGCTTCCTGCGGTGGGGCCGGGTTTTGGTGTCTGAGCTCTGGTAGGCCGGTGGGTTGGTGGGCTGTCAAGCCGAGTAGTGGTGCCGGTTTTCTGGGGTTGAGCTGCGTGTTTGCTTTAGCTGGGGTTCCGGTTTTTGGGAGCTTTCTTCCTGGGTAAACCAGCGTGGCTGGTTGGAATCCCAGCTAAGACAAAAGTCTTGCTTGATTAGCTGCATGTGTGCTGAGCTTGGGTTCTGGTTCCGGCGGGCGGATTTAGACCGTTAACAGATGGAACTCAAGCTAAAGCGACATTGATGCTCAGTTGGAGGATTAGTTTGGATCTGGCTGCATGACTTCTAAGCTTGGTTTCTATTTGGCCTGTCCTGTTGGCCCAGGGAGAATGTTGGCCTGAAACTGAAACCCAAGCTTAGAAGGTGTGCGGTAGGGATCGTGGAGAGATTAGGGGGATGGTTGGTTTTGTTGGTTGAGCTGCGCCTTTGCTTTAGCTGGGATTCTGATTTTCGGGAGGTTTCTTCCTGGGTGAACCGAAGCTGCCAACTAGAACCCAAGCTAAAGCGAAAGCCCTGCTTGACTAGCTGCATGAGTTCTAAGCTTGGTTTCTGTTTGATGTGCCCCGTTGCCCCAGGGTGAATGTTGGTCTGAAACTGAAACCCAAGCTTAGAACAAGTGCTGCCTTCCGCGGGTAGGTTAGGGTGGGGTATCGGGTGTTCTAAGCTTGGGTTCCGGTCGATACCACCTCAAATCTGTGCCTTCCGAAGTAGAACTCAAGCTCAGCAGGTGTGCTGTCTGGCCAAGGCATGGTGGCTGCAAGAATGCTGAGCTGTACTTTCTCGATTCAGATACCCTGCGCAGTCTTGTTCCCGATCGGAACTCAAGCTCAGCAGCTGAGCGGCAGATGGTGCGCAAGGAGCGTAGGAATGATACGTTTGTCCCCGGAGAAAACACGGAAGAAATCCTGTAGTCAAATCAGGGATTTCAGCATTTATGCAGCCCATAAAGGGCTGCAAATTTGAAGCTATTTATGAGGTGGTGGGGGTAGTTCAGGGGTGGGTTTTGCGGCGCAGTGTTCAGACAAGTTTAAGCCTGTAGTTGACATTCATGGTGTGTACTTTGCAGCCCAGTTTCCTGAGAATCGAAAACCCCCGCGGTTGATACGCGGGGGCCAACGAGAAAGGAGGTGGTATTTATGCAGGTAACCATTGTAAATATGGTTTCCCATCAGGTGAATACCGGAAATGAAAACGAATCCTTGATTGGACTCGTTTTTATTCTAGGACGGAACCGTCCCTAACGTCAAGCAATTACGCGGCTTTATTTTTGATTTAAATTGTGCTGGTAAACACAAAAATAAAATTTTTCGCATATATAGTGGGCTTTTCATTTTATCTGCCCTCATTAGGTGTGGCTTTTTGTAACACAATCACAAGATTACTCACAAAAAATTCTCGGAAAACGGGCATTGAAACAAACCACCATGCCCACTTCGGGTGATAGCGGGGGAATAGGGTCACTACCTTGGCATTGGTCTGTGAAGCCCATCGAATACCGCTCGAACAGGACACGTCGAAAAGCGAAATACCAAATACATTTTTAGGCTTATGCCCATGCCTTTTAGTGTAATTGTCTCTGGCAAAATTTCCGCCAAGATAATGCGCCCAAAAGCCGGTTTCGTGGCCGCCAAAAGGGCCGAGCCACACGGTATAACTTAAAATTACGAGCCCGCCTGGTTTACATACTCGAAGCATTTCCTCCCCCATAACCCAGGGGTGGGGAATATGCTCGGCAACGTTTGATGAATATACAACGTCGAAGGAATTATTCCGAAACGGGAGCGCCATGCCATCGCCCCGTACCGAGTTAGCTACTGTGATCCCAGCCGCTGACATTTCCCCTACATCGGGTTCCAGGCCAATATAGTCTGCACCCTGGGCGGCAAATTCCGCCGCAAAATACCCCGGTCCACCCCCGACGTCTAATACCTGCGTCCCCGAGAGGCCGCAACCATGTGTGTCCCGATGAAGCGCCGTGACCAGCTCACATGTGTCTTTTGCCAGGCGGGAATAGAAAAAATCCGGGTCGGATTGCTCTTTCCGAACGTCGAGAAGCAATTGGATTGATCGTCGTAATGTGGCCCGTCGGCGAGTATGAAATAACCGAGTGTTCATGATGCATTAGGGTAG